>DASYWC010000149.1:0-27030 GCA_035936615.1 Allosphingosinicella sp. | reverse complement strand
GCCGTGATGCGCGAGGAAAGCTTCGGGCCGGTCGTAGGGCTGATGCCGGTGAAGGATGACCAAGAGGCGGTGCGGCTGATGAACGACTCTCCTTATGGCCTCACCGCCTCCGTCTGGACTGCCGACATCGAAGCTGGAGAGCGGCTGGGCGCTCAGCTTGACGCTGGAACCGTCTTCGCCAACCGCTGCGACTATCTCGATCCGGAGCTTGCCTGGACCGGAGTGAAGGACAGCGGGCGCGGCGCTTCCCTTGGGCGATACGGCTACGAGAGCGTGACCAGGCCCAAGTCCTTTCACCTGAGGAGCGCCTGATGGGCCTTTCCAACGCCAACTGGAACTACCCGACTGCGATACGCTTCGGGGCCGGCCGGATCGCGGAGCTCGCCGATGCCTGCCGCTCGCTCGGAATGGCAAGGCCGCTGCTGGTGACGGACCGGGGCCTCGCGGAAATGCCGATGGTCGAGGACGCTGCCGCGGCGGTCGGGACTAAGGTCTTCTCAGCGATCCAGCCCAACCCGGTCGGCGCCGACATAGAGGCGGGCGTTGCCGCTTACGCCGAGGGCTCCCATGACGGCGTCATCGCCTTTGGCGGGGGCGCCGCGCTCGACGTCGGCAAGGTGATCGCCTTCATGTCCGGACAGAAGCGCCCCTTGTGGGACTTCGAGGACAAGGATGACTGGTGGTCGCGCGCCGATCCCGACGGCATAGCACCGGTGGTCGCGGTTCCGACCACCGCCGGCACGGGGTCGGAAGTGGGCCGCGCGGGCGTCATCCTCGACGAAGCCGAGGGCGTCAAGAAGATCATCTTCCACCCCAAGATGATGCCGGGCATCGTGATCATGGACCCGGAGCTGACGCTCGGCCTTCCGCCGCACGTCACCGCGGCGACGGGAATGGACGCTCTCGCCCATTGCCTGGAGGCCTATTGCGCTCCCGGCTTCCACCCGATGGCGGACGGAATCGCCGTGGAAGGAGTGAAGCTCATCCACGACTGGCTTAGGCGCGCCGTCAGCGACGGGAGCGACCTTGAAGCGCGCGGAAGCATGCTTGTCGCAGCATCGATGGGAGCGACCGCCTTCCAGAAGGGGCTCGGCGGGATGCACGCCCTCTCCCACCCGATCGGAGCGCTCTACAAGACCCACCACGGCCTCACCAACGCGGTGCTGATGCCCTACGTACTCGACTTCAACCGGAGCGCCATCGAGGAGCGGATCGGGCGGCTGGCAGGATATGTCGGCCTGCCCAGCCACTCCTTCGCAGGACTGCTCGAATGGGTGCTTCAGCTTCGCGAGGAGCTTTCCATCCCTCACGCGCTCGGAGCGCTGGGCGTGGAGCGCGACAGCATCGAGCGGATCGCACTCATGGCCGAGGCCGATCCAAGCGCGGGCGGCAACCCGGTCCGGTTCGATGCCGCCGCGGCTCGGCAGGTGCTTGAAGCGGCCTTCGAAGGTCGAGGCGGCATCGCGTGAAGATTGCTATACTCGAGACCGGCGCCCCGCCCGCGCCGCTCGCGGAGCGGTTCGGCCGCTATCCGGAGATGTTCAGAAGGCTTCTGGGCGACGATTATGTGGGGGCGAGCTACGACGTGGTGGGCGGGGAGTATCCGAGCGACCCCAAAGATCACGAAGTCTATCTGGTCACGGGATCGGCGGCCGGAGTCTACGATCCGCTGCCTTGGATTCCGCGGCTGAAGGCCTTCCTCGCCGACGCCAAGGGCAGGGCGAAGCTGGTCGGGGTCTGCTTCGGCCACCAGATCATGGCTGAGACGTTCGGCGGGCGGGTGACGAAGTCGCACAAGGGCTGGGGCGTGGGACTGCAGGAATATGGGGTCTTCGACAAGGAGCCTTGGATGGACGGAGCACGAAAGCTCGCCGTCCCGGTGTCCCACCAGGATCAAGTGGTCGAGCGGCCGCCGAACTCCAGAGTGCTGGCGGGCAGCGACTTCTGCGACATCGGCTTCCTCTCCTACGAAGACCAGCCGGCGATCTCCTTTCAGTTCCACCCGGAGTTCCAGCCGGACTATGCGGCCGCTCTGATAGACAGCAGGCGGGACCGGCTTCCGGACGCCGATGCAGCGATTGCCTCGCTCCAGGGGCCGAACGACAGCCGACGCGTTGCGGAGTGGATCAGGCGGTTTGTGGATGCCCCCTGGGGGCGCGCTCCTTAAGAGTGGGAGGCGGCCCTGACGAGGGTGCAATGGCTTGGAACCGCGGCATCACAGACCAGGCGGTGGTAGCGGTTGGCCCAGCCCAGGTGCTCCCGGCGCTCGTCGTCATTGGCGGCGACCGACGCAAGATAGCGGGCGCCTTTTTCAAGCCGGGCGTAGTAGGTCGCGTTGTCCAATTGAGCCTCCCCAGAAGGGGCTCAGCGCTTTCAGCGCGAGAAAGTTCCCCGGTTGCCAGAACTTGGCACCTCACCGGTGGCGGCCGGGCCGGAAGCCCGAGATCCGCATCCGCACCAGCTGGTCGGCGCTTGGGAGCTGGTAGCCCGCAGCTCGCATCTCCTGGATGTAGCCGGGCGTCACGCCGTGGATCCGCATCCTCACCAGCTCTTCGGGGCTGAGGTTTCGGTAGCCCGCCTTCGACAGTTCGCTGATGAAGGTCGGGGTGACGCCATGGATCGACATGCTCATCAGCTGCTTGCGGCTGAGGTTGCGGTAGCCAAGCGAGGCATATTGGCGGACCTTCTCGGGAGAGATGCCATGGATGCGCATCGACACGAGTTCGTCGGGCGAGAAACGGCCTCCAGGTGGACTGAGCGCGCCCATATCGCGGATATAGTCGCTGGTGACCCCGTGGATGCGGAACTTGACCAGGTCGTTTACGTCACCGAGGCGATAGCCGGACTCCGCTATCGAACGCACGTAGGGAGCCGTGACGCCATGGATCCCAGCGGCTACCAAGCCCTTAAGGTCGGGCTGCCTGTAACCCTGCCGCTCCAGTTCCTGAAGCAAGGGCGTGCCGACATCCTGCAGGGTCAGCTGATATTGCTGCTGCGCGTTGGGCCGACCAATGCCGCGCCGCTCCAGGGCCGCGGCGAATGCCGCGTCCGGCAAGAAGCGGCACTCCCCTGTCCCCCGCCACTGACGCACGATGCCGTCGCAATCGAGGCGCCCGGCTTCGCGGACCATGCTGAACCTCGCAGGCACCCCCTGCACCGACGAAAGCTGCTCCGCCGTCAAGCCACGAAGCTCGGAAAGGGCATACCGGCGGGAATTCATGCTGTGCGACTTGTCGAGGCGGTAGCTCAGGGCCAGCTGCACCCACGGTCCAGACCCTCGATCCGGCTTCGCGGGGCTTATTGTCCATTCTATCGGCAGGTTCTGGGAAGACGCCGTCGTGGCAATTGATGCTAGAGCGATCGCTCCGGCTGCTGCAAGAAGGTACTTCTGGACCATTACATCCTCCTGATTTCTATCTTGCGCGGGCGCAGGCTCTCACTCGGTCTCCTGAGACCGCAAGGCGTGCGACTGCTTTGGTAAACTGCTGTCGCGGCAGCCGTTTCTCAGCGGGTCACGGACTGTTGCCAGCGGAGAGGGTCACCCCGTGAATACGCATGTTGATGATTTCGTTAGCGGTGAGATCGTCATAACCCCGGGACCTGAATTCCCGCACATATGCAGGCGTGACGCCGTGTATTCGCATCTTGATCAGCTGATCTGCGGGGAGCCCCGGATATCCCGCTCGCGCCATCTCGCGGACGTAGTCCGGCGTCACACCATGGATGGACATGTTCATCAGCTGCTTGCGGTTGAGGTTACGGTAGCCAAGGTCCGCGAACTGCCTCACCTTCGCGGCCGTGACCCCATGAATTCGCATCTTCACGAGGTCATCGGGCGAGAGGTTGGCGAGGCTCGGGTCGGCAGCAGCGAGGGAGCTTATGTAGTCCGGGGTGACGCCATGGATCTTCATCTTGATCAGCATGTCGGGGCTAAGCCGCCCGTTCGCCTGCACCGGCTGCGGCGCGGGCTGCGGCGCCGGCTGCGGCGCGGGGTGGGGATGCGCCTCCGCCGCGGCTGAGGCAGAAGCAATGGCAGCGCTGACAACCAGGCTCGCTTTCGTCTCCACGGCGACTGCCGCCGAGCCTGCCGCTGCCGCCACCGCTGCAGCGGCCGGGGTATCCGCCAGCGGTGCCGTAGCGGGCATCCGGGGTAATTCGACCGCGGCTTGAGCGGCCACGGAGTCCACAGCCGCCGCAGTCGGCGGGGTCACTCTAGCCGCAGTCGGCACAGGCGCTTGCGCGACGACGAACTGGGACACCGACGGCGGCAGTGGGTTGACGGGCGTCAGCGCCGACAGCGGAGCGGAAATGAGGATCGCGCCCACCGAGCAAGCCGACGCCCAGGCCATTCTCGCCGGGCTGCGTGAGAGCTTCGAGTCCAGCACTCGCGCCACCCGGCGCTTCAGCGACCCGCGCCCTGGAGCGACTCCGTTCGCCGCGAGCAGCAAACCCTTGCTCTCGTGCCTTGCAGCACCCACCAGCAGGGCCGCATAGTCGGTGCTGACGACGTTGCTTCGAAGCACCGCATCGTCGGCTGCTTCTTCGCGAAGCTGGTGGCATTGCCGGGCGAGTAGCCATACGAGCGGGTTGAACCAGAACAAGGCGGTCGCGGCGCGGCAGATGAGCAGCTTGGCCCAATCGAGCCGAGCGACATGAGCGAGCTCGTGCGCGATGATCGCCTCGGCCTCAGAGGAGGAGCTGACGGCCCGTTCGTTCAACAGGATGATCGGGCGCAATATACCCCAGCTGACCGGGGAGGCGAGCTCGTTGCTCACCAGCAAGGCCGTGCCGTGCTTGAAACCCATTCGCCGCTGGGCGTGAGCAAGCGCGCTGAGCCAGTGTTGCTCAACCATGACAGAGGCGCGGCCGCGCAACGCGAACAGTCGGATCACCGCCACCAGAGTGACGAGCAGAAGCAGGGCTGCCGGAACCGCGTAAAGGAGCAGAGACAGCGTTTCGAGGTCAAAGGCGGAGGGGGGCGCAACGGCAGCAGGGGCCGGGGCCGAGACGGAGGCGCTAACGGCCTGTCGGGCCGCGCTGGCGAGAGGCTGGCTAGCGACCATCACATCCGGAAGCGAGACTGGCGCTTCGACCTGCCAGCGCGGGATTGTGAGCACCGCAAGGGGAAGGAGAAGCGTTGCCAGCAGGCCTGCGTGGGCGATCCACGAACGCTCGGCCGCGGACCGGTTCTTGAGGAGAGTCAGAAGCAGCAGCGCCAGGCCGCTAGTGATGGCGGTCTTCCAGCCGATGTCGATCAAGTCGTAGGTCATTTGCGCTGCCCCTTCCGCGCATCGGCGATCAGCTTTTCCAGTTCGTCCAGCTCTTCATCGTCGAGCTTTCCCGACATGCCGAGAAGCGCGCTTGCGGCGCCAACGGGCGAGCCGTTGAAGAACACTCGTACGACTTGGGATAGTGCGGACTGCTTGGCCGCCGTTTGCGGCACTGCGGGCGCGTACACGTAACCGCGTTCCGATTGCCGCCGGCTGACCACTCCCTTGGCCTCAAGCCTGGTGAGCATGGCGCGCACGGCGGACGCGCTGAGTGCCACGGGCAACGCCTCGCACAGCTCTGCGACGGTGGCGTCTCCGCGCACGTACAGAAGGTCGACGATCTGCCGCTCGCGTGGTGGCAATTTCTCCAGCATCCGAATCGCCTCTCCCTTGCAGGTGAGATGAGACTACATTTGTAGCGAGCGTGCAAGCGCTATTTCGCTGCGCCGGTGGTACGCATTCGAGTTTCCAGCGTTCACCAGCGTACCAGATCATCTTGCGATTGATGAAACGCGTGCGGAGTTGAGCCTTTGAAGGACCAGGATCTGAAAGTTGGGAGCCGGCTTCTCATCGGAGCCATTGCCGGCTTTGCAGGAACCCTCGCAATGACGGCCGCGATGCGCCGGATGCACCAGAAGCTTCCGCCCCGGGAGCGATATCCACTCACCCCGCGCGAGATCATCGACTCTTCCGCGGCCAAGGCAGACGTTCCCCTTCACGGCGAAGCAGCAAAGGACGTCACCACCGCTGCACATTTCGCCTACGGGGCCGCAAGCGGCGCTCTGCTTGGAGCCGCTAACGCCACGATGGGACCGGTGAGCGGCGCACTCGGCGGCGTCGGCATCTGGCTTGGAAGCTATATGGGCTGGATCCCGGCGGCGCGCATATTGAAGCCGGCGACGGATCACCCGGCGCGCCGCAACCTGCTGATGCTTGCGGCGCACGTGGTCTGGGGAGCGGCGAGCGCGGCCGCGATGCGCGAGCTGGTGGCGGCGCGCCGCACCATCCTTGCCGACGGCGCGGACAAGGACGCCCCGCCGCCCGCCTAGCAGTCAGTCCACGTGGGGGTTGGTGGCCGGGGGGTCGCTGGCCGGGAAGGATTCGTCGGAAGCCTCGTCCACCTCCGTCCAGTCCTTGGGCGGGTCGCGCATCGATTCAGGGCCTGCCGCGCGGGCGCTCCCGCTATTCCCCACGGGGCCGGCCGGCTTCTCGACATTGAGCGCCGGAGCATCGCCCTCGTCGTGGCGGTGGGTGGCGAACACCCGGCGCCCGAATACGAAGCCCACCGCCGCCGCACATGCGGCTCCGATCCCGGTTACGATCGCTGTCTTTCTTTCCATGTCACTGCGTTTCCATCGTGGCGGTTTGCGCTGGCGGAAGGCCCTCCTCCTGCGCCATCTCCATCAGCTCGGCCTTGCGTGATGCCATCCGGTCGCCGAGCGCTTCCAGGTCCACATCGGCGGAACGGGCCTGCTCGAACAGGTTGCCGCTTTCCTTCTCCTCTTCCTTGATGTGATGCTCGATCTGTTCCTGCAGCACCTTCACCTTGGCGTCGTAGAATTCGGCGTCGGGCCCGCCCGCTTCGATGTCGTTGATCAGCACCTTGGCGCCGTCATGCTCGACATAGGCCTCGTCGAGATCGTCCCCGTCTATCCTGCCGCGAAGCGCGGGATAGAAGATCTCCTCCTCCAGCATCGCGTGGACCTTCAGTTCGGTGCAGATCTGGCGGGCGATCTCCTCCTTCTTGGAGTCCTCGCGGGCCTTCTCGAACTGCCCGAACAGCTCTTCGACCTTGCGGTGGTCCTGCGTGAGGAGCTGGATCGCGTCCTGCTTGCCCTGCTCAGCCATTTTTGCGTGCCTCCTGTTATGTGGTTCGGGAACAACCGGGGGCGAGGCGCGGTTCCGCGCGTGCAAGTCAGCAAGGATAGATTGCGTGCAAGACACCGAAACCCTGTTCCCGGTACTTCCCGACGACACCCAGGAAGCGGCTCGAAGGCTGCTTTCCAAGGCGTGCGAGCGGGAGATCGTCCTCGCCACCGCGGAAAGCTGCACCGGCGGAATGCTCGCTTCCCTGCTGACGGATGTGCAGGGGGTGGCGCACGCCTTCGACCGCGGCTTCGTCACCTACACCAACGAGGCCAAGAACGAGATGCTTGGAGTACCGCTCGACCTGATCGACCGGGTGGGCGCCGTTTCGCAGGAAGTCGCCGTGGCGATGGCTGAGGGCGCTCTGGAGCGGTCCCGAGCCAACATCGCGCTTTCGGTCACCGGCTTCGCCGACAAGGGAGACGAGCCCGGCCTCGTCCATTTCGGCTGCGCGAGGAAAGGGCGGACGACGGCCCATCGCGAGGAGCATTTTGGCCCAATCGGCAGAGGTGCTACACGCGTCGAGTGCATGAGGGTCGCGGTCGAGATGATGACGGAGATGCTTTGATGGCGAAGAGGGACAACCACCCCCCCTTTGCAGCAATCCATCGCCACGGCTACGTCCGAACCGCGGCCGCGACTCCGCTCGCGTCGTCCGGAGACGTCGCCTTCAACGTAGAGCAGACGATCGCTCTGGCCCGCGCAGCTGACGGCCGCGGCATCGACCTGATCGTCTTTCCGGAGCTCAACGTCTCCTCCTACGCCGTCGACGACCTGCACCTGCAGGAGGCGTTCCTGGACCGGGTGGAACAGGGCATTGCCGAAATCTGCGAAGCCACGGCAGGGCTGGGGCCGGTGCTGTGCGTGGGCGCGCCGCTCCGCCGCAACGGGCGCCTCTACAATTGCGCTTTGGTGATCTCGCGCGGCCAAATCCTCGGCGTCGTTCCCAAGAGCTTCCTTCCCAATTACCGCGAATATTACGAGAAGCGCTGGTTCGTCTCCGGGATCGGCCTCAACGGCATCGACATTGCGGTTGCAGGTCAGACCGCGCCTTTCGGAACGGACCTCATCTTCGCAGCCGAGGACCTTGCCGACTTCATCTTCCACGTCGAGATCTGCGAGGATTATTGGGCGCCGCAGCCGCCCTCCACGGTGGGCGCCCTGGCGGGTGCGCTGATCCTGTGCAATTTGTCGGCGTCCAACATCACGATCGGAAAGGCGAGCGAGCGGGCATTGCTCTGCGCTTCCCAGTCGAGCCGCTGCTGCGCGGCCTATATCTATGCGGCCTCCGGGCCCGGCGAGAGCACGACCGACCTCGCCTGGGACGGTCAGGGCTCGATCTACGAGCTTGGCGAGCTGCTTGCGGAGAGCAGCCGCTTCGCTCGCGAGCCGGAGATGGCGGTTGCCGACATCGACGTGCAACGGCTCCGGCTCGAGCGGATGCGGATGCCGACCTTCAACGACAATGCGGTCGCTGCCGGCCATCCGGAGAAATGCGCTCGCCGAATCCATCTCGAGCACAAGCCGGCGCTCGCCGACATCGGCTTCGAGCGAAGCCTCCGCCGCTTCCCCTATGTCCCGAACCGGCCGGAGCAGCTGGACCAGGATTGCTACGAAGCGTTCAATATCCAGGTGCAGGGCCTTGCAAAGCGCTTCATGTCAACCCGCGGCAAGCATCTCGTCATTGGCGTGTCAGGGGGCCTCGATTCCACCCACGCGCTGATCGTCGCGGCCAAGACCTGCGATTATCTGGAGCTGCCTCGAAGCACGATCCTGGGCTTCACAATGCCGGGCTTCGCGACGTCCGACACGACCAGGAGCAATGCCTGGGCGCTGATGAACGCGCTGGGAGTGGTCGGCGAGGAGATCGACATCAAGCCTGCCGCGCGGCAGATGCTCGGCGACATGGGGCACCCGTTCGCCAGGGGTGAGCCCCTGTACGACATCACGTTCGAAAACGTGCAGGCCGGACTTCGAACGGACTATCTCTTCCGCCTCGCCAACCAGCGAAGCGGCTTCGTCGTCGGCACCGGGGACTTGAGCGAGCTGGCGCTGGGCTGGTGCACCTACGGCGTAGGCGACCATATGAGCCATTACGGCGTCAATGCCGGTGTTCCCAAGACCCTGATCCAGTACCTCATCCGCTGGGCCGTAAAGAGCAACCAGTTCGATCCGGCGACCGACCGGATCCTGGAAGCCATCCTCGACACCAAGATCTCGCCGGAGCTGGTGCCTGCAGACGAAGCGGGAATGCAAAGCACGGAAGACCGCATCGGCCCCTACGAGCTTCACGACTTCTTCCTGTTCCACATCCTTAGGAGCGGTCAGCCGCCGTCGAAAGTGGCGTTCATGGCCTGGCAGGCCTGGCACGACCGGGAGAAGGGACTCTGGCCGATCGGCTTCCCGGAGCATCTGAAGCGCTCCTACGACCTGCCGACGATCCGCAGGTGGCTGGAGGAGTTCCTGCTTCGGTTCTTCCAGACCAGTCAGTTCAAGCGGTCGGCCCTTCCCAACTCGCCGAAGGTGTCGGCGGGCGGCAGTTTGAGCCCGCGCGGCGACTGGCGGGCGCCTTCCGACGGTACCGCCAAGCCTTGGCTGGAGGAGCTGAAATCGGCTCTTGACCAGTGACTTCCGGGGCCGTAACGACCCGCAAAATTGCTCGGTTCGGCTTGTTTCCGGCCCGAATCTAACCTACATTAACAGCAAAGATGCTGCGTTGCGGAACTCGTTACGGTCCGCTGACGTTTGTCTTTAGTTCCATTCGTTCACAGGGGTCTACATTGGTCAACTTCTCCACCGCCTCCTCCGGGGGGCCTGCCACGGCTGCCGCCCTTCCGTCGGATGACGCAGCTCTGATCTGCTTCTCCCACTTGCGGTGGAACTTCGTCTTTCAGCGCCCGCAGCACCTGATGAGCCGCTTCGCCAAGGATCGGCGGGTGATCTACTGGGAAGAGCCCGAAAACGCCCTCCCCGACTGCGAGCCGGCGCTCGGCGTTCGGGTCTGCGCCGAGACGGGCGTGACCGTCGTCACCCCCTCGCTTCCCGAGAGCATGGACGAGACGCAGCGCGCCGCGACTCTGCGCACCCTGCTCGACTCATTCCTGTCGGCCGAGCAGGGCCCGTTCATCCGCTGGTACTACACGCCGATGATGCTGCCCTTCTCGAGGCACCTCGAGGCGGTCTCCACCGTCTACGACTGCATGGACGAGCTGGCCAACTTCAAATTCGCGCCGCCTCAGCTGCTCGAGCTGGAGCGCGAGCTTCTCGCGACTGCCGACGTGGTCTTCACCGGCGGGTACAGCCTCTACGAAGCGAAGAAAAACCGCCACCCGAACATCCATCCATTCCCCTCAAGCGTCGACCGGGCCCATTTCGGCCGCGCCCGAGCGATGGACGCCGCTCCGGACGACCAGTGCATGCTGCCCCGCCCACGCTTCGGCTTCTACGGCGTCGTCGACGAGCGCATGGACCTGGAGATGATCGCCGCCGTAGCGGACGCTCATCCCGAATGGTCCATCGTAATCGTGGGTCCGGTCGTGAAGATCGATCCTGCCGACCTGCCGCTACGGGCCAACATCCACTATCTCGGCGGCAAGCAGTATGAAGAGCTGCCGGTCTATCTGGGCGGCTGGGACGTCGCGTTGATGCCATTCGCGATCAACGAGTCGACACGGTTCATCTCGCCGACCAAAACCCCGGAATATCTCGCCGGCGGCCGGCCTGTGGTCTCCACTCCGATCACCGACGTGATCCGCCACTATGGCGACATGGACTCGGTGTTCATCGCCGACGGGCCCGAGGCCTTCATCAAGGCGTGCGAGGACGCCCTCGATCTTGCCCGCAGTGGCTCCGAGTGGCTGGACGAGGTCGACGAGAAGCTCGCCAACCTCAGCTGGGACACGACCTATGCGCGGATGGCAGGGCTGGTGAAGGAAACGCTGAGCGCGCCCGTCGCCGGACCCAATGTCATCAAGAGCCACACGGAGAAGAAGTACGACTACCTGGTGGTCGGGGCGGGCTTCGCCGGATCCGTCCTGGCGGAGCGGCTTGCGAGCCAGCACGACGCGCACGTGCTCGTCATCGACAAGCGGCCGCACGTCGCGGGGAACGCCTACGACCATCTCGACGAGGCGGGCGTACTGATCCACCAGTACGGGCCGCACATCTTCCACACCAATTCCGACGAGATCGTCGACTATCTGTCGCAGTTCACCACCTGGCGCCCGTACGAGCACCGGGTGCTCGCCGACGTTCGGGGGCAGCTGGTGCCGATCCCGATCAACCGGACCACTCTCAACAAGCTCTTCGGCCTCGACCTCAAGACCGACGACGAAGCCGCAGCCTACCTGGCTTCGCGCGCTGAGCCGGTCGACGAGATCAGGACCTCCGAGGACGTGGTGATCTCCGCGGTCGGACGCGAACTCTACGAGCTGTTCTTCCAAGGCTATACGCGCAAGCAGTGGGGCCTGGACCCAAGTGAGCTGGACAAGTCGGTGACCTCGCGCGTTCCCACCCGCACCAACACCGACGACCGCTACTTCTCCGACAAGCACAACATCATGCCTGCGGACGGGTACACGGCCATGTTCAACAACATGCTCGACCATCCGAACATCGACGTTCTGCTAAGCACCGATTTCCGGGACGTGATGGATGATATCGACGCCGGCCATGTGATCTACACCGGGCCGATCGACGAGTATTTCGGGTGGAAGTACGGCAAGCTCCCGTACCGGAGCCTTCGATTCGAGCACAAGGTGATCGACCAGGAGGTCTTCCAGCCGGTCGCGGTGGTGAACTACCCGCACCCGCAGGTGCCCTATACTCGGATCACCGAGTACAAGTACCTCACAGGGCAGAAGCACCCCAGGACCAGCATCACCTACGAATATCCGAGCGCCGAGGGCGATCCCTACTATCCGATCCCGCGGCCCGAGAACCAGGAGCTGTTCAAGAAGTACGAGGCGCTCGCCGACGTAACCCAGAACGTCACGTTCGTTGGGCGGCTGGCGACCTACCGCTACTACAACATGGACCAGGTCGTGGGCCAGGCGCTCGCAGCGTTCCGGCGCCTCGACCAGAAGCGCAAGGCAAGCGGCAAGCCCGCACTCCGCCAGACCGTCTGGACCGAAGCCGCCGAATAGGCGGCTTCGGCTCCGGCCGTATAATTTCCTGATTGAGACGAGATGCGGCGGCGCTATTCGGCCGCTACATCCATTTCTTCGACCGGCTCCATGAGGTGCGCGATCTCCCGCAGGTAGTCGTCGATGGCTCCCTCCAGCGGACGCAATATGGTGCCGCGCTCGCTCACGAGAGCGGTGTTGGACGGCTCCCCTTCCATCGGCAGAACGAGCGAGCTGTCCAGTCCCGCCCCTTGCGCCAAGCGCACCGCGAATTCGTACCAGCTGAGCTCGCCTTGGTTCGCCAGGTGCCAGATGCCCGTCTCCCCGTCGATCAGCAGGTCGAGCGTGGCATGGACGAGGTCAGGCACGAAGGTCGGGGAAATGACTGCCGTGCGGCTGGCCTGTACCGGCTCTCCGCGGGCGATGGCGTTGAGCACGTTCCAGGCGAAGTTGTAGCGGTCCCACGGCCCGAAGAAGGCGCTGGTTCGGACGATCAACGCTTCGGGCGCGATTTCGCGCACGTGGCGCTCGGCCTCCGCCTTGCTGAGGCCGTAGACGTTGGCTGGGCGGGGCTCGTCGCTTTCCACATAGGGGCGGCCGAGGCTGCCGTCGAAGACCAGGTCAGACGAGAAGGTGACCAGCGGGATGGCCGCGGCGGCGCAGGCGCGGGCCAGGTTCTCCACCCCCGATGCGTTTGCCTCCAGGCACGCGTCGCGCTCGTTCTCTGCGTCTGCAACGCGCACGAAGCCTGCCGAGTTTATCACCGCCCACGGCTTGTGCTGCTTCAGAGCCCGCTTCACCGAACGGGCGTCGGTGATATCGAGCTCGTCGCGGGTGGTAAGGCAGAAAGGAAGGCCGCGATGCTCGCAGATGCGTGCAAAGGCCCGGCCAAGGGTCCCCGTCGCTCCCGTTATGACGAGCTTGCGTCCGCCCGGCTCGAACGACCTGCAGCGCCCGTTCCAGGGATAGAGCCGCTCCGGCCGCCGCCACCAGCCGGTGGTGTCGAGCACCGGATGATCGAAGTCCCGG
This sequence comes from Allosphingosinicella sp., assembly GCA_035936615.1. GTDB lineage: Bacteria > Pseudomonadota > Alphaproteobacteria > Sphingomonadales > Sphingomonadaceae > Allosphingosinicella. The sequence continues at coordinate 13,742 of DASYWC010000149.1, read as the reverse complement.
CCGTGCCCGTAAGCGGCGGCCGCCTTGGCAAGGGCCGTAGGCCTCGGCTGCGGGCTGCGCGTATCGAAGGCCCCCACATCGTAGACTCCGTCCTTTTGGGTCAGGAGGGAGCGCCAGTCGACATTGCCGAACAGCGACCAGAGGGTGACCGCACGAAGGTCCATGCCTTCCTCGACCAGCGAGCCCGCCGTCTCCCAGACCTCGGCGAACCAGCGCAATTGCTCGTCCCTGGTGCAGCCGTGATGCACTTCGGTGATGGCCATCGGAATTCCGTACCGCTCCCACGCTTCGCGAAGGCGCGGTCCGAAGCCTGTCTGAAGGTGCAGTCGCTTCACTCGAACCGCTTCCGCGTCCACGTAGCGGTCGCGCCCGTTCCCGCCGGCGGGATGGCCTGGATAGAGCCGGCGACGATGGTCGAGGAAGCGTTCGCTGGTCAGGTAGTGGTTGATTCCGAGCATGTCCGGCCTGGCCTCGCCAGTCGCCAGCGCATCCAGCTCGCCCCAGCTTATGCCGGCTCCGTGCAGGGTCTTGTGCCAGGAATGGCTCTCGTCCACCCGCCCGGCCAGAAGATCGAAGCTGAGCCAGCGCCGCTCGTTTTCGTGCCGCGCCTGGTACTGGAGCGGCGCCGTGGCGAAAGTCTTGCCCAAATCCTCCGTCTGGATCAGCAAGGCGCCCGGCCGAACCGCCCGGATCGCGCGCATCGCCTCCATCGTGCCGAGGCACTGATTGGCAAGGGCGCGGAGAAAAGTCGGGTAGTCCCGGCCGTGCGGGTACCAATGGCCGTAGAGTCCGGAAAAGCGCGCGGTGGTCAGCGGCTCATTGACCGGCGTCCAGCGCTCGATCCAGTGATAACGCTCCGCCACCCGGGCGGCGAAGTCGGCGAGCTTCTTCGGAAAGTCGGGGTCTAGAAGACTGGTATAGCGGGGACCGGAGCCGTGATGGAGAAGGCCGCCGATCACCCCGATCCCGCGCTCCCGAAGCATCTCCAGCCGCTCGTCGGCCCAGGAGAAGTCGAGCTCGTTCGGCCGATCGGGAGCAATGGCTTCCCAGAGGATCGGATAGCGCACGGTGCGCACGCCCAGGTCCGCCATGAGGTCTATGTCGGACGCGCGGGCGCGATGACCGGTCTCGGCGGTCTGGTCGCGATAGTCATCCCGAACACGAACGATCGTGCATTCGACTCCGCCCCATAGCTCCAGCTTGGAAGCCGCAGGGTTAGCACTGCCACTGCTCATTCATTCGTTCCGGGTTGTTAACGGTCCCAGATGAACGGTTGTGCCACGGCACAGTTCCTGCTTTTCCGGCCGCTGATAAAGCAGGTTAGGCAGATTCGGCGGAATCCCGGCGGATAGAGCCGCTTGCGCGGAATGCGGGGTTGTTGCACGCTGCGCCTCTTCGTCACGTCAACTTTGCGCCGTCCCGGCGCCATCCTCGGAGCCTTATGATCAGACGCCTGGCCGCAATTTCGCTTCTGCTGATGTCCTCGACGGCGCTCGCCCAGGACAAGCCGGATGAGGACAAGAACGCCAAGAAGTGGGACGTAGCCGCGCCGCCGCTCCCGACGAGGCAGGTGCCGATCAACGTCAGCGAAGGCACCTGGATGAACCTGGACGTCAGCCCGGACGGCCGGACCATCGCGTTCGACCTGCTCGGCGACATCTATACCATGCCGATCGGCGGCGGACGCGCCACCCGAATCGCAGAAGGCATGCCCTACGAAGTGCAGCCGCGATTCTCGCCGGACGGGCGCCAGATCGCCTTCACCTCCGACCGCGGCGGCGGCGACAATATCTGGCTCATGAACCTGGACGGCTCCGGCAAAAAGCAGCTCACCAAGGAGACGTTCACTCTTCTCAACAACCCGACCTGGAGCCCCGACGGCCGCTACATCGCAGCCCGCAAGCATTTCACGACGCAGCGCTCCGCGGGCACGGGTGAAATCTGGATGTACCATGTCGGCGGCGGCGGCGGGGTCGCGCTGGTGGAGCGGCCGAACCCGCAGCACCAGAAGGAACTGGGCGAGCCGATGTTCACACCCGACGGAAGCGGAATCTACTTCACCCGCGACACGACGCCCGGCGGCACGTTCCAGTACGCTCAGAACTCGAACCAGCAACTGTTCGCGATCGAGCGCTACGACCTCAAGACCGCGGAGCGGACGACGGTGGCGTCCGGAGTCGGTGGATCGGTTCGCCCCGCGCCCTCGCCCGACGGCAAGCACCTGGCCTTTGTCCGCCGCGAGCGCGCGAAATCGAAGCTATACGTGAAGGATCTTCGCTCCGGCGAGGAACGCAAGATCTACGACGCGCTCGACCAGGACATGCAGGAGACCTGGGCGATCACAGGGGTCTATCCGAACATGGACTGGACCCCCGACAGCCGCTCGATCGTCTTCTGGGCCGGCGGCAAGATCCGGCGGGTAAACCTCGACGGATCCGGCGCCGCGGAGATTCCGTTCCAGATTTCGGATAGCCGAGCAGTCGTCGATCCGCCGCGGCCCCTCGTGGACGCGTGGCAGGAGACGGTGGTCTCGAAGCTCCCGCGCTTCGCGAGCGTGTCGCCCGACGGGCGGCGCGTGGTCTTCGAAAGCTTCGGCCGCCTCTACGTCAAGGACATGGCGGGCGGCGAGCCCCGGCTGCTGACTCCACGCGATTCGGATTTCCAGCTCGACCCGGCCTGGTCGCGCGACGGCCGCCGGATTGTCTTCGCCAGCTGGAACGACCAGCGGCTGGGGGAACTCCGCACCGTTGCCGCCACCGGCGGAGCGCCACGCACCATTACCAGACAGCCCGGCCACTACCGGAGGCCGCAATACTCGCCCGACGGGCAGACGATCGTCTTCGAGCGCGGCGGCGGCGGCTATCTGACCTCCGACCGCTGGTCCGAGAATCCCGGCGTCTTCCGAATGCCCGCGAACGGCGGGGAGCCGGTGCGGCTGACCGCGAAGGGCGACAATCCGCACTACGGAGCGAATTCCGAACGGATCTACATGCAGGTCAATGAGGACCAGAAGCTGAAGCTGGTCAGCGTGGACGTGAACGGCAAGGATCGGCGAACCCACGCGCAGGGGGACCTCGTTACCGGCTACCAAGTCTCCCCGACGGGCGAGCATGTCGCGTTCCGAGAGAATTACAACGTCTTCGTCGCTCCCTTCTTCGAAGGGGCGAAGACCTTGAATCTGGGCGCGAAGGCAAGCCAGATGCCGGTGACCCGGGTCAGCGGCGACGGCGGGCAATATTTCCACTGGGCGGGCGGCGGCCGAACCCTGGCCTGGAGCCTCGGCCCCAGTGTCTATTCCGCAGATGCCACGGCGGCGATCGGCACTGGAGGCGGGGCGACCTACACCGCGCCCAAGACCGGCGTCCCGATCGCAGTCGCCGCTCCGGCCGACAAGCCGACCGGCGCCGTCGCGCTGACCGGCGCCCGGATCGTCACCATGGCGAACGATCAGGGCGGGATCATCGATGACGGGGTCATCATCGTACAGGACAACCGCATCAGCGCCGTCGGGAGGCGGGGCGAAGTCGCCGTTCCGGCCGGTGCCAGGACGGTGGACGTCACCGGCAAGACGATCCTTCCGGGCTTCATCGACGCCCACGCCCATGGAGCGCAAGGCGAGGATGACCTCATCCCGCAGCAGAACTGGGACGCTCACGCTCACCTCGCCTTCGGAGTGACCACGGTTCATGACCCGTCGAGCACGTCGAGCGAGATATTCCCTGCAGCGGAAATGCAGAAGGCTGGGATCATCCTCGCTCCGCGCACCTTCTCGACCGGGGAGGTCGTGTACGGAGCCCGTTCGCCCGGTCGGTACGCGGTGATCGACAGCCTGGAGGACGCGCTCGCTCACGTCCGCCGCCTCAAGGTCCAGGGGGCTCACAGCATCAAGAACTACAACCAGCCCCGCCGCGACCAGCGCCAGCAGGTTGTCGCGGCAGCCCTTCGCGAAAATATCGCGGTGGTCGCGGAAGGCGGGTCGCAGTTCAACATGGACATGGCTCTGATCGCCGACGGCAACACGACGCTCGAGCACAACATCCCGCAGGCGATGCTGTACGAGGACGTGCTTAGCTTCTTCGGCCAGACCAGGGTCGGCTACACTCCGACTCTCGGAGTGACCTATGGCGGCCTTGGCGGCGAGCCTTTCTGGAGCCAGGAAAGCCAGGTCTGGAAGCATCCGCTGCTCACCCGCTACGTTCCCGACCATGTGCTCAACCCGGAGTTCGTGCGAGTGACGAGGGCGCCGGAGGAAGATTATGTCGACCGGGTGAGCGCCGCGACCTCCCTGCTCCTGGCCAAGCGCGGGGTTCCCGTCAGCATCGGCGCTCACGGACAGCAGCAAGGCCTCGCGGCTCACTGGGAGATGTGGTCGTTCGTGCGCGGCGGCTGGAGCCCGATCGAGGCACTTCGGGCGGCGACGATCTCTCCTGCCCGCGCCCTGGGCTTCCGCGACATCGGCTCGATCGAGCCCGGCAAGCTGGCGGACCTCGTCATCCTCGACGCGGATCCGACGCAGAACATCCGCAACACGGAGAAAATCGACAGGGTGATGCTGAACGGCCGCCTCTACGACGCGCAGACCCTGAACGAGGAGGTCACCGGCACCCGCAGGCGCGCGCCTTATTACTGGGAGAAGTAGCGGGGCACGAAGTTATCCACAGCGCTAGCAGTTCGGTAACGAATGCGGGCGCATGATCCCCTGCCTAAGTGGGTAGGGGGCCGTGTGATGTTGGTGGGAAGTGCAGCAGTCGCGCTCCAAGCGCCGGAGCTCGTCATCGAGCAGCGCAGCGAACCGCGCTATGAAGACGTGGTCGATCGGGCGGTGATCACGTTTCGGGATCGAGATCATCCGGTCCGAGTCCTCAACATCTCCTCGCGCGGCACGATGATCGAAAGCGACATCGTTCCGCGTATGGGCGAGAGCCTGCTCGTCAGGTTCGAGAATTGCAGCCGAATTCACGGCTTCGTCAGATGGGCGCACGACGGACAGCTTGGGATACGTTTCGGACACGAGATCATTCTCGCCAGTTGAGGCTGGAGCCACAGCCCGGGTGCGGTTAGCGCTGCAGCGCCCGGAGCACCGTCGGCAGGATTCCGCTGACCATAACCTTGATGCCCTGGAAGTTGGGGTGGACTCCGTCGGGAAGGTTGAGGCGCCGGTCGCCCGCCACGCCGGCAAGAAAGAACGGGTAGAGCTCGGCACCATATTGCCTCGCCAGAGCGGGGAAGAGGCCGTTATATTCGCGCTGATACACACTTCCGAGGTTTGGTGGCGCGAGCATCCCGGCCATCACCACCTTGATGTCGCGCCGCTTGAACTCGGCCATGATCGCATCCAGGTCCGCGCGCGTCTGTCGAGGACTGAGGCCGCGCAGCATGTCGTTCGCGCCGAGTGCGACGATCGCCAAATCGGGCTTCCGCTTCAGGCCGTCCAGGGTCCATTTTAGCCGCGCCCGCCCGGCCGCAGCCGTATTGCCCGACACTCCCGCGTCGGTAACGAACGCGCGCACTCCGTTGCGTCTCAGCGCGTCCTCGAGCTGCGGCGCGAAGCCCTGGCCGCGGGGGAGTCCGTAGCCGGCGGTGAGGCTGTCCCCGAACGCCAGGATGTGCACGTCCTGCGCCGCCGCCGGCGCCGCCCTCCCGAGCGTCATGAGAAGCGCCGCATAGACAAACAGCCTGCGCAGCCCATATGCGACCGGGAACGGCATCGGATTTCCTCTTCCTTCATGAACCAGCCCCATATTGTAATAGACTCATCGAATGTCACCTTGTCGCTCGGCTCGGGCAGCGGCCGGGTCGAGATTCTGCGGGGAGTGGACCTTCAGGTCGCGAAGGGAGAGAGCGTAGCCCTGCTCGGGCCTTCGGGTTCCGGCAAATCGTCGCTCATGGCCGTGCTGTCGGGGCTGGAGCGGGCGAGCGGCGGCACGATCGAGGTAGCCGGAGCGGACTTCGGCTCGCTGGACGAAGACGGCCTCGCTCGTGCCCGGCGCGGCCGGATCGGCATCGTCCTCCAGGCATTCCACCTACTCCCGACGATGACCGCGCACGAGAACGTGGCGGTTCCGCTGGAGCTTGCCGGGGAGCCGGCCGCCTTCGCCATGGCTCGAGCGGAGCTTGAGGCGGTGGGCCTTGGCCATCGGCTCACCCATTACCCGGCCCAGCTTTCCGGCGGCGAGCAGCAGCGGGTGGCGATCGCCCGGGCGACGGCGCCCAAGCCGGAGCTGATCTTCGCCGATGAACCAACCGGTAACCTCGACACCAAGACGGGCGCGGCGATCCTCGACCTGCTGTTCGCCCGGCAGAGGGAGACCGGAGCGACCCTCCTGGTCATAACTCACGACGCGGCGCTGGCGGCACGCTGCGGCCGCATCCTCGAAATGCACGACGGCAGGATCGTGTCGGATCGGAGGACGGCCTGACGCTCCCTCTTCGCCTGGCGCTTCGGGACCTGCGGGGAGGGCTGACGGGGCTTCGGCTGCTCGCGATCTGCCTGTTCCTTGGCGTGGCCGCCTTGGCGGGCGTCGGCAGCCTGTCCTGGGCCATCGTCAGCGGGATAGCCGAACAGGGGCAGTCGATCCTCGGCGGCGACATCCAGGTGCGGATGGCGCAGCGGGCCGCCACTCCGGAGGAGCTTGCAGCCTTCCGGCGCGAGGGAAAGGTATCCCATGTCACCCGAATCCGCGCCATGGCCGCGCGCCTCGACGGCTCCGAAAGCGTGCTGGTCGAGCTGAAAGGCGTGGACTCCGCCTATCCGCTTTACGGCGCCCTTCGCCTGAAGCCGGGCGCGGCGGCGGAGCGGCCCACCGGCAGGCAGGTGGCGATCGGACCCGAGCTCGCCGAGCGGCTTGGAGTATCCGTCGGCGACTCCATCCGCGTCGGCGAGGCGCAGCTGCGGGTGATCGGACTGATCGACGAGGAGCCGGACCGGGTGGGCCAGGGCTTCACCCTGGGCGCCACCGCGCTGGTGGACCGAGCCGGGATCGGCGGCACCGGCCTGGTGCAGCCAGGCAGCCTTTATAGCAGTCTTTACCGGATCAAGCTGCCTGCCGGAGTGTCCCCCGCACAGGTGACGGAGCGGCTGGAGGCGCGGTTCAAGGACGCGGGGCTGGAGATCCAGGACCGCTCGAACGGAGCGCCAGGCACAAGGCGGTTCATCGAGCGGCTCGGCCAGTTCCTCACCCTGGTGGGGCTCACCGCGCTCCTTGTGGCCGGGATCGGCGTCGGCAACGGAGTCACCTCCTACCTCGACGGCAAGCGCGGCGGCATCGCGACCCTCAAGCTGCTCGGCGCCACCTCCCGCACCATCTTCCTGTCCTACCTTCTGCAGATCGGGCTGGTGGCGCTGTTTGCGATCCTCCTCGGCCTTGCCGCCGGCGCTCTGGTTCCGTGGGCGGTCTCCCAGGTGGCGGGGGGCGCGCTCCCGGTCCCACCGCGGCTCGGACTCTACCCCGCGCCGCTCCTCGCGAGCGCCGCGTACGGGCTTCTGATCGCCTTCGCCTTTTCCATCGTCCCGCTCGCCCGCGCGCGCACCGTTCCAGCGGCATCCCTGTTCCGGGGCGGGCTTGAGCCGCTTCGCCGGCCGCCGTGGCTCGTGCTGCTATCGGTGGTGCTTGCCGCCGCCTCGATCGGCGGCGTCGCGATCGCCACTTCCCGCGACCCCTGGTTTGCAGCGGCCTTCGTCGCCGCCGCGCTTGCTCTTCTGCTGCTTCTCGCTGTGCTGGGCTGGATCATCCGCCGGGTTGCCGCCCATCTGCCGCGCCCGCGCAATCCGCTGTTCCGGATTGCTCTGGCCAATCTGCACCGGCCGCGAGCCCAGACGGGGCAGCTGGTAGTCGCTCTGGGCCTCGGGCTCACCCTGTTCACTACTCTTGCGGTGATCGAAACCAACCTGTCGGGGCAAATCCGGACCACCATACCGGCCAAGGCGCCCAGCTTCTTCATGCTCGACATACCGGTGGAGGAGGTAGCCCGCTTCCGTGCGCTTGCCACGGGAGCTGCGCCCAACAGCGATCTTGTCACCATCCCCTCGCTTCGAGGATCCGTGGTCGCTGTGAAGGGGCAGCGCGTGTCGGACATGGAGGAGATACCGGAAGGCGCCTGGTTCCTTCGCGGCGACAGGGGCCTCACCTATTCCGAGACCCCTCCGGAGGGCAGCCGGATCGCGGAAGGAGAATGGTGGCCCTCCGATTATCAGGGGCCGCCGCTCATCTCGCTCGATATTGAAGCTGCCCGCGCGGCTGGGATCGACGTCGGCGACACTCTGACGGTGTCGATCCTGGGACGAGAGATCGACGCGAAGATCGCTTCCTTGCGCGAGATCAACTGGGACACGATGGGCTTCAACTTCGTGATGGTGTTCGCTCCGGGCACTCTGGAGAATGCGCCCCACAGCTATATGGCGACCATCTCCATGCCCGAGGCGCAGGAGCGGTCCTTCTCGCGGGCGGTCTCAAACGCCTTCCCGAGCGTGTCCGTGATCCGGGTGAAGGAAGTGGTGGAGACGGTGTCGGGGATGCTGGGGCAGCTGAGCGTGGCGGTTCGGGCCGCGGCGTCGGTGGCGATCCTCGCGGGGATTGCAGTGCTGGTGGGCGCTCTCGCCGCCTCCCGCCGGGCCCGCGTCTACGACAGCGTCATGCTGAAGCTGCTCGGCGCCACCCGCGCGCGGATCCTCGCGGCGCAGGCGCTGGAGTTCACGGCCCTCGCAGCGATCGTCACTCTGATCGCCTTCGGGCTCGGCGCCGCCTCGGGCTGGTATGTGGTGGTGAAGGTCTTCGAGCTGGAGTGGGCACCCGACTGGGCCGTGGTCGCCCTGACCCTGACGGCTGGCGCTCTGGTGACGCTGGTTCTGGGGCTGCTCGGCTCCCTCCCCGCCCTTGCCGCGCGCCCGGCGCGGGCACTTCGAACCCTTTAAAGCGGCTCCCCGAAGCCCCACTTGGAAGGCTCCCCAACCGCGAGCCCTGCAAATGATCGATCTCTACAGCGCAGCCACTCCAAACGGCTGGAAAGTGTCGATCACTCTGGAAGAGCTTGGCCTTCCCTACACGCTTCACAAGATCGACCTCTCGTCCGGCGAGCAGAAACGAAAGCCGTTCACGGACATCAACCCGAACGGACGCATTCCTGCCATCGTCGACCGCGGCAACGGCGACTTCGCCGTGTTCGAATCCGGCGCGATCATGATGTACCTGGCCGAGCGCACCGGTAGGCTTCTGCCGAAGGACGAGAAGGGCCGAAGCCGGGCGATCCAGTGGCTGATGTTCCAGATGGGCGGTGTCGGTCCGATGATGGGCCAGGCGAACGTCTTCACGCGCTACTTCCCGGAGCACCTGCCAAGCGTCATCGAGCGCTACCGCCGCGAAGGCCGGCGCCTGTTCGAAGTGCTCGACAGCCATCTGGCAACGAACGAATATCTCGCTGGCGACTATTCGATTGCCGACATCGCCAACTGGTCCTGGGTGCACACCCACGAATGGCCCGGCATCGACATCGGCGGGCTGGACAATCTGGAGCGCTGGAAGGAGTCGATCGCCGCACGCCCGGCCGTTCAGAAGGGGATCGCGGCGCCGCCGCGTGGCGACCCCGCAAAGACCGTCGAGATGGCGCGGATGATGCTCGCCTGAGCCCGCCGCGCCGCTGTTACCCTTGTGAGGAGAGAACCGTGAACGAGATGAGCAAGATCGCAGCCCAGCCGGACTATTCCGAAAACATCGCGCGCCTGCTTAAGCGTGAGCCCGCTCTGTTGATCGACGGCGAATGGGTGCGCTCGTCGCACGACAAGACCATCCCGATCTTCGACCCGTCCACCGGCCGGGAGATCTCGGCCATGGCGGATGCTTCGGACCAGGATGTCGACCGCGCCGTAGCCGCTGCCAGGCAGGCGTTCGACGACGGCCGCTGGTCCGGTCTTGCTCCCTACGCGCGGCAGCGGATGATCGAGAAGCTCGCGGACCTCATCGAACGCGACATCGACGAGCTGGCGGAGCTCGAGTCGATCGACAACGGAAAGCCCAGGAGCGCGTCGGCGGGCTACGATATGCCGCGATGCGTAGCCACCCTCCGCTACCAGGCGGGCTGGGCGACCAAGCTTGCCGGGCAGACCATCGAGCCCGCGATGCACCCGACCGGCACCTTCCACAGCTATGTGAGGCGCGAGCCGATCGGGGTCGCGGCTCAGATCGTGCCCTGGAACTTCCCGCTGATGATGGCCGTGCAGAAAATCGCCCCCGCCCTTGCGGCCGGCTGCACCCTGGTTCTGAAGCCGGCGGAGCAGACCTCGCTGACCGTTCTTCGCCTCGCCGACTTGGTGGCGGAGGCCGGCTTCCCCGCCGGCGTCGTCAACATCGTCACCGGAATGGGCGAGACCGCCGGCGACCGGATGGTCCGCCACCCGGACGTGGACAAGGTCGCCTTCACCGGCTCCACCGAGGTCGGAAAGGTCATCAACCGCAATGCCACCGAGACCCTGAAGCGGGTGACGTTGGAGCTTGGCGGCAAGTCTCCCGTGATTGTCCTTCCCGACGTGGACGTCCGGTCGACCGCCAAGGGCGCTGCACAGTCCATTTTCGCCAACTCGGGTCAGGTCTGCATCGCCGGGTCGCGGCTGTTCGCCCACCGGGACATCTTCGACAAGCTGCTCGAAGCGGTGGCTGAGAACGCCGGCCAGTGGAAAGTCGGCCCAAGCCTTGCGCCCGGGACGACCATGGGTCCGCTGGTCTCCACCGAGCAGCGCGAGCGGGTGATGGGCTATATCGACCAGGGCAAGAAGGCGGGCGCCTCCGTCCTTACCGGCGGCGACTGTCCGGGCGGCGAAGGCTATTTCGTCAACCCGACGGTTCTGGTGGACGTAAAGCCGGAGATGAGCGTGGTCCGGGAGGAGATTTTCGGTCCGGTCCTCACCGCTCAGCGCTACGACGATCTGGATGCGGTGGCCAAGGCGGCGAACGACACGACTTACGGCCTTGCGGCAAGCGTCTGGACCCGCGACATCTCGGCCATGCACAAGCTCGCGGCCAAGATCAAAGCCGGAATGGTCTGGGGCAATTGCCCGTCCGGCGCCGACGTCGCGCTTCCGTTCGGAGGCTACAAGCAGTCCGGCTTCGGCCGGGAGAACGGAAGCTACGGCATAGAGGCGTATACCGAGCTGAAGACGGTCTCGATCCTGCTTTAGAGGAGGCCGATCAGCCCTTGGGGCAGCGCGAATAGTCGGGCTGGCGCCGCTCGCGCTCGGCGCGGCGCTGCTCCCTGCCGATGCACTCCTCGCGCTCACGGACGGCGCGGCCGCGCTTTTCGTCGGCTTCCGATTGGCTGGTGGTGAGGACGTCCACTGTCTTCGACGCCGCCTTTACCGGAAGCGTCGCGATATCGAGCGCCGTCTTGGCGAGGCAGCCGCCAAGCGCCAGCGGCAGAAGTGCAGCGATCAGTATCCGCATGGCGTCGTTCCTTGAAATCCGGCAACCAGCCTGGAGTCTACATGCTGATCGCCGGATGAACAGCCTCTAGCTCGTTTTCCTCAAGTCGGCGGCGTCGAGGTCGAGTTCGTCGGCCTTGATCACTTCCACGTCCGGGCGGATCGCCCGAAGCTTGTCCAGGAACTTGGATGCGTCGCCCACGATCACGATGGTAGCACGGTCGGAGGCTGCCACGCGCCCCGCCGCCTGGGAGGCCGCCTGCGCGGTGACGCTGTCGATCTGCATGGCGTAGCGAGCGGCCTCCTGCGGAGGCACGCCCTGCTGGATGAGGCCGGCGAGAGCCGCCGCGAAGCCGGCGCTCGACTCCGCCTGCCGTACGAAGTTGCCGGTTATGAACGCCTTGCGCGTATCGACCTCCGCGGCCGAGAGCGGCTGGCGCCCGAGCCGATCGAGTTCGTCGAGGAAGATCTTCGCAACTTCCGCGGCGGTCTCGTTCTTAGTCTGGGCAGACGCGGTAAGCACCGAATCGTCGGCCCGCGAGGGCATTCCGCTGCCCGCCCCGTAGGACAGCGCACGCTTGGTTCGCACCTCCTCGAACAGGCGGCCCTTGGAGCCGACGCCAAGCACCGCGTTGGCAACGGTGAGATTATAGAAGTCGGGATCGGAGCGGTCGATTCCGCGCAGCGACGCCACCACCGCCGCCTGTCCCGCCTGCGGCATGTCGATGACCACGGTCCGCGCCTTCTGCGGCTGACCTGCGCGGGCCTGGGGAGCCACAGGGGCCGGCCCTTCTCCGCGCCAGCCGGAGAACAGCCGGGCGGCCAGGGCGGCGCTCGCCTGCGGATCTATGCCGCCCGCCACTACGAGGGCGGCGTTCCCCGGATGCCACCATTTGCGGTACTGTTCGGTAAGATCCGCGCGTGTCAGGCCGGCCAGCGACTTCGGCGTGCCCCCCGGCAAGGAGCCGTAGGGGGCGTTGCCGTAAAGCAGCGGCTGAGCGACCATCGAAGCGATCGCCCCGGGGTCCTTGAGAGAGACCGACAAGGCGTCGATCGCGCGCTTGCGCTCACGCTCCAGCTCTTCCTGCGGGAAAGTGGCGTTCTGGACGATGTCTGCAAGGATCGCTCCCGCAGCCTCCAGATTGGCCGCCGGAGCGGAGACGGAGAGGGTGAGACCGTCGGGCCCCGCGCTGCTGTTGAGAGAGCCGCCCAGCGCTTCGATCTGGGTCGCGATCTGCTGGGCGCTTCGAGTCCGGGTCCCCTTCGTAGCCAGCTCGGCTGCAAGCGAGGCAAGCCCGGCCTTGCCGGCAGGGTCGGTCGAAGCGCCGCCCTTCACCACTACGGCCATGGTGGCGAGCGGCACATTTCCCGTCTTCGCGGTGACCAGCCTCAGGCCCGTGGGCAGTGTCCGTTCCGCGATCACGGGAGGAGTGACCGGTACTGCGGGGCCGGGCGCCGGCGGCTGCTGCCTCTGGCCCTCCGGAGCGAGCGCCAGCGGCGGCCGCTTGGCGGGAGGCACGCTCTTGAACACCGGAAGAGGCACCGGGTTCGACCAACTGTCGCCGGTCTGCCCCGCGGGGCGCTCCTTCTCGTTCACGTAGCGCACGTCGACTCGGCCGCTGGGCGCAAGATAGGCGCGCGCAACCCGCTGCACGTCGGCAGCAGTCACTTTCTGGATTGCGGCAAGCTGCTTGTCGAGGTGGCGCGGATCGCCGGTTCGCACCAGCGCCTCGCCGAGCGCGAAGGCCCGGCCGCTGAACGTCTCCCGCTCCCGAAGCGCGGCCGCGACCAGCTCGTTCTTGGCCTCGGCAAGCTCGGCCGCAGTCACCGGGGTCGAGCGCATGCGGTCCAGTTCGGCCGCGAGTGCCGCCTCCCCTTCCGCCAGTGTCTTGCCGCTCGCGAGGATCACGATCGGGGCGTAGAAGCCGGCCTCTTCAATATCGACCAGATTTCCGGAGACGCTGGTGGCTATCCTCTTGTCGTAGACAAGGCTCTTGTGGAGGCGCGAGCTTTCGCCGCGGGCGAGGATCGCGCTCATCACCTCAAGCGCAGGGATGTCGGCGTGAGCCGCCCCAGGGGTCTGCCAGATCTTGGCCACGACGGGCAGCGGCACGTTCGGGGCATAGGCGATGACCTGCCGCGGCTGGGTGCGCCGCTGGTCCCTCTCGGTGATCTTCAGCGGGACCTTAGTGGCTCGTGCGGGTATCGCTCCGAAATAGCGGTCCACCCAGGCGCTGAGCTGCGCCTCGTCGAAATTTCCCGAGACGATCAGGGTCGCGGTATCCGGGCCGTAATAGGCCTCGTGAAAGGCGCGTGCGTCGGCGAGCGTCGCCGA
>DASYWC010000148.1:0-11766 GCA_035936615.1 Allosphingosinicella sp. | reverse complement strand
GAGCATCACGCGGCACACGAAAGCGAAACCCTAAAATTTTTTTTCGCGCTGCTCCGGCCCAGCCTATACTTTCCCTGGGAGTTACCCCAGTGTTACCCCAACCGGAAAATCGGGCACGCGGGAGGCACGCGGCGAGCCTGCTAAGTTGCTGCTATCGCTAAAGAAAATCTGGAGCGGGCGAAGGGATTCGAACCCTCGACCCCAACCTTGGCAAGGTTGTGCTCTACCCCTGAGCTACGCCCGCTCGGCGGACCGCTCCGCGAGGTGCGGGCGGTCAAGGTGGCGGGCGGGTAGCATGCGGCCCTGTACCCCGCAAGCCCATTATCCAGGGTTGGCAGAGCCGCGCCGGTTCCCACATAAAAGGCGCGACAACAACCGGGACGGAGAAAGCAAACGTGGCGACCCTAGGAATGAGCGCCGCCGAGCGCGAGGCGCTGGAGACGTTCCGGCGCGATGTGATAGAGCCCTCCATGAGTTCGCTCGTGATCCTCGACTTCTGGGCCGAGTGGTGCGGCCCCTGCAAACAGCTGACCCCGATCCTTGAGAAGGTCGCGGCTGATTACGCCTCCAAGGGCGTCAAGCTGGTCAAGCTCAACGTCGACGAGAACAAGGCCATTGCCGCCCAGTTTCGGGTTCAGTCGATTCCCACCGTCTACGCGATTTTCCAGGGGCAGCTTGTCGCCGACCTCACTCCTGCTCGATCGGAGGGGCAGCTGACCCGAGCCCTCGATCAGATCCTGACCCAGCTCCCGGTCGAGGGAGAAGCCCAGCAGATGGAAGCGGAGATCGAGCCGCTGATCGCGATGGGCGAGGAGGTCCTCTCCGGCGGAGAGGCCGAGCGCGCGGTATCGATCTTCCAGCAGATACTGGAGATGGCGCCGGAGGATCCGGAGGCGATCTCCGGCCTCGCCCGGTCCCTCGCGGCAGCTGGACGGGCGGATCAAGCGCGCACGGTTCTCGAAGCCGTTCCGGAGCAGATTGCAGGCGATGCGGCCATCGCTCGAGCCCGCTCGGCGGTGGAACTTGCCAGCGCCGTGAAGCCGGGCGTCGGCACTGCCGAATTCGAGCAGCGAATCGCCGCGAATCCCGACGACCACGAGGCTCGCTACGAACTGGCCGGCGCCTTGATGGCCAATGGGGAGCGGGACGCCGCCGCCGATCAGCTGTTCGAGATCATCGAACGCGACCGCGACTGGAACGGAGGCGCCGCCCGAAAGCGGCTGCTCCAGTTCCTGGAGGTGACCGGCCTCGAAGACCCCTGGGCCGGATCCCAGCGGCGGCGCTTATCGGCGATCCTGTTCACCTGATGCCGCGAGGCATCATCCGCGTTCCGATATTTCCGCTTGCAGGCGCGATACTCTTCCCGCGCGTGCAGTTGCCTTTGCATATCTTCGAGCCGCGCTACCGCTCGATGATCCGGGACGCCCTCGCCCGAGACCAGTTGATCGCGATGGTCCAGCCGCGCGCCGGCAAGGAGCCCCCGGACCTCTTCGAAATCGGCTGCATCGGCTCGATTGTGGAATCGGAGGAACTCGCCGACGGCCGGTTCAACATCGTTCTGGAGGGGCTGAGCCGGTACCGAATAGTTCGCGAGCCGGAGGTGGAGACGCCCTATCGGCAGGTCGACGCCGACAGGAGCGGCTTTGCGGACGATACGGACCCGGAGCCGCTTGCAAGCGTCCAACGCGCGGAGCTGGAGCGGGAATCGCGACTCTACGCCGATGCGCTTGGGTATGCCGTCGATTGGGAAGCGGTCTCGAGGCTCGACGACGAGATGCTGGTGAACGGCATCTCCCAGATCGCGCCGCTGGACGTAAGCTCGAAGCAGGCGCTTCTGGAAGCGGAGAACCTGTCGGTGCGCGCAGACCTGCTCGTCCAGTTCATGCAGTTCCAGAGGATGCTTCCCGGAGGAGCCGACGGGCCGGAGACCCTGCAATGAGCAGCCGCTTCGACGACAAGCTGCTGGAGAAGCTGGTCTGTCCAATCACTCGAACACCGCTGCGCTATGACGCCGAAGCGCAGGAGCTCGTCTCCGAGGCTGCGGGTCTCGCCTATCCCGTGCGAGGGGGGACCGCCGTCCTGCTCGTCGAAGAAGCGCGGGTCCTAGATGGGAAGGCCGCGCAGGAGTAGCGGAAGGTCTCCGCTTTCGCCGCGAGCCTCAGCCATCATCCGGTCCTTCAGCGGCCCGATCCGCTGTACCGCGCTCATTCCCAGCCGCCTCACTGCCGAGGCGGCACGCCCGGGTAGGCCGTAAAGGCGGGTGAGGCCGTCCGTCGCTGCAGCCACCATCAAGGTATCCAGACTCCGCCAGCGCTGATAGCGGGCGAGGATCTGCGCATCGCCCAGGTCGAGGCCGAGGCGCGACCCCTCGACCAGCACCTGCGCCAGAGCCGCGGCGTCGCGGAAGCCGAGGTTCAGGCCCTGGCCGGCGATCGGATGGATTGCGTGCGCCGCATCGCCCACCAGCGCCAGCCGCTCCGAGGTGATGGTGGTGGCATGGTGGAAGCCGAGCGGATAGCTCACGGGGGGGCCGGCGAGGCGCACCGCTCCGAGGAAGCCGCCCATCATCTTCTCGACCTCGGCAGCCATTGCCCGCTCCGGCAGGTCGAGAATGGCGGCCGCGTTCCCGCCCGGAACCGACCAGACGATTGCCGAGCGGAACAGCCCGTCCTGTCCGGCAAGCATCGGCAGGATGGCGAAGAATCCCGAGGGGTAGAAGATCTCGTAGGCGACGTTCTCGTGGCTTCGCTCGTGGCTGACCGTGGCGACAATCGCCGCATGATCGTAGCTCCAGCGCGCGAGCGGGATCTGGGCCGCCTGCCGGCTGGGGGAGTTGCGCCCTTCAGCGCCAACCAGCAGCGGAGCGGCGGCAAGTCGGCTGTCTTCCAGCGCGACCCGCACCCCGGACGCGTCGCGAACGATCTCCGCTGCTCGTCCGGGCATCATCAGGCTGATGTTCGGGCCCGCGAGGGCACAGTCCCGAAGGGCGGCCCGGAGCCGCCGGTTCTCGAACATGATCCCGAGCGGGTCCTCCTGTTCGGGAGCTTCGAAGACGATTCCACCGGGCTCCAGGCCGTCGCTGACCCTGATCGCCTCGATCGGGCAGCCCTCCCCTTCCAGCCGTTCTGCAACGCCGATCGCCTCCAGCATTCGGAAGGAGGCGCTTGCGACTGCGGTCGCGCGGCCGTCATAGGCGGGGGCGAGCTGCTTTTCCGGATCGGCGGGATCTATGACGATGGAAGAGAGGCCGTGACGGTCGAGCGCGATCGCCAGCGTAAGCCCGACCAGGCCCGCGCCCAGGATGATCACGTCGGCTCGCTCCATTTTGTCACCCTAGCGATGCGGGGGCGCAACGCCAAGCGCTTGACCGGGGACTCCGCGAGGGCGCATTAGGTATCCGGAACATTTGGGGCACGAAGGGCATGGCGACATCGGCGCGCAAGGCGAGCGAGGGACGGCTGGCACAGTGGCGTAGCGGCCTCAACCGGGGAGCCAGGAGATCGGGCGAGCTTGTCGGCGGAGCCGCGCTGATCGTCGCCGCAGTGCTGCTTCTGCTCGCCTTGGTGAGCTACCGCCCGAGCGACCCCGCCCTCAACACCTCCGCCGCAGGTCCGGTCAACAACTGGATGGGCCCCAGCGGAGCGATCGCCTCCGACCTGCTGATGAGCCTGATGGGCCCGGCCGTCGGGCTCCTCGTCCCGGTGCTTCTGGTGCTGGGCCTTAGGATGGCACGAGGGGCCGAGCTTGGGCGCTGGCTCCGGAGCATCTTGCTGGCCTTGCTCGGAGTGACCCTGATCGGAACCGCGATCGCCCTTCTGATCGGAGGGGCCGTGAACGGGCTTCCCGCCGGATGGGGCGGAGCGTTCGGTCTCTCGGTGGCATCCCTCACCGAGTTGGGCATCTCCAGGATCGGAGAGCCGGGTATCGCCGAGCCCTTCCGGGTCGTCACCGTCGCTCTGACAGGCCTGGCGGGCGTGGTCCTGTGGTGGCTCGGACTTGGACTTCGCTCGGAGGAGCGGCGCTGGCTTTTCCGCCCTCGGGTACGGGCTCCGCGGGCGCTGGTCGACATTGATGACGAGGATGCGCTCGACGAGCCGGAGGACAGGCCCGCCCGGGCTCCGGTCATCACGGAGCCGGAGCCGTCGAGGACCGTCATCGCCGACCGGCACAAGCCCAACCAGGGCAAGCGGCCCTCGCGCGAGAGGCAGCCCTCGCTCGCGCTCGGCGACAGCTACACGCTTCCGACGATCGACCTCCTCAACCCGCCGCCTCCCCCCATCAACGCCACTCTCGACAAGGCCGCCCTGGAGCGCAACGCCCGGCTACTGGAGTCGGTGCTCGACGACTTCTCAGTCAAGGGCGAGATCGTCGAGGTCCGCCCAGGCCCCGTCGTCACCATGTACGAACTGGAGCCCGCGAGCGGGATCAAGGCGAGCAGGGTCATCCAGCTGGCGGACGACATCGCCCGCAACATGTCCGCCCTCTCCGCCCGGGTCGCCACCATCCCGGGCCGGAGCGTGATCGGGATCGAGCTTCCAAACGCCAAGCGAGAGATGGTGACCCTGTCCGAACTGATCGCGAGCCACGCCTTCGAGGACCAGGTGGCCTCGCTCCCGCTGATCCTGGGCAAGAACATCGCCGGCGACCCCGTGATCGCCGACCTCGCGCCGATGCCTCACCTGCTGGTCGCAGGCACCACCGGCTCCGGCAAGTCGGTCGGCCTCAACTGCATGATCCTGTCGCTGCTCTACCGGCTGGCTCCCGAGCAGTGCCGGATGATCATGATCGATCCCAAGATGCTGGAGCTGAGCATCTACGACGACATCCCCCACCTCCTCTCGCCCGTCGTGACCGAGCCGGCCAAGGCGATCCGGGCGCTCAAATGGACGGTCGAACAGATGGAGGAGCGCTACCGGATGATGGCCTCGGTTGGCGTTCGCCAGCTTTCCTCCTTCAACGCCAAGGTTCGCGAGGCCAAGGCCAAAGGCCAGCCGCTCGGGCGCCGAGTCCAGACCGGCTACGACCCGGAGACGGGCCAGCCGCGCTACGAAAACGAGGAGCTGGACTTCGACATCCTGCCCCAGATCGTGGTGGTGGTCGACGAGCTTGCCGACCTGATGATGACCGCGGGCAAGGAGGTCGAGTTCCTGATCCAGCGCCTGGCGCAAAAGGCAAGAGCGGCCGGGATCCACCTGATCATGGCAACCCAGCGTCCCTCGGTCGACGTCATCACGGGCGTCATCAAGGCCAACCTGCCGACGCGCATCAGCTTTTCCGTCACGTCCAAGATCGACAGCCGAACCATCCTCGGAGAGCAAGGCGCCGAGCAGCTGCTCGGGCGCGGCGACATGCTCTACATGCCCGGCGGCAAGCAGATCGTCCGGGTGCACGGGCCCTTCGTGTCCGACGAGGAGGTACGGGCCGTCGCCGATCACTGGCGGGCGCAAGGGACGCCCGACTACAACCAGGCCGTCACCGAGGAGCCGGAGGACGGCGGCTACATGTTCGAAGGCCAGCCGACCGGAGAAGACGACGCGGACAGCCAGCTCTACCGAAAGGCCGTCCAGACCGTCGCCGAGAGCCAGAAGGCTTCCACGAGCTACATCCAGCGCCAGCTGCGCATCGGCTACAACAATGCCGCCCGGCTGATCGAACGGATGGAAAAGGACGGCTACGTCAGCGCCCCGGATCATGTCGGGCGCCGCGAAGTGCTGGTGGATTCCGAAGGCCGGCCGATCTGACCCGATGAACCTAAGGGAACGGCCGGGTTCAGTGGACATTAAAGCCCCGGCCCCCATATCCGCGGTCAAACAACCATTGGAGATCATTCTATGAAGCGTTTTCTGACGCTCGCTCTCGCTGCTGCGCCCGTGACGCTCACCGCCATCGCGCCCACCCCGGTGTTCGCCCAGACCACCGAGCTTGCGCAGGTTCAGCAGCACCTTCGAACGGTCGGCACCATGACCGCCGATTTCACCCAGACCGACCGCCGCGGCCAGACCGTCGGCGGAACGCTGTTGTTGAAGCGGCCCGGGAAGATCCGGTTCGAGTACGGCCGCAACGTGCCGATGCTCGTGGTAGCCAACGGAAAGCACCTCACCATGGTGGATTACGAGGTGAAGCAGGTGCAGAGCTGGCCGATCGCCAACTCGCCGCTCTCGGTTCTCCTAAACCCGAACCAGGACCTTGCGCGCTTCGCCAAGGTGGTTCCGAATACCGATCCCAGGATCGTCATGGTCGAGGCGAGGGACGCCAAGCGGCCCGAGTTCGGCCGGATCACTCTGGCTTTCGCAAAGGTACCCAGCGCTCCTGCAGGGCTGATGCTTCAGGGCTGGACCATGGTCGATTCGCAGAACAACCGGACGACCGTGAAGCTTTCGAACCAGCGGTTCAACGTGGCCGTTGCGGACAGCAGCTTCCGCTACGACGACCCCCGAAAAAAGCGCTGAAAACGGCGGAAATAAGGCACTTAGCATTCATGCCCGCGACAGGATGAATCGCCTAGATGCCGGACTTCAATTGCGAGTGACGCTTCGGGTTTTCCCCCTGTTGCCCGACTCGGATCTCGCAATTGGCCTCGCGTAGCAACACGCTTGGTCGGCCCTCGCTCCACGCCCCCGGAGCGAGGGCCTTTCCGTTTTAGAAGGTCGGCTTTCGCGCTTCCCAAACATCGACAGCCAGAGCTCCTCCGGCTACAGCCACGCCATGCCGTCCACCTTGAAAATAGCCTCCTGGAACGTCAATTCCGTCCGGGCCCGGATCGGGATCGTCGAGCAGTTCCTGGTCGAGCAGGCGCCCGATATTCTGTGCCTCCAGGAAACCAAGGTCATCGACTGCGACTTCCCAAGGGCCTTGTTCGAACGCCTCGGCTACACCCACATCATCCTGTGCGGCCAGCGCATGCACCACGGGGTTGCGATCATCAGCCGCCTGCCGATGCGCGAGGACGACCGCCTCGACTGGCAGGCCAATGGCGAGGCTCGACACCTCGGCGTCCAACTGGAGTGCGGAATCCGGCTCGAGAACGTCTACGTGCCTGCAGGCGGCGACATTCCCGACCGTGAACTCAACCGTAAGTTCGGACAGAAGCTCGATTTCATCGAGCGCATGACCCGCTGGTCGGAAACGTGCCGCCGCCCCACGCTTCTGGTCGGCGACTTCAACGTTGCGCCGCTGGAATGCGACGTGTGGAGCCACAAGCAACTGCTCACCGTCGTCAGCCATACACCAATCGAGGTGGAGGCACTGACGAGGCTCCAGCAAAGCGGCGATTGGCTGGACCTCGGCCGTCACTTCCACCCCGCCCCCGGCCGGCTGCACACATGGTGGAGCTACCGTTCGCCGGACTGGACTCAGAACGACCGCGGCCGGCGGCTCGACCATATGTGGGCGACCCCCGACGTGGCGAGGCTCGCGGTGGCCCATTCGGTGCATGAGCATTGCCGAAGCTGGGCCCGGCCGTCGGACCACGTTCCGCTCGTCACCGAGTTCGCTGTTTGAGCGGGGCGCGCGACGTCGCCCGGGCGATCGACGCGCTGAGGCGCGGCTGGCCCGTCTCAGTCGAAGGCGTCTCTTACCTCGCGATCGAGACCGCGGACGAACACGCGCTCCAATCCTTCGACGAGGACGGCGCCGCCGATATCCTGATCGCGGGCAACCGGGCCGTGACGCTGAAGCTCGCCAACCAGATCGACGGAGTCCCGACCGGCCCGGTTCGGGTGGTCCGCACCTCCTGGATCGACCTCAGAACGGCCACCGCCATGGCCGATCCGGCTCGGGACCTCGCAACGCCGCTCAAGGGGCCTTTTCGCACGATGCCGGTGGGAAAGGCCGGAGCGGCGGAGGCGGCGTTGCGCCTTGCCCGGGCCGCCGGCCTCCTACCGGCTCTGTTCGTGGTGGACCGCACGGAGGAGAGCTGGACAGCGGTTGCGGCGAGCGCGGTGGCCGAGTTCGCTCACTCGGCTTCGCTCCGAATCGCCTCGCGCGCCAAACTTCCAACGAGACACGCGGAAAAGGCGGAGATCGTGGCGTTCCGCTCCGAGAGCAACGCGGCCGAGCATGTCGCCCTCGTAGTGGGCGATCCGACGGGACACCCGCCCCTGGTGCGCCTCCACAGTGAGTGCCTGACTGGAGACGTGCTAGGATCGCTCAAATGCGACTGCGGGCCGCAACTGGATGACGCCATGGCGGCAATCGCCGCGGCCGGCTGGGGAATCCTTCTCTACCTTCGCCAGGAAGGGCGGGGCATCGGCCTCATCAACAAGCTTCGGGCCTATGCGCTCCAGGATCAGGGATTCGACACGGTGGACTCGAACCTTCGCCTCGGCTTCAGCGACGACGAGCGCGATTTCACCGTCGCCGCTTCGATGCTGAAGCTTCTTTCGCAGAGAAAGGTGCGGCTGCTCACCAACAACCCCCGGAAGGTGGCTGGCCTGGAAGCGGCAGGGATAGAGGTGGCCGAACAGGTGCCGATCAGGAGCGGCGCCAACCCCCACAACCAGGCCTATCTCGACTCGAAGCGCCTTCGAAGCGGCCACCAGCTCTAGGCGAGCAGAGTCCGGACCTCTTCAAAGCTGAACGCGACCCGGTGAGCGCCGAGGAGTCTTAGCTGTTCCGCATGGCTGGGGAGGCAGTGGGACCCGGCGCAAAGGCCGATCACATGTGCTCCGGAAGCCACCGCCCCGGTGACCCCAACCTTCGAGTCCTCGATGATGGCGGTTTGGCGGATGTCCACCCCAAGCTCCGCCGCCGCGTGCAGGTAAAGGTCCGGAGCGGGCTTCCCGCGCGCAACATGCTCGCGCCCGCTGAACAGCTTGTCCCCGAACGCCTCGCGAAGCCCAAGATGATCAAGGTGCCGCTCGATCCAGGCCGTCGAACTTGAGGATGCGACGGCTTTCGGAAGCTCGGGGGGCAGGCTTCGGATGAAGTCGATCGCGCCCTCGACCGGAGCGAGGCCCTCCCGAAGCACTCGCGCATCCTCCTCGGCGCGCAACGCGTGAAATCGGGGCGGCAGCTCGCACCCGATCCTTGCCTCTATCGCGTCCAGAAAGTCTTTGCCGCTGAGCCCCGTGAAGTGGGTGAGCGCTTCCTCCGTGGAGGTTTCGTGGCCCAGTTGGGTCAGGAGTTCGGCCAGGTGCCGGTTGCCCTCATATTCGCTTTCGAGAAGAACGCCGTCGAAATCAAAGATAACGGCGTCGAACTTCACTGCCTTTCACCGAATAGGGCGCTCCCGACTCGAACGTGGGTGGCGCCTATCGCCACCGCCGTCTCGTAATCGCCCGACATGCCCGTGCTGAGGCCTTGGAGGCCGTGCCTGCGGGCGAGCTTGGCGAGAAGAGCGAAATAGGGGGCGGCTTCCACCTCCGCCGGTGGGATGCACATCAGGCCCTTCAGCGGCAGATCCGCCTCCCGTGCGTGATCGAGCAAGGCCGGAAGCGCGCCCGGGGAGCAGCCGCCCTTTTGCAGCTCTTCGCCGACATTCACCTGGATGAAGCAGTCGGGGCGGCGGCCCTGCTTGCCCATGGCTTCGGCAAGGGCGGCGACGAGGGAGGTACGGTCGACGGAATGGATGCAGTCGAAGAGAGCGACCGCTTCGGCCGCCTTGTTCGACTGGAGCCGGCCGATCAGGTGCAGGACGACATCAGGATATCTCTCCCGAAGCTCGGGCCATTTCGCGGCCGCCTCCTGCACCCGGTTCTCGCCATAGTGGCGGTGGCCGGCGTCGAGCAGCGGGAGCACCGCTTCGGCGGGATGGGTCTTGGTGACGGCGATCAGAGTCACCTCCTCCGGCCGGCGCCCGGCGAGGCTCGCCGACTTGGCGATCGCCGCATTCACTTGCTCCAGCTTGTCTCGAGGTGATGTCCGGCTCATGCCGCTGCTATAGGAAGAGCCATGCACCCCCGCCAGCCTCTGCCCCGACTATGGATGATGACGGACGAGAGGCAGGGCGACAGCCTCTGGGGCGCGCTGGACCGGCTGCCCCCGGGTGCGGGGGTGGTCTTCCGCCACTATAGCCTGGGCGGGACGGCACGCCGGCGCCTGTTCGACGATATCGCCGCCGTTGCCCGCCGTCGGGCACTTCTCCTGATGCTGGGCGGCGAACCGGGACTCGCCGCGGAATGGGGCGCTGACGGCAGCCACGGCATCTGCGGCGCTCGCCCGTCCGCGCCCGGGCTCCTGCGAAGCGCCGCCGTTCACGACCTTGAGGAGTTGAGCGCCGCCGAGGGCGCGGGCGCGGACCTGGTGTTCGTCTCGCCCGTATTTGCGACCCGCTCCCATCCGGGCGCTGCCGCTCTGGGTCCCGAGGGCTTCCAGCTCATCGCCGCTCAGGCTCGTGTGCCCGTCATCGCGCTCGGCGGAATGGATCCGGCCAAGGCCCGGACCCTCGACGGGGTAAACATGTACGGGTGGGCTGCGATAGACGCGTGGGGCCCGGGAGCCGGCTAGAAGCGGAAGGCAGTCCCGATATAGACGGCCTGGCTGTCGCGGCGGGCGTCGGTCAGCGGCTCGAGCCGGTCCTGTTGGACCTTGTATCGGACGCCGCCGGTCACATCGATGTTGCGGGCGATCGAATAGGAAGCTCCAACGTCGACCGAGTAGGTGGAATCCACTCCGACCAGCCGCTGGTTACCCTCGGCCCGTTCAGCCGCGACCCTGACCTTGGCGCCAGCCTTCTTGCCCGAATAGCCGACTCCGAGTTCAGCCGACTTGCGCTCGCCCGTAACGACCCCGTTCTCGACTCGGCCGACGTCGCCCGACAACGCAAAGCGCTTCCAGCCGACCGAGACGCCAAGATTATAGGCGGTAGGCGTAACCGCAGTGATCGCGGCCGGCGCGCTCTCGGCGCTCGCGACGCCCCCGGCACCGCCGGCACTGCCGGCGCGGGACGCGACCTGCGTAGCCGCGCCCGACCGGGCACGGACCGCAACTCGAACTGCCTTGCTCTTGTCGAGCGAAGCCGTGGCGGGGGTGAAGCGGAAACTTCCGGAGCGGAATTCCCGACGTGCGAAAGCCGCTGCAAGCCGGGCGTCCGCAACTGCGGGAGTGAACGAGCTGACGCCGCGTCCGATCAGCGAGGGAGCCGAGCGCGACTCGCCCTTTTTGTTGGGAGCGGCAAGGGCAGGTGTCAGGACGAGCGCCAGCGCAATGAGCGACGCACCCCCTAATCCAGCCATTGCCCCAACTTTGATCAACGTCCCACGACTCCGTAACGAAACCAGATGTAGTCACTTACAACCCTCGAAACCAGAACTGGTCTCCCCGGAAAATCGAATCAGCGCCGCATGTTGCATCTTTTCCACAGGCTAAAAGGCAGGATCGGCGGTGTTGCGCCACACTCGGCCGCAGAGACGGCTTGCCGGTTACCCCTCTTTATCTATAACGACGGCCAACCACTCCAGTTTCGAGGATTTTCATGGCCCGCATCCTACCCATTGGTCTGGCTATCGCCTGCGCCGCTTCCCTGTCGGGCTGCCAAATGCTCCAGAACGATTTCAACCGAACCTTCGGCGGAAGGGCTGCCAAGACCAGCGCCAGGGCAGATCTGGCAGCGAGCCGGGTCACCACGATCGGAGTGAACGCCTATCTGTGGCGCGCCGCTCTCGAGACCCTTTCGTTCGCCCCGATGGCACAGGTGGATTCGGCGGGCGGAGTCATAGTCACCGACTGGTACGCCAATCCCGCCTCGCCCAACGAGAGGGTGAAGGTGACCGCCACAATCCTCGACAAGGACCTTAGGGCCGATGCGATCCGAGTCGCAGCCTCGCG
>DASYWC010000147.1:0-2363 GCA_035936615.1 Allosphingosinicella sp. | reverse complement strand
GCACCAAGTGCTTCCGCAACTTTTCGGGCGGCAGTGCAGGCCCGCAGACGATGCGCTGGGGGCTCGAGCAATCGCGCAACCTCATGACGGTGCGCGCAGCCAACCAGACGGGCATGGAGAAGGTGGTGAAGCTCGCCAAGCGGCTCGGGGTCGGCGATTATGAGCCTTATCTCGCCATGTCGCTTGGCGCGGGCGAGACGACCGTCATGAACATCACCAACGCCTTCGCGATCCTGGCCAACCACGGGCGCGAAGTGAAGCCGACGTTGATCGACTATGTGCAGGATCGGAACGGCAAGGTGATCTTCCGCCAGGATCTCCGGCCCTGCGGCCCGCGCTGCAACGCGCCCGACTGGGACGGACGGCCGATGCCTCGCCCGCCGCTTCGGACCAAGCAGCTGATGGACCCGATGACCGCCTACCAGATGGTCCACATACTGGAAGGCGTGGTGGAACGCGGCACAGCAACTCGCCTTCGCAGCCTGGAGCGGCCGTTGTTCGGCAAGACCGGAACCACCAGCGGTCCGAAGGACGTCTGGTTCATCGGAGGCACGCCCGACATCGTTGCCGGCCTGTATCTTGGGTATGACCAGCCGCGCGACCTTGGCCACTGGGCACAGGGCGGACGCGTTGCCGCGCCCATTTTCGAGCAATTCGCCAAAGTGGCCTTCAAGGACGCGCCGAAGACGCCCTTCGTGGCTCCGCAGGGCATCAGGATGGTACGAATCGACCGGCGCTCCGGGCGCAAGGTGTTCGGCGAATGGCCGTCGTCCGATCCCAAGTCGGGAGTCATCTGGGAAGCGTTCAAGCCGGAAAGCGAGCCGCGGCGCACGTTCCGGCCCGAGCGCCTGGCCGACCAGAGAATGGTCGAGGAGCTGCGAGCTCGGATCGCGGCCGCTAAAAAGGCAGCGCCTCGAAGCACGCCCTCCCGAAGCACGCCCCGCCGAAGCAGCCCCGCTCCTGAGAACCGCACCTTGCCCGACCGGCCGCCGCCCCCGCCGCGGGAGGACAGCGTCCCTCTGGAATAAGCCGGCGGGATTTACTAACAGCGCCGTCACCTCAGCCCGCGCGGCACGAACCGTTTCGCACCAAAGGACCCGCCATGCGCGCCGAAGCGCAAGCCCATGTCGACCAGATCCGGTCCGCGCTCGACCTTCTCCGCCGGTTCCTCGACTGGGACCGGGCGCTTCGGCGGCTCGACGAACTCAACAGCAAGGTCGAGGACCCGACCCTGTGGAACGACGCCAAGGCCGCGCAGGACGTGATGCGCGAGCGGCGGCGCCTCGACGAAGCGATCACCGCCGCCCGCAAGATCACCACTGAGCTCGAAGACACGATCGAGCTCATCGAGATGGCTGAAGCCGAGGGAGACGAGGCCCTGATCGACGACGCCGTCGCCTCGCTCGCTGCCCTTGCCGAGCGGGCGGAGCGGGACAAGGTGACCGCGCTGCTGGCGGGCGAAGCGGACGCCAACGACACCTATATCGAGGTGAACAGCGGCGCCGGAGGGACCGAGAGCAACGACTGGGCCGGAATGCTCCAGCGCATGTACCAGCGCTGGGCGGAGCGGCACGGAATGAAGGTGGAACTGGTCGACAGCCACGCCGGCGAGCAGGCCGGGATCAAGTCGGCGACCCTGCTGGTCAAGGGCGAGAACGCCTACGGCTATGCCAAGACCGAGAGCGGAGTTCACCGCCTGGTCCGAATCAGCCCCTATGACAGCTCGGCCCGCCGGCACACCAGCTTCGCGTCGGTCTGGGTTTATCCGGTCGTCGACGAGAATATCGACATCGAGATCAACGAGAGCGAGCTTCGAATCGACACCTACCGGGCGAGCGGCGCCGGAGGCCAGCATATCAACACGACCGACAGCGCCGTCCGGATCACCCACCTTCCCTCCGGAATCGTGGTGCAGTGCCAGAACCAGCGCTCGCAGCACAAGAACAAGGCCGAGGCCTTCAACCAGCTTCGGGCCCGCCTCTATGAGGCCGAGCTCCAGCGGCGCGAGGCGGAAGCCAGTGCGACCGCGGCGAGCAAGACCGACATCGGCTGGGGCCACCAGATACGATCCTACGTCCTTCAGCCCTACCAGCTGGTGAAGGACCTGCGCACCGGAGTCACCTCCACGTCCCCCTCGGACGTGCTGGACGGCGATCTCGACCGCTTCATGGCAGCGGCCCTGTCGCAGCGCGTCACGGGCGAGAAAGTCGAAGTGGAAGATGTCGATTAAGCGCGCCCTCCTCCCGCTCCTGCTGGTGGCCTCCGGGTGCCAGGCGCAGCCGGAGGCAGCGCGCTTCCCCGATCCGCAGAGGCCGGTCGCCCCGATCGTCTCGCCGCGCTATTCGAACGAGGACGCCCGGGAC
>DASYWC010000146.1:0-2369 GCA_035936615.1 Allosphingosinicella sp. | reverse complement strand
CGCGGCCTCGACTACCACCGGCGCTGCGGGCTGACGCGAGATTACGCATTAAAGGCGGTCGAGGAGTTCGAGGCGGCGTGCCAACTCGACCCTTACTATGCCAGGCGCACGCGTGGCTGGCCTGCTCCTTCACCTCCGAGTGGTTCCGGTCGGAGCCCGGATGGGTCGAGCGCTGTCTGCCTCCAATCGAGCGCGCCTTCGAACTGGACGAGAACGACTCGGAGGTCAACCGAATCCATGGAGTCGTTTGCCATCTGCGGCGGGACTTTCAGCAGGCACGCTTCTTTCACCGGCGCGCCCGCGACCTGAACCCGAACGACTCCGGAATAGCCGCTGTCTGCGCCCGCTTCTGGTCTTTCGACGGTGACTTCGACGAAGCGTGCAGATGTATGGAGGCTGCGGCGCGGCCAGATCCGTTGATGCCGTGGTGGCAGCGCGAGATTCGCGGAATGGTGTGCTATGCTGCTGATCGCCATTCCGAAGTGGTCGATGAAGTTGAGCGCATGGCGCGGCGTTCACTTTGGGCGGCTACCTTCGAGGCCGCGAGCGCCGCGGCGCTCGGCCAGCGCGATAAGGCGCGTCACGCCGTGGCGCAGGCGCAAGCGATCAAGCCCGACCTTAGCTCCGAGTGGATCGGCATGGCGCTGCCCTTCAGCGAGAAGAGCCGAGCCGATCTGTTCACCGCGCGCCTGCGGGAGGCGGGCCTCGCCTGACGGGCCACCGCTCCGACAGGTGCCCGAGCCGGCTGCGATAGAGTTCGGAGGCGCCAGCGGATGCGCCAAGACTGGAGTCGGAACGGGGATGTGCATGTCTACTGCGCATCTGCGCCTTTTCGCAGTGGCGCGGCCGCTTTCAAGCCGATTCCGCGATCCGAGCGGCGGGCGGAAGCTGGTCATCATGTCCGACGGCACGACCCACCGCCCGCGGCCGCGCGTCGACAGCGCGCTCGTCAAAGCGATCGCCCGGGCGCACCGCTGGCAGCGGATGCTGGAGAGCGGGGAGTGCGACAGCATCGCCGAGCTGGCCGCGGCCGAAAAGATCGACCGGTCCTTACCTCTGCCGCGTGCTCCGGCTGACGCTGCTGGCGCCGGAGATCGTCCAGGTAATCCTGGAGGGGCGGCAGCCGGAGTGGGCCACACTGCCGGCGCTGATGAAGGGGTTCCCGGTCGAATGGGAGAGGCAGCGAGCCTGTGGTCATTGATCCGCGGATGCGCTTTGCTAGCGCCCTTCAGGCGAACTCGATTCCCTCGCACTTGAAGTCTCCCAGCTTCTCCTCGTCGGCCAGCAGGTTGCCCGCGAGGTCCGCGGCGCCGATCCAGCTCTCGGTTATCTCGCCGAGCTCCACCGACTTCATGTAGATGAACTCGTCCGGGTGGCCCGGCACCAGCTTGATCGAGGACGGCCCGCGCTCGGGAACCCGGTCCCCGACCGGGCGAACCTCGATGCGCTCGAAGGCCGCGTCTGCCTCGATCAGCAGGTTGTTGCCCTTCTCGCGCTCGTCGGTCGGCTCGTGGAAGGGCTCGGTGGAAACCTTGCGGGGGAAGAAGTACCAGCGCTCGCGGTAGGGGTGCCACTCCGCCGCCTCGTGGACGACATAGCCCGCCTCGCCGACGCCGCAGGCCTCGCGCATGCGCCGGTAGATGTCGCCCCAGTCCTCGCTGGTGACGGTGTAGCCCCGCGGCCCGATGCGCTTGATCCATTCCTCGCGGCGGACCTTGCCGTGCGAGCCGACAATGAGTTCGTCGCCGTAGAGCGTCGCCCACTCGCACTTGAAGCCCTTCTGGGCCTCGTCGCCGGAGCCGGTCATCAGCATCTGACGCGGGATGATCATATGGTTGGGGCCGCGCAGCTCGCCGACGATCCCCGTGCGATCGTCGAAGACGAGCATGTGGCGGTCCCATTTCAGCAGCTCGGAGAATTCGCCGCCACGGAAGGTGTCGGTGTCGACCTCGCCGAACTTGGAGTAGACATGCACCTCCCCGCCCTCGTCGTCGGGGATGTGCTCGAAGCTGTAGCGCACCGCCCCGGCGGCATCGACGTGGCGATGCACCCGATCGTGCGCAGCCGCGCCATGAAGTAGGTCTCGCCGTCCTCCAGCGTTACCTGGGATTCGCGATCCTCGTCGGTGATCTGCATGATCGTGTAGCTCGACGTAGACGCGTCGTAGCGCTCCAGCCGCTGGCGATCGCGCGTCATGGCTCGGATTCCCTTGTGACCTTGTTGAGCACGGTTGGTCCTGCTGGTCGGATCGGTCTGCTCCTGAGATGTGTAGTGTTGGCAACGTGACGGCGCTGGCGGTCAGCTGGTACGCGTTCGAGACCGTGCTCAGCATCCGGGCGTGGTCGTCGCGATCAGCATGTGCATTCTCG
>DASYWC010000145.1:0-3602 GCA_035936615.1 Allosphingosinicella sp. | reverse complement strand
GGAGTATAGTGCCCCGCCAGATCACCGCCTTCTCCAATCCGCTGGTGAAGGACGTTCGAGCGCTCCGCGAGAAGAAGGGGCGGCGCTCGCAGGGCATGTTCATGGCGGAAGGGCTTCGAATCCTGACGGAGGGCCGCGAGGCGGGGCGGCTTCCGGCGATCCTCTTCTATGCGGAAGGGACGGCGCATCCACTGCTGGAGGCTCTGGCGGCGGAGGTCGAGGCGGCGCATGGCGACGTGATCGAGACCACGCCTGACATCCTCCACAAGCTGTCGGGCAAGGAGAACTCCCAAACCGTGCTCGGAGTCTATCGCGCATTCGCCACGAGCCTGGAACGGATCGACCGAAGCGCAGCGCCGCTCTGGATCGTCGCGCAGGCGCTTCGGGACCCCGGCAATCTCGGCACGATCCTTCGAACCGGCGACGCGGTCGGAGCAGGCGGGCTGATCCTGGTGGACGATTGCGTCGATCCCTTCTCCGTCGAGGCGGTGCGTGCGTCGATGGGAGCCCTGTTCACCCAGAAGATTGCCACGGCGGACTGGGAGAGCTTCCTCGGCTGGCTGCGCTCCGGCCCCGGGGAGCTGATCGGGACCAGCCTCAATGCAGCTGAGGATTATCAGGAACCCCGCTACCGAAAGCCTGCTTTCCTGCTGGTCGGCAACGAGGCGCAGGGGCTTCCCACCGCCTGTGAAGCGCAATGCGACCGGCTGGTGAAGATCCCGATGCTCGGCAAGGCCGACAGCCTCAATGCGGCGGTGGCGACCGCCGTCGTGGCTTACGAGATTATCAACCAATGGCGCAGATAAGTTGAGGGAGCCGGGGATGCGCAGGGGATGGAGCGTCATGGAGCGGGTGGCAAAGGGAATGCCCAGATGGCCGGCCTATGTGATGCTCGCGGCCGCTGCCGCCTGCGCCTATCCGGCAGTGACCACTGCGCCGGTACAGCATGAGACCTACCGAGCCCTGGGCCAGGAGCCCGGCTGGGCGCTGCTGATCGCCAACGGCCGTATGGATTATACCGGCGACTACGGGGAAACCCGGATCACCGTCCCACGCCCCGACCCGCGCACCACCTTCAACGGACACCGCTACGAGACGCCGCGCCTGACGGTGGACGTCACCCACAGCCGCTGCAACGATGTGATGAGCGGCCACGGCTACGCCGACAGCGTCATGGTGACTGCCGACGGCAAGACCGTGCGCGGCTGCGGCGGCGAACGGCGCACAGACTGGGATATGTGAGGCTGGCCTTGGCCTACTCGGCCGCCTCCGCGGTTTCCTCGCCGCTGAGCTTGGTGAGGACGCGCGGCACCGCCTCCACCATCGGCATCGGCTCGATCGCCTTGCCGCCGGTCTCGATCTTGAGCGCCTCGAAGCGCTTGGCCTGGGTCAGGACCTGGCTTTCGAGGCTTCCCACGAAATCGTTGTAGGCGCCGGTGGCGAGGTTGAGGTTTCGGCCGAGCTTTGCGACGTGTGCGCCCATCACCGACAAGCGCCGGTAGAGCTCCTTGCCGACCTCGGCGACCTCCTTGGCCTGGGCTGCAAGCGTCTCCTGCCGCCACATGCCGGCCATGATCTTGGCGAGCGCGAGCATGTTGATGGTGGAGGCGATGATGACCCCGTTCCTGAACGCGCCCTCGATCAGGTCGGGAGCGCGCTCGGCGGCGGCGGAGAGGAAGTGCTCCCCCGGGATGAACATGATGACGAAGTCGGGGGAGAGGTCGAACTGGCGCCAATAGCCTTTTCGGCCGAGATCGCTCGCGTAGCTCTTCATAGCGGCGGCATGCTGGAGGAGCAGGTCGCCGCGCACCGTCTCGTCCTCCTCGTCGAAGGCCTGCTCGAAGGCGACCAGCGGGCATTTGACGTCGATCACGATGCAGCGCTCGCCGGGCAGGTTGATCACGCAGTCGGGACGAAGCTGCCGCTCGCCGTCGCTGACCGTGCTTTGCAGGGTGAAGTCCACATTCTCGGCGAGGCCCGCCGCTTCGAGGATCGTGCGAAGCTGCTCCTCGCCCCAGCGTCCCCGCGCCTTCGGGCTTGAGCGCATGACGTTGGCGAGCCGCTGGGTCTCCCGGCGCACATGCTCATTGCCCTGTGCGAGTTGGGCGACAGCCTCCTTCAGCGCCTCGTAGCTCCCAACCCTTTCCTTCTCGACCTTGGTGAGCCCTTCCTCATACCGCTTCAGGGTCGTCTCCACCGGCTGGAGCAGCGCCTTCAATTTCTCCTCGTTCTTCTCGCCGGCCTGGTTGAAGCGTGCGTCGGCCCGCTCGAGGAAGTTCTTCTGCGCTTCCTCCAGCAGCTTGGCGCCTACCTGGCTGAACTGGGCGGCGAGCACGTCCTTGGCTTCGGTGAGCTCCTTGAGGCGCACGTCGAAACTGCGTGCGTCGGCCTGAAGAGCGGCGAGCTGCCGCTGCGCCTCGTCGCGCTCGTTGGTCACCTCCGTCAAGGTCATCCGGAGCAGCTCGCCCTGCCTGGCGCGCTCCTCGGCTGCGGCGGCGGCGACTTCCGCCTGCCCCACGCGCTGCTGAAGCGAGTCGCGCTCCTGCCGGAAGGTGCCGGACTGGCGGCTGCCGAAGAACCACCCGGCGGCCAGCCCCACCGCAAGTGCAGCTATGACGATGATAAGTGCGACCGCTTCCATGCTTCACCCCCGGAACGAAGCACGAACCTAGAGCAGCGCCGCCGCTCGCTCAAGGGCGGATCGGAACTCCGCGGCGGAAAATCCCGTTCGGGTTGAAACTGGAGAATGGAATGGAAGGCGACGGCCCGACGATCAAGCTCGGCGTTCAGCTGCTGGCTGCGGCGTTCACGATGCTGGTGATGACTCTGACGCACGGGCTGGGCCTGATCGGGATCGCCCAGGCGTTCAAGCTGGACAAGGAACGGCTGGTGAAGCACGACCTCAACGTCCGGGCGATCCTGCTCATGTGCGGGATCGCACTGTCGCTGTTCGCTCTGCACACGATCGAGATCGCCCTGTTCGCGGCTTTCTACCTGATCATCGGAGCGATGCAGACGCTCGAGGAGGCGCTGTACTATTCGGCTTCGGCCTACGCGACTCTGGGGCGCACGGCGGAATACTTTCCCGACGAATGGCGGCTGGTGGGCGCCTTCGAGGCCCTGATCGGCTTCCTTCTGATCGGCTGGTCGACTGCCTTCATGGTGCGCAACGTCGATCAGCTGCGCACCACCAAGGATTAGAGGATCGAGGCTTTTTCCCGATCTTTGCGGGACTTGACGACCTTCTTTACGACCATGTCCCGCTTCAGCCGCGACAGGTAGTCGATGAAGAGGACTCCGTTCAAATGGTCGACCTCGTGCTGCAGGCAGACCGACATCAGCCCGCCGAACTCCCCTTCCCTCGCCTTGCCGGTCTCGTCGATCCAGGTGGCGCGCACGATGTCCGGCCGTTCGATCTCCGCATATTGCTCTGGGATCGACAGGCAGCCCTCGTTGTACACCTTGCGGCCGTCGGAGCGATGGACGATCTCGGGGTTGATGAAGACGTGCGGGCGGCGGACCGGCTCGGCATCCTCCTCCTCCGTTTCCGGCTCCTGAAGGTCGATCACCACCAGCCGCCGGGGCACGGCCACCTGGATCGC
>DASYWC010000144.1:0-1727 GCA_035936615.1 Allosphingosinicella sp. | reverse complement strand
TCGCGGAAGCGGTGCTCGAGCTTGTCGAAGTCGAAGTCGGTGATCTTGAAGGTGGACGGCGAGGGCAGGAAGGTGACCCTGGTGCCGGTCTTGCCGTTCGAGGGACCGACCACCTTCAGCGGAGCAACCGCTTCGCCCAGGCGGAAGCGCATGTAGTGCTCCTCGCCGTCCCGCCAGATGGTGAGGTCGAGCCACTCCGAGAGCGCGTTGACGACGGAGACTCCGACTCCGTGGAGACCGCCCGAGACCTTGTAGGCATTGTCGTCGGACGTGTTCTCGAACTTACCTCCGGCGTGGAGCTGGGTCATGATGACCTCGGCCGCAGAGACGCCTTCCTCGGCATGGATTCCGGTCGGGATTCCGCGCCCATTGTCCTCCACCGAGACGGAGCCGTCGGGGTTCAAGGTGATCTGGATGAGGTCGCAATGGCCGGCGAGCGCTTCGTCGATCGCGTTGTCCGAAACCTCGAATACCATGTGGTGGAGACCCGATCCGTCGTCGGTGTCTCCGATATACATTCCGGGCCGTTTTCGGACCGCATCGAGGCCTTTCAGGACCTTGATGGACTCGGCGCCATAAGCGTTTTCAGAAGGGGATGTTGCCATGACGATTATATAGCCGGTGAGGGTGCAGAACCCAAGGAAATAAGGCTTCGGACGGGGGGCTCGGGCGGGGCGATTCGCGCGGGCGGAAAACAGGAGCCGAGGGTCTAAGTTTCATAAGTTTCATACCCCCTGGAGTGAAAATCCAGTCGATCAATGGCGCGCGACTGATCGAGTGGGTCGATAAGAAGGAGGCGGGCAGATCGAGCATGGGGAGGAGTCTGACAGGTGCGGCGGCAATAGGAAAGGCTTAGGCGGCGGAGACTCTTCCGCCGCCTACTTCCAGCCAGGTTGCGTCGTCCACTGCTTCGAACAGGGAGCGTTCGGTTCCGGTCATCCAGACCTGGCCGCCGCCTCGCGCGAGCCGATCGAACAAGGCGGCGCGCCGCGAGGGGTCCAGGTGCGCGGCGACTTCGTCGAGGAGGAGGACCGGGCGGCGGCCCGTCCTTTCGGCGACAAGGTCGGCGTGGGCAAGGACGATTGCCAGCAGAAGCGCCTTTTGCTCTCCGGTCGAGCAGCGCTCCGCAGGCTGCGATTTGCCGAGGTGGGTGACGGCGAGGTCGGTCCGGTGCGGCCCGACCAGCGCGCGGCCTGCTGCGGCGTCCCTGCCCCGGCTTTCCTTAAGATCGCGCCGGAGCCGCTCCTCTGCATCGGGAGCCGGGCGCCAGCGGTCGAGCGAGAGCCCGGCCCGGGCGAAAGGCCCTTCCGGCTGTGCCTCCAGCCGCGTGGAGAGTTCGCCAAGCGTCCGCTCCCGAGCCTCGGCAAGCCGAGCGCCGTGCTCCGCCATTCCTGCCTCCAGCGCAGCGAGCCAGGCGGGATCGGCGCTGTCGGGCTCGGCGAGCAGCTTGTTGCGGGCCCGCATGGCGGCTTCGTAGCGCGCGGCGTGGCTTGCGTGACCCGGCTCCAGGGCAAGCACCAGCCGGTCGAAGAACTGGCGACGCCCGCCCGCGCTCTCGCTGAACAGACGGTCCATGGCCGGGGTGAGCCAGAGCACGGACAGCCACTCGCTCAGGCTGTTCGCGGAGGCCGGAGCGCCGTTGATCCGCACCTGGCGGCGTTCGGGGGCTGTGGCGGTGGTGCCGGTTCCGATGTCAATTCCCCCCTCCCCTTAAGGGGGGGGGCATG
>DASYWC010000143.1:0-24996 GCA_035936615.1 Allosphingosinicella sp. | reverse complement strand
GGCAAGGGCCATCAGGGGCTCCTCAGGTGAAAGGATTTGGGCCGCGTGACGCTCTCATAGCCGTAGCGGCCAAGCGAAGCGCCGCGCCCGCTGGCCTTTACTCCGGTCCAGGCAAGCTCCGGGTCGAGATAATCGCAGCGGTTGGCGAAGACGGTTCCAGCCTCCAGCTGGGCACCCAGCCGCTCTCCAGCTTCCATATCGGCGGTCCAGACCGAGGCGGTGAGGCCATAGGGGGAGTCGTTCATCAGCCGCACCGCCTCCGAGTCGTCCTTCACCGGCATCAGTCCCACGACGGGGCCGAAGCTTTCCTCGCGCATCACCTCCATGGTGTGATCGACGCCGGTCAGCACCTGCGGCATCAGATAGGCGGTGCCGGGCGCGTCCTTCGGGAAGAGCTGCCGCTCGACATGAGTCTGCGCTCCAGCGGCCACCGCGCCCGCGACCTGGCTGCGCACCTGCTCCGCGAGCCGGACGCTCGACATCGGGCCCAGGCTGGTTTCCGGGTCTAGCGGGTCCCCCAGGCGGTATTGGTGCACCCCCTCGACGAAGCGGTCCAGGAAGGGCTGCCAGACCGCTTCATGCACGTAGATGCGTTCGATCCCGCAGCAGGACTGGCCGCTGTTGTAAAAGGCCCCGTCGACCAGGCTCTCCACCGTTGCCTCAAGCTCGGCGTCGGCCCTCACATAGGCGGGGTCCTTGCCTCCAAGCTCCAGCGTCAAGGTGGTGAAGGAACCCGCGGCGGCACGTTCGATCGCCCGTCCACCTTCGACTGAGCCGGTGAAGGTCGCGTGATCGACGGCTCCTGAGGAAAGCAGCCGAGCCGTCTGCTCGTGGCTGAGGAAGAGGTTCGCGAACAGTCCTTCGGGGAGGCCGGCCATGGCGAGCGCCTGCTCGAACCGCTCGCCCGCAAGCAAGGTCTGGCTGGCGTGCTTCAGGAGCACGGCGTTCCCGGCGATCAGGGCGGGAATGATCGTATTGGCCGCGGTCAGGAACGGGAAGTTCCACGGGGCGATCACCAGCACCAGGCCCACCGGAAGCCGGGAAACGTAGCGCCGGGAGGGGCCCTCCTCCCTGACGTCCGGCGCCAGAGCTTCTTCCGCCAGCGCCACCATGCCGTTCACCCGCTCCACCAGCGAACGAAGCTCGCCTCCGTAGCGAACGGGCCGGCCCATCTGCCAGGCGAGCTCCGGGACGATCTCCGGGTTGAGAGCCTCCATGGCTCCGACGAAGCCTGAGACGATCCGGCATCTCTCTTCGAGCGGCACCTGCGCCCATTCGCGCTGCGCCCGCCGCGCATTTTCGATTGCCAGCGCGACCTCGTTGTCTGAAGTCAGCGCCCGCCGCGCATATTCCCGGCCGTCGATTGGCGAGATGCAGATGAGGTCGTCCAACCGGCGCTCCAGTACCGCTCAGATGATTTCGAAGTAGCGGGCGAGCTGCCAATCGGTCACCGCCTTACGCGCCTCCCGCTCCTCCCACTCGCGGGTCGCTGCATAGTGATCGACGAACTCGGAACCGAACAGGTCTCGGGCGGCCTCCGATCCGCGCAGGCGCTGGGCCGCTTCCCATAAGGTGGTTGGAAGGGCGCGCCCCGATTCCCCCTGATGCTCGTAGGCGTTGCCGGTGATCGGCTCGTCCGGCTCGATGCGGTTTCCGATGCCCCAGAGCCCGGAGCCGATCGCGGCGGAGAGCGCGAGGTACGGATTGATGTCGGCCGCAGCGACCCGGTACTCGACCCGCTGCGACTTCTCCGACCCCCCGATCACTCGAAGCGCGCAGGTGCGGTTCTCGAACCCCCAGGTCGCAGCAGTCGGAGCCCAGAAGCCCGGGACGAGCCTGGTGTAGGAATTCACCGTCGGAGCAACCATGGCGAGAAGCTCCGGCATCAGCGCCTGCTGGCCGCCGACGAACCAGCGCATCTCCTCGCTCATGTGGTGCTTGGAGTTGGCGTCGAAGAAGCGCGACTCTCCAGTCTCGCAGTCCAGCAGCGACATGTGGAGGTGCCCAGACTGTCCGGGCCAGTCTCCGGACCACTTCGCCATGAACGTCGCCATCCAGCCCCTTCGCTGGCACAGGATCTTGACGATGGTCTTGAACAGGGCGGCCTTGTCCGCTGCTTCCAGGCCGTCGTCGACCCTGAGCGCAGCTTCGATCACTCCGGGCCCTGTTTCGGTGTGGAGCGCTTCAAGCTCGATCCGCATCTCTTCGCAGGTCGACCAGAGCTCCTGGTAGAGTTCGGAGTGGACGCCGGAGCGAAGCATCGAATAGCCGAAATTGCCCGGAGTGATCGGCTTCAGGTCGCGGTACCCCTTGTCGCGGACGGACTGCGGAGTCTCCTCGAAGACGAAGAACTCGAACTCGGCGGCGGCCTTCACCTTGCAGCCCATGCGCGCCGCCCGGTCGAGGGTCCGGCGCAGGATCCCGCGCGGGCAAACCGCCTCGGCCCGGCCGGTGAACTCACCCAGGATCAGCGGCATTCCGCCTTCGAACGGGATGGTCCGGAGGCTCTCGGGAAGAAGCCGGGCTTCGGCGTCGGGATAGGCGGTGTGCCAGCCGGTGAAGGTCAAATTGTCGAGCAGCTGGTCGCTCGAATCCCAGCCGAGCACCACGTCGCAAAAGCCGAACCCCTTTTCCAGCGCTGAGCCCAGCTTGTCGATGCCCAGATACTTGCCCCGGAACACGCCGTCGATGTCGAACACGCCGAGCTTCGCGTAGGCCGGCTGCCGTTCGGAAACCTGCTTCAGCACATCCGCGGCGGTCACGTTCGTCATCGGCTTACGGCTCCTCCACGGGAAGTTCGGATCAACGCGCCTTTACGTAGCTTCCGGGCGCGTCTTCGACGGCCTTCAGCTTGCCCTTGCCGGGAACGCGGGGCCCCTTGGCCGGCACCTTCTTGTCCGACTGCGCCTCGATCCACTTGATCCAGTCGGGCCACCAGCTGCCCTTGGTCTCGGTCGCTCCGGCGATGAACTCGTCCAGCGTGTCCACCTTCTTCTCGTTGGTCCAGTACTGGTACTTCTGCGCCTCGGGCGGGTTGACCACTCCGGCGATATGCCCCGAGCCGGCGAGCACGAAGCGAAGCGGCCCCTTGAAGTGGTGGGTGATCTTCCAGACGCTCTGCGGGGGAGCGATATGGTCCTCGCGGCCCGACTGGACATAGGTGGGGGTCTTCACCCGGGTGAGATCGATGGGAGTTCCGTCGATGGTGATCCCGCCCGGCTTCACCAGCAGATTCTCCTGGTAGAATTGCTTGAGGTACAGCTGGTGCCATTTGGCCGGCAGGTTGGTCGTGTCGCCGTTCCAGTGCAGCAGGTCGAACTGCGGATATTCCTCGCCCATCAGGTAATTGTTGGTGACGTAGTTCCAGATGAGGTCGCGCCCGCGAAGCATGTTGAACGTCGCGGCCATGTAGCGCCCGTCCATAAAGCCCTTGTCGGCGGAGATCTGCTGGATGAGCTGCATTTGCTCGTCGCCGAGGAACAGGCTGAGGTCGCCGGCTTCCGAGAAATCCACCTGGGCGGTGAAGAAGGTCGCGCTCGCCACCTTGTCCGCCTCGCCGCGCGCGTCGAGCAGCGCGAGCGTGGCGGCAAGCTTGGTCCCTGCCACGCAATAGCCGATCGTGTGGACGGCCTTTACCTTCAGGAGATCGCGAACCGTGTCGATCGCATCGACCTGGGCAAGGACGTAATCGTCCATGGTCGTCTCCGCCAAGCTCTCGTCGGCGGACTTCCACGACACGACGAACACGGTCAGCCCCTGCTCGATCGCCCAGCGGATGAAGCTCTTCTTCGGATTGAGATCGAGGATGTAGTAGCGGTTGATCCAGGGCGGGAAGATGATCAGCGGAGTTTCGAACACCTGATCCGTCGTCGGGCTGTATTGGATGAGCTGGTAGAGCGGAGTCTGCTTGATCACCTTTCCCGGCGTGGTGGCGATGTTGCGGCCCACTTCGAAAGCGTCGGGGTCGGTATGGGTGAGCCGCCCCTGGCGAAGGTCCCGAAGCATGTTCTCGAGGCCCTTGAGCAGGTTCTCGCCCCTGGTCTCCAGAGTCCGCTCGAGCACCAGCGGGTTGGTAAGTGCGAAGTTCGACGGAGCCATGGCGTCCACGAAGGCCCGGGTGGCGAAGCGCAGCTTCTCGCGCTGCTTCTCGTCCACGCCTTCGATCGCATCGACCGATCCGAGCAGCCGGTCCGAGATCAGGATATAGCTCTGCCGGATCATGTCGAACAGCGGATTGTCCTTCCACTGCGGAGCAGCGAAGCGCTTGTCCTGGTCCGCCTTTTCGGCAAGCTCGGTCTGGTGGGACGGAGTGCCCAGTGCGCGCTGCCATATCGCCAGCCCCTGCGTCCACATATCCGCCTGAGCCTTGGCGATCTCGCCGGCATTCGGGAACATGTTCATCCCCGGCCACTGTGCCGCAGCCGCTTTTGCCCCGGGCGCCTTTTCCGCCGCTCCAGCGACCTGCTCCGCCATGTACTCGAGCATCATCTGCTGGGCGCGTCCCATCACCCAGGTCCAATGCTGCATGTCCTCGAGCGTCGGCGCCGCCTTGGTGGGGCTCGTATCCTGATCTGCCATTGTGAAGGCTCCTCCGGCTGGCCTCCTACCGAACCAACGGCCGCCCCGAAAGGCTCCCGAAGATCGTCGATGAGCCGCCCGCGCAACGCAGTCGAAAAGCGGACGCCGCTCCAGCAGACATAGGTTGACATCCCAACGGACAGAGCGTTGCATGGGGGTGGGGCAGTGGAGGGGCCGATGCGATCGATGCTGTTGTTGCTGTTGGCGTCGCTGACCGCGTGCGCCGCGTCACCGCCGATGGAGTCGGCTCCGGCTAAGAGCGGTTCGCCTTATCTCTTCGTCTTCGCGGGCGACAAGGATGAGAAGGACGAGGACTTCTTTGCCGTGATCGACGTTCGGCCCGGAAGCCCCACGCTCGGTAAAGTCGTTGCCACCGCGCCGACCGGAATGAAGGCCTCCATGCCGCATCACATGGAATATTCGGCGCCTGCCTCCAGCCAGCTGCTGTTTGCCAATGCCCACCATCATGAGGCAAGCTTTCTCGTCGATACTTCCAACCCGCTGAAGCCGCGCATCGCACGGACGCTCCAGCCGCCTGCGCCGCTGCGCTACCCGCACGATTTTGCGCGCCTGCCGAATGGGAATGTGCTTGCCGGCTTTCTGCGAAGTGAGGGACCGAGCCCAGCACCGGCCGAAACTCTCGTGCCCGCAGGGCATGGGGGTCTGGCTGAGTATAGCCCGCGTGGCGATCTGATCAGGCAGGCGAGCGCCGCCGTTCCGGGCTTAAAGGAGCCGGTCAGAGTGTACGCGATGGTCCCGATGCTCGAGATCGACCGCATCGTCACCACCAGCGCTCCAATGGAGGAGGATTTCAGCGCCGACGTCGTACAGATCTGGCGCTATTCCGACCTGGCGCTTCTCCACACAATCAAGGTTCCACCGGGCAGGAGCGCCGATGGCTCGCCGCTGCCGGGGGCGGCACGGTACCCGTTTGGCCCTCGCCTCATGCCCGACGGCACTATTCTCATGAACTCTTTCGGTTGCGGCTTCTATCGCCTTTCCGGCATCGCCTCCGCCAATCCGGAACTCGTCAATGTCTACACCATTCAAGCGCCCGATGCGCCTCAGCCTGGCCGGGTTCGTGGAGCGTGCAGTGTCCCCACCGTGGTCGGCAGGCACTGGATCATGCCAGTCGGCCGCGCCAACAGCGTGGCGGTGCTCGATGTCTCCAATCCGGCAGCTCCCAGGGAGGTTTCCCGAGTAGCTTTCCCGGCGGATTTCCATCCCCACTGGTCGGCAAAGGATCCGCTGTCGAACAGGATCGTGATTGGGGCCGAGCTCGGGGGCGAGCAGGGGATGTATGTCTTGCTGCTTGATGCTGCCACCGGCCGCCTAAGCTTCGATTCAGGGATCGTTTCTGCCAATGGCACAATCGGCTACATCGACCTTGAGCGTCAAAGGTGGCCGCACGGGAACAGTGGGCCGGCGTGGGGCCATGCGGCTCTCTTCATTCCCGCACGTCGCTGAGGCTCCTCCGGCTGGCTCCTACCGAACCAACGGCCCCGAAAGACTCCACCATCGGCTCCCAGGGCTCGGCTAGCGGTCCTCGGCGACTGCTTCGATCACCTTTTTAGCCACCGCCTTGCCGACCATCAGGGCCACTCCCAGGATATCGAAGCTGGGGCAGCCGCGCGTGTGCCCGACGTTCGTGCAGGTAACCTCCTTCGTCGCCTCTACGGAGGAGGGGAGTGCGCCGGCGACCCGCTGCCCCGGCTCTGGCGGGACAGCCAGGCGGTAGGGGCTTCGGGCGCTCCCGCAGACGACGATCTCCTCCCGCTCCTCGGTCTGGGTGCAATCGACCTTGGGAACGGCTGAGAACGTCCTTCGGTGGATCTCCATGGCCTCGTCCGCGCTCACCTGGCGGTGCTGCGCCGAGGCGGATGAGCCCGCCAGGATCAGCAGAATTGCCGTTCTCGACATTGCCATAAGTGTCGCCTATCCGGCTTCGGGTTTTCAGACAGCAGGGATGGACATAAAAGATGGTGACGGCAAGCCAGACGCTCGACCGCGTGCTCGTGTTGGAGATGGTGCGGGTCACCGAAGCGGCTGCGGTCGCGGCGTCCAAGCTGATCGGGCGGGGCGATGAAAAAGCCGCCGACCATGCCGCGGTCGAGGGAATGCGGGCCGCGCTCAACACGCTTGAGATCGACGGCACCGTCGTCATCGGCGAAGGGGAGCGGGACGAAGCGCCGATGCTCTATATCGGCGAGAAGGTCGGCCTGACGCAGGGCAGCGGCCCCAAGATCGACATCGCGCTCGATCCGCTGGAAGGGACCACCATCACCGCCAAGGCTGGTCCCAACGCGCTCGCGGTGCTGGCGATCGCCGAGGAAGGCGGGCTCCTCAACGCGCCCGACGTTTACATGGACAAGATCGCGGTCGGCCCCGGCTATCCGCAAGGGGTGAT
The DNA here is from genome assembly GCA_035936615.1 of Allosphingosinicella sp. Lineage (GTDB taxonomy): Bacteria > Pseudomonadota > Alphaproteobacteria > Sphingomonadales > Sphingomonadaceae > Allosphingosinicella. The sequence goes on along the minus strand of DASYWC010000143.1, from coordinate 18,011 downwards.
CGACCTGGCGAAGAGCCCCAGTGAGAACGTCCGCGCGATCGCGGCGGCAAAGGGCGTCGATCCTTCCGAGATCATCGCCTGCGTGCTCGACCGGCCGCGCCATGCCGATCTGATCGCGGAGCTTCGCTCGCTCGGCTGCGGGATCAACCTCATCCCCGACGGCGACGTCGCCGGAGTGATCGCGGTCACCGACCCCGACACCACCATCGACGTCTATATGGGATCGGGCGGAGCGCCTGAGGGCGTTCTCGCGGCGGCTGCTCTGCGCTGCGTCGGCGGCCAGTTCCAGGGGCGCCTGCTGTTCCGAAACGACGACGAGCGCGGCCGGGCCGCCAAATGGGGAGTGACCGACCTCGACCGGATATATCACCTCGAGGACCTTGCTCAGGGCGACGTGATCTTCGCCGCGACCGGAGTGACCGACGGCTCGCTCCTGGAAGGCGTGAAGCGGCGCAAGAACTGCATCACCACCGAGAGCGTGGTCATGCGCGCCTCGACCGGCACGATCCGCTGGGTGAAGGGCGAGCACAGAGAAGAGCCGGGCGGAAGGTGCTGAGGAGCGGGGGCTAAGTACAGCCCTTCCCGCGCCGGCTTGACTCTGTCGGGGCGGAAGAGGAACATAAGGCGAACAAATGAGTCTGAGTCGCCATGTCCAATTCGCCGTCCCGAAAGCTGCGCCTCAAGGCACTGCGGGCCGAAGTGCGGGCGATCGAAACTGCCGGCCGAGGCTCGGTAAGCGAGTCGCTGCCCTTCGGAATCGAAGCTTTGGACTCAAGGCTGAGGGGCGGCGGGCTGCCTTTGGCGGCCTTACATGAAATGGCAGGGATGCGGCCGGACCTTTCGGACGAGGCCGCCGCAACCTCGTTCGCCGGCGGGATAGCGGCCCGGTGCGGCGAGGGAGCGGTGCTCTGGGCGCTGGCCCGGCGGGACCTGTTCGCCCCAGGCCTCGCCCAGGCGGGGCTTCCCCCTGGGCGGCTGATCTTCGCCGAATGCCGACGCGACGAGGATGTGCTCGCGGTGATGGAGGAGGGGCTTCGCCACGGCGGGCTTGCAGCGGTGGTCGGGGAGATCGGCCGGGCCTCGATGGCGTCCACCCGCCGGCTCCAGCTCGCGGCCGAGGAAGGCTCCACTGCAGCTCTGATTCTGAAGAAGTGGCGCAAGGGTGGCACAGACCCGCTCGCCGCGCCTTCGGCCGCGACCACCCGCTGGAGGATCGCCTGCGTCGCTTCCGGAGAGCTTCCGGTCGAGGGCGTCGGACGCCCGCGCTGGAACGTCGAGCTTGCCCGCCAGCGGGGCGGCGGCGGGCCCTTTTCCTGGATATTGGAGGGCACGGATGCCGAGGGTCGCCTCGCTCTTCCTGCCGAACCTTGCCACCGACCGGATTCGGCGGATCGATGGAGCGAGGGGCGGCGGGCGGCATGATCGAGCGCCGCTGATCACCGCCGGGCGCGACGGCCAGCGGATCGCGGTCGCAGCCGCCTGCCCAGCCGCTCAGGCGATGGGGATCCGCTCCGGCATGGCCCTCGCCCAGGCTCGGCTTGTGGTTCGCGGGCTGGACGTGCGCGATTCCGATCCCACGGGTGATTCCGCCTTCCTTCAGGCGCTCGGTCTTTTCGCCGCCCGCCGCTGGACTCCCCGGGCAGCCCCCTCTGATCCGGCAGGCCTGTGGCTCGATCTTAGCGGAGTCGCCCACCTGTTCGGAGGCGAGCAGGCGATGGCCCGGCGGATCCTGCGCTTCTGCGCCCGCCTCGGCTTTACCGCCCGGATTGCGGTCGCCGGCACTGCGGGCGCGGCCCACGCCTTGGCTCGCTATGGATCCAGGCCGGTCGTCCTGTGCCCCTCGGGCGGCGAGGCCGAGGCGCTCGCCCCGCTTCCGGTCTCCGCTCTACGGCTCGATCAAGACGTGCTTGGAGCCGCCCGCAGATTGGGCATCGAGACCATCGGCGAGCTGACCGCAATGCCTCGCCCGCCGCTCGCCCGGCGTTTCGGAAAGACCCTGCTCCACCGTCTCGACCAGGCGCTCAGCCGGGCCGCCGAGCCTTTCGATCCACTCATTCCCGAAGAGCCGCCAAAGGCCAGCCTTCGCCTCGCCGAGCCGATAGCCACCGCCGAAGCGATCGAGCAGGTGATCGGCGACCTGATGACGATGCTGGTCTCCACTCTGGAAAAGGAAGGTCTTGGAGCCCGCCGGCTCACCCTCCTCTGCGACAGGGTCGACGGAGAGGAGCAGAGGATCGGGATCGGCACCGCCCGGGCAAGCCGGGACCGGGTGCATCTCATCCGGCTCCTCTCCGCGCAGGTCGAGAAGATCGAGCCCGGCTTCGGAATCGAGGCGATGCATCTTGTCGCCGGCCGCTTCGAGCCTCTGGGGCCTCAGCCGGTCGAAAGCGAGCTTGGTGGCTCCACCCCCGACCCCGATCTCGCTCCGCTGGTGGACCGGTTGGCGGGGCGGCTCGGGACTCGGCGCATCTTCCGGATGAGCGCTTTGGAAAGCGACGTTCCGGAAAGGAGCGTGTGCCGGGTCCCGCCGCTCCAGGAAGTGGAGGGGTGGCCGAGCCGCTGGCCGCGCCCGCCCCGGCTTCTGTCGCCGCCCGAGCGGCTCGACAACGTCTTCGCGCTCCTCCCCGACCGTCCGCCCAACCGCTTCACCTGGCGGGGCAGGCTCCACCGCGTTCGCCGTGGCGACGGCCCGGAACGGATCTACGGCGAATGGTGGAAGCATGGAGGCGAGGCGGAGGCGGTTCGCGATTATTTCCAGGTCGAAGACGAGGAAGGCGCCCGCTTCTGGCTCTACCGCAGGGGCGATGGCTCCGATGGCCGGACGGGCGACTTGAGCTGGTGGCTCCACGGAGTCTTTGGATGACTTACGTCGAGCTCCAGGCGACCAGCCATTTCAGCTTCCTTCGCGGGGTTTCGAGCCCCGAGGAGCTGTTCTCGGCGGCCGCGCTTCTCGGCTACCCGGCACTCGGGATAACCGATCGCAACACGGTGGGAGGGCTGGTGCGAGCGCTCGTCGCGGCCGATCAGACCGGGGTTCGCCTGGTCGCCGGCTGCCGGCTCGACCTGATGGACAGCTCATCCCTCCTGGTATGGCCTGAGGACCTTGCCGGCTGGTCGCGCCTCACTCGCCTGCTCACCCTCGGCAAGAGCCGAGCGGAGCCTAAAAAGGGGGAAAAGGGGCAGTGCTTCCTCCATTGGGAAGATGTCGCCGCCTGGTCGGACGGGCTGGTCGCGGCGCTGGTGACCGATAGCGCCGACTCCGCTACCGAAGCGGCCCTCGCCCAGACCGCCGATATATTCGGCAACCGCGCCCATGCCACTCTCGGGTTTCGCCGCAGGCCGGGCGACAAGCTCCGGCTCCACCGGCTCGACCAAATGGCCCGCCGCCACGGAGTTCGAAGCCTTGCCGCCGGCGACATCCTCTACGATTCTCCCGACAAGCGGATGCTTCAGGACGTCGTCACCGCGATCCGCCACAAATGCACGATCGACGAGCTCGGCTTCCGCCGTGAACGCTACGCCGACCGTCACCTGAAATCCGTCAGCGAGATGGAGCGCCGCTTCGCCGACTATCCGGATGCCATCCGGGCCAGCGCCGACATCGCCGAGCGCTGCACCTTCTCCCTTCGCGAGATCAGCTACCAATATCCCGACGAGATCGTGATGTTCGGCCGCTCGCCCCAGGAGGCGCTTGAGCGGATCACCCGGGAGCTGGTCGACGGCGTAGTTCCCCAGGGCTCCCCGCCCAAGCCCTATCGCGAGCTCCTGGAGCGGGAGCTGAGGCTCGTCGCCCAATGGGGCTATGCCCCCTACTTCCTGACCGTCAATTCGATCGTCGCCTACGCACGAAGCCAGGGAATCCTCTGCCAGGGGCGCGGCTCGGCGGCCAATTCGATGATCTGCTACGTTCTTGGCATTACTTCGATCGATCCGATCCTTCACGGCCTGCTGTTCGAACGATTCCTCTCCGAAAGCCGGAAGGAGCCGCCCGACATCGACGTCGATTTCGAGCATGACCGCCGCGAGGAAGTGATCCAGTGGATCTACGAGACCTACGGGCACAGCCACGCAGCCCTCACCGCAGTCGTCAGCCGCTACCGCACCCGAGGAGCCGTCCGCGAGGTCGGAAAGGCGCTGGGCTTGCCTGAAGACGTGACCGGAGCTCTCACCGGCCAGATCTGGGGCTGGTCCAACGAAGGCGTGCAGGACCGGCACGTCGATGAGCTCAACCTCGACCGGTCGGACCCGCGCCTCGCGCTCACGCTCGATCTGGCGCGCCAGCTGATTGGCACTCCGCGGCACCTTAGCCAACATCCGGGCGGCTTCGTCCTCACTCGGGACCGCCTCGACAACCTCGTTCCGGTAGAGCCCGCCGCGATGGAGAACCGCCGGGTGATCGAATGGGAAAAGGACGATATCGAAGAGCTGAAGATCATGAAGGTCGACGTTCTGGGAGTAGGAATGCTCGGCTGCATGCGCCGCGCCTTCGATCTTCTGGCCGAGCACAAAGGCGTCAGGCTCGGCCTTGCCTCCGACGAGATGCAGAAGGACGACCCCCTCGTTTACGATATGATCTGCAAGGCCGACACGATCGGGGTGTTCCAGATCGAAAGCCGGGCCCAGATGAGCATGCTTCCAAGGCTCAGACCCAAGACCTTCTTCGACATCGTCATCCAGGTGGCGATCGTTCGCCCCGGCCCCATCCAGGGCGACATGGTTCACCCCTACCTCCGCCGCCGAGAGGGGAAGGAGAAGCCGGAATATCCCAAGCCCGAATTGAAAGCGGTGCTCGAGAAGACCTTGGGTGTGCCGCTGTTCCAGGAGCAGGCGATGAAGGTCGCGATCGTCGGGGCCGGCTTCACTCCCACCGAAGCGGACGCCCTTCGCCGCTCGATGGCGACCTTCAAGTTCACCGGCGGGGTCAGCAGGTTCCGCGACAAGATGATCGATGGGATGATCGGGCGCGGCTATTCGGCCGACTTCGCCGAGCGCACATTCAAGCAGATCGAAGGCTTTGGAAGCTACGGCTTCCCGGAGAGCCACGCGGCGAGCTTCGCGAAGATCGCCTACGCCTCCTGCTGGATGAAATTTCATCATCCGGAGCTGTTTTGCGCGGCTCTTCTCAATTCCCAGCCCATGGGCTTTTACCAGCCTTCGCAGCTCGTTCAGGACGCCCAGGCCCATGGAGTCGAAGTTCGGCCAGTGTGCATCAATGCAAGCCGCTGGGATTGCACCATAGAAGAAAAATCCTCCCCACGATTTCATGGGGAGGATATTCTCCCGCTTCGGCTTGGCCTTCGGATGGTTCGGGGGCTTTCGAACGATCATGCCGCCCGGATCCTCGCCGCTCGCGGGGTGGCCCCCTTCACTGGCATCGCGGATGTGTGGCTTCGATCCGCGGTTCCGATCGCGGCTCTTGAGAAGATCGCCGATGCCGACGGCTTCGCCTGCTTCGGGATCGACCGCCGCCAGGCTCTGTGGCAGCTTCGCGGCCTCGGCTCGACTCCGCTGCCTTTGTTCGCGTTCGCCGACGCCCGCGAAGAAGGGCGCGAGGCGGCGGTGGCCCTGGCGCCTCTGACCGAGGCGTGCGAGGTCGTCGAGGATTACCGGACTCTCCAGCTCTCGCTCCGGGCGCACCCGCTCAGTTTCCTTCGCCCGGATCTCGACGGGATGCACATCCTCCGCTGCGGCGACCTCGCCCGAGCCAAGGACGGAGCAAAAGTGAAAGTCGCCGGAGTGGTCCTCATCCGCCAGCGGCCGGGCGCGGGCAACGTCACCTTCATCACCATCGAGGACGAGACCGGAATTGCGAACACCATCCTGTGGCAGCGCAAGTTCGAGGCTCAGCGGCGGATCGTGATGACCGCGGCGATGATCGTGGTGCACGGAACGCTTCAGCGGGAAGGGGAGGTGATCCACATTATCGCCGACCGGCTGGAGGACCATACGCCGCTCCTCCGCTCGCTCGGCGACCGACGCTTTCCCCACCGCTACGCCCGCTGCGACGGCGCCAATCAGGGGGGAGCCGATCCGCGCGACAAGCTCAGGCTCAAGGCCCGAAACTTCCACTGATCTCTTTTTCCACATCTTTTTGGAAGGCACGGATTCACGGGAGGATTCGAATGGCGTAGGGTGGGGCCATGAACCTCTACCGCCCCGTTTCCGGCTTCCCTTGCGGGGTCTCGCGCTCGATCCTGGGCCAACCCTGGCGCTGGCGGGGGAGCGCGGCCGACACGGCGGACGCCGATTTCGTGCCCGACGATCTCGTCACCCAGCTTCTCATGGCGCGGGGCGTCGCGCGCGAAGAGGTCGAACGGCACCGGGCGCCCACCGTCCGCGGCTTCATGCCGGACCCTTCCATCTTCCGCGACATGGACAAGGCCGCCGAGCGGCTCGCCGACGCTGTGGAGCGCAAGGAGCCCGTAACCGTCTTCGGCGACTACGACGTCGACGGAGCGACTTCGGCGGCCCTGCTCATCCGGCTGCTTCGCGACCTCGGCTGCGACCCCAAAGCCTACATCCCCGACCGGCTGATGGAAGGCTACGGCCCGAGCGGCGAGGCGCTGGTGAAGATCGCCCAAGGCGGGGCGAAACTGATCGTCACCGTCGACTGCGGAGCCCAGGCTTTCGAAGCCCTCGAAATGGCAAAGGCGGCGGGAGTCGAGGTGATCGTCGTCGACCACCACAAATGCGCCAGCCGGCTCCCCGTGGCGCATGCGCTGGTCAACCCCAACCGGCTCGACGAGGAGGATCATGCCGCCTCGCACGGCCATCTCGCAGCCGTCGGAGTATGCTTCCTTCTGGGGGCGGCGCTGCTTCGGACGCTTCGGGCGCGCGGCTTCTTCGAAGGTCGAGAGGAGCCGAAGCTGATCGAGCTTCTGGACCTGGTGGCGCTCGGAACGGTGGCCGACGTGGCTCAGCTTCGCGGGCTCAACCGCGCCTTCGTCACCCAGGGGCTGAAGGTCATCGCCCAGCGCCGCAATGTCGGCCTTGAAGCGCTTCTCGAAGTCTCCCGACTCACCAGGGCGCCGAGCTGCTCCGACCTCGGCTTCGCTCTCGGGCCTCGGATCAACGCGGGCGGCCGGGTCGGCAAGTCGGACCTCGGAGTTCGGCTTCTCACTACCGAGGATCCGGAGGAAGCACGCTCCATCGCCGAGGAGCTGGAGCGCCTGAACCTGGAACGGCGCGCCATAGAGACGATGGTCTGCGAGGCAGCGGAAGAGCTCGGCAAGGCTCAGGACGACCGCTCCGTCGCAGTAGTGGCCGGTGAGGGCTGGCATCCGGGAGTGATCGGGATCGTCGCCGGGCGGCTCAAGGAGAAGCTGGGGCGCCCGGCAATCGTCATCGCGATGGATGGCGACGGAGTGGGCAAGGGCTCCGGTCGGTCGATCTCCGGAGTGGACCTCGGCGCCGCGGTGCTCGCTGCAAAGGACAGCGGACTGCTCGTCGCCGGGGGTGGCCACGCAATGGCTGCGGGCCTCACGGTCGCCGCGGACAAGATCGCCGCCTTGGCGGACTTCCTGGATGAGCGGCTGTCGGCAGACGTGTCGCGGGGCCGTGACGGCCGAGCGCTGCTGCTCGACGCCGTGCTCTCTCCGGGCGGAGTATGCGTGAGCCTCTGCGACGCGCTCGATGCGGGCGGCCCCTATGGCGCCGGATGGCCTTCGCCCCGGATCGCCGCCGGACCGGTCCGCATCGTCAAGGCGGACGTGGTCGGAAACGGCCATCTGAGGCTGATCGTCGCCGGCGACGACGGCCGCCGGATCAAGGCGATCGCCTTTCGAATGGCTGAAAGCGCGCTCGGTCAGGCGATGCTGTCGGCGCGTCCGGAGCGCAAGCTGTGGATCGCCGGCTGCATCAAGCGCGACGATTGGGGCGACCGCCCCTCGGCGGAGATGCACCTGGAGGACGCGGCCTGGGCCGACTAGAGGTTGACCCGGGCTTGCGCCTCTCTTATCCGCACCGCTTCTGGCAATGGGCGCCCGCCGAAGTACTACTTTGGCGGGAACCCGATGGCCCCTTCGTCTAGCGGTTAGGACGCGGCCCTTTCACGGCTGAAACACGGGTTCGATTCCCGTAGGGGTCACCACGAATTCGATCATGCGGGGCATGATCGAAGGCGGGGTGACGGCGAGCGGAGCGAGCCGCAACAGATGTCCGATCCGACCCGAACCAAACACTCCTTCGCTCCTGTCGTGGACCCGCATGTGCGCCTTTTGGTGCTCGGCAGCCTGCCGGGAGAAGAGTCGCTCGCACGGGCGCAATATTACGCCAATCCGCGCAATCACTTCTGGCGCCTGATGAGCGCGGTGATCGACGTCGATCTCGTGCCTCTCTCCTACGAGGCGCGGCTTGAGGCGCTTCTTGCCGCGCACGTTGGCCTTTGGGATTCGGTGGGTTCAGCCACCCGAAGCGGCAGCCTCGATTCTGCCATCAAGGCGCACACCGTCAATTCCCTGAGCGCGCTTGCTGCGAGCCTGCCCGACCTGCGGGCCATAGCGTTCAACGGCGGCACCTCGGCCCGCATCGGCCAGAGGGAGCTCGGGCCGGAAGGCGCCTTCGACCGCGTTCAGCTCCCCTCGAGCAGCCCCGCCTTCACTCTTCCGTTCGAGCGCAAGGTGGACGCGTGGCTTCAGCTCCGCCGCTTCCTGTAACGGCCACCGCTAGCCGTAACGTTCAGCAACAATCTATGTAACTTCGTGTCATGTAAGCACATGCGGCCCAAGCGGCAGCGGTTCAGACAGGGAGAACGAAATGATACGAATGATGACGATGGCGTCGCTGCTGGCGCTCCCGGCCGTGCCTGCGGCAGCTTCGGCCCAGCCGGTCGCGGTGCAGGCCATTTCGGGAACGCGCCTCGACGTGGTCGCGACCGGGGAGGTCAACCGGGTCCCGGACCTCGCGATCATCTCGGCCGGAGTCGTCACCCGCGCTCCCACCGCCACTCAGGCCCTTTCGCAAAACGCGCAGAGAATGCAGCGGGTCGTCGGCGCGCTCCGCCGGGCAGGCGTTGCCGAACGCGACATCCAGACCAGCTCGATCAACCTTAATCCCGACTACCGTTACGCCGACAACCAGCCGCCGGTCCTGACCGGCTACCAGGCGAGCAATCAGGTCACGATCCGGTTCCGCGACATCGCCCAGAGCGGCAGGATCCTCGACGCTCTGGTGGCGGAGGGAGCCAACCAGATCAACGGGCCGAGCCTCACCATCGACAAGCCCGAGACTGCTCTGGACGAGGCGCGGCGCAACGCGATTGCCGTCGCCCGCGCCCGAGCGCAAATCTACGCGGCGGCGATCGGAAAGCGGGTGGGTCGGATCCTCACGATCAGCGAGTCGGGCGGCGGCTTCGCGCCTCCACCGCCTCGGGTCGCCATGATGGCTCGCGGCGAGCGCGGGATGGCGGACACCGCCATCATCCCCGGCGAGCAGACTCTGTCCGTCACCATCGCAGTCAGCTTCGAGCTCGAATAGACGAAAAAAGGGCCGCCACGCTCGGGAGCGGGCGGCCCTCTCTATTCCTGGCTTACGCGCGCTTTAGCGCGGACGGCCGCGGCGGAACATGTTGACGATCGCGAGCAGGATGATCGCACCGAGAAGCGCGACGACCAGCGTCATGATGTCGAGATTGCCGGAAAGGAGGTTGCCGCCGCCAAGGATCGGCCCAAGCAGGAACCCTCCGAGCAGCGAGCCGATGATGCCGACGACGATGTTGAGCAGGATGCCCTGCTGCGCATCGGTACGCATGACGATGCTGGCGAGCCAGCCGATGATGCCACCGATGATCAGTGCAATAATCAGATTCATATTTTCCCTCCTGTATCGGGTGCCGCGAACGAGCAGTTACGGCGGCGGTCCGAACTTTAAGACGCGCGACTTGCGCGCTTGTTCCTGCTTATGCGCCCATTCTTTCGGACTGGACGGCATCAAGAAGCGCCGCCGACCTGCATTGTTTCACATCAGTACCGAAATATAAAGTACCTGTTCGAACCGCGCCCGGCCCAGAGCCTTAGCGCCGCTTCTCGCGCGCCAGCCGCGACATCAGGATCGCCGCGCGCTTGGCCTGCCGGTCGATGCTTGCGATCTCGATCCACTCGCCCACTGCATGCGCTCCGCCGCCCACGGCGCCCATCCCGGCAAGCACGTCGGCGTCGCGAGCGACGAAGCTGCTGTCCGCGGCGCCTCTCCGCCCCGGATCGTATTCCGCCATCTGAGGCAGCCCCAGATCCTGGTTCACCCTGTTGAGGCGGGCCAGGATCGCCCGGTTGCCGGCGGTCGGCTCCATCGGTGGGTAGGAGTCGAAGAAGCGAAGCTCCGCCTTGGTGCCCGGCAGGTGCTGGCCGACGATCTGCATCATCCGAGCGCGCACCCGGGCGTCCTGCTCCCTTGTCAGGGTGCGCAGGTCCCCCCGTGCGATCGCGGTCTCGGCGATGATGTTGGTCTTGCCCGACGCGGTCACTTTAAGGCCCTGCTCGTCGATCGAGGCGGGAGTCCCGCCGCCGACCACCCCGACGTTGTAGGTGAGGTAGCGCTCCGGAAGCTCGCGCCGGAACGAGTCGAGGATCCGCACCAGCTCGTAGATCGCCCCGTATCCGACGCCGGGACCGAAGATGCCGCTCGAATGGCCGGTCCTTCCGGTCGCGGTCAAAGTCCAGCTCGTCGAGCTTCGGCGGGCGACGGTGCCGAAGTCCTGCCCGTTCTCGCTTGCGAGGTTCTCGAACTCCAGAGCAACGTCCGCCCAGCGTCCAGCCTCGATCAGGTCGCGCCTCGCAATCTCCAGCGGCTCGCCGGTCCGCTCCTCGTCTCCCGTCAGCACGACGACGATGTCCGCCTTTTTGAGGGGACCGGCGCTCTGCATCGCCCGGAGCGCCGCTAGGATCACGACGATCCCGCCCTTGTCGTCACCGACCCCGGGCCCGATCGCACGGCCGCCCTGGCGCTCGAAGCGCTGGAACGGCGAGTCGGGTTCGAACACCGTGTCGAGGTGGGCGATCAGAAGCATCCGCTTGCCCCGCCCGTCACCCTTGTGGGTGGCGATGAGGTGCCCCGCGCGGCCGGTCTCGGCCATCGGCACCCATTTGACTGCGAAGCCCAGCGGCTGGAGCTCGGCCGCGACCATCTTCCCCGCCGCTTCCACCCCCGGCAGATTAAGTGTGCCGCTGTTCTGGTTCACCAGCCGCTCGAGCAGGGCGAGGTTGCGCTCCGTATCCTTCTCCACCGCCTGAACCATGGCGCGCTCGGAAGCGCTCATCTGCGCCGCCGCAGGCGAATGGAGGACAAGGAGGGACAGCAGCAGGGAGAGGATCAGCTTCATTTCACACTCACTTGAAAACAGCTCGTTTGGAACAGCTTAGGCCTTAGCGGTCGATTGCACCACCGCCTTGGCGGCTTCGATCGGCCGGTCGAGATCCAGGGATTTCACGACCTTCACCGCATCCTCGAATCCCGCCCCGCAGAAGGTGGGAATTCCGGCAGCCTCGATTCCCGCAAGCAACTCCCCGTTCCGCCCCTGGCGGCAGGTCCCGGTCACGTCGCGGATGAAGACCGCCGCCACCCGGCTCGGGAAATCCGCCACCGCCTGGGCATAGACCTCCACGTCCTTCTGGCCGTTGTCGCCGATGAGGAGGAACCGGAAGCCGGGATAGAATGCCAGCACCGTCTCGATCGCCCGAAGCTTGTGCTCGCCGTGGCTCGGGCGGATGAACTGCTTGTCGTCGATCCCGTAGTCCTTGAGGAACATCGGCCCGTGCGGGATCGAGTTCAGCTCCATGAACTCCGTGATGAAGCCGTAGAGGTTCCAGGGGCTTGAGGACACGTAGAAGAAAGGCCGAACCGGGGCGACATGGTCGCGGGCGATCATCCGGTAGAGCGTCGAGGCGCCCGGCACGGCCAGCCGGTCCTGCGGCCGGTCGACCAGAACCCGGCGCCAGTTCCTGACGAAGTCGGTCGCTCCAGTCTCCACGACCGTATCGTCGATGTCGGAGATGATGCCCCAGTGATTGTCCGTGCCAGGCGCGATCACTGGAACCGCGATCTCCGCCTGCTGAGCTTCGACCTCGGGTGTCGAGAGCACCGCCTGCTCCCACTGCGTGGCGGAGGGCAGGGGAGTCTCCACCGGCAGCTCGAACGCGAAATAGCCCTCCTCGTCGCTGACCGACTCCGCCTCCAGCCCGTAGCCCCGAAGCTTCACCCGGACCCCCGGCACTTCGTGGCTGTTGTAGATCTCCATCATGGCGCGCATCCGCGTCAGGGTGCCCTCGCCGGCATCGAGCGGCTTTCGGTAGCGGACGATCCGCCCCTTCACGCGCACCAGCTCGGAGTTGCGATATCCGGCATAAGCCAGAAGCCGCACCTTGGCGTGGTGCCCTTCGCCCATCCCGAGCGCGTCACCGACCGTGTCGAGGTCGCGCTCCAGATCGGCGACCGCAGCGTGGATGAAGCGGCGGATCCTGCTCATCTCTCCCGAACGGCGCCGGGCGAGGCAGGGTTCCGTTGCGGCCTTACAGCACGTACTTGCTGAGATCCGTGTTGCGCGCGATCTCGGAGAGCTGCTTCTCCACATAGGGCGCGTCCACGGTCACCGTGTCGCCGCTGCGCTCCTCCGCATCGAAACTGACGTCCTCGAGCAGCTTCTCCATCACCGTCTGAAGCCGCCGGGCGCCGATATTCTCGACCTGCCCGTTCACTTCCGCCGCGATCCGGGCGATGGCGCGGATTCCGTCGTCGGTGAAGTCGACCCGAACCCCTTCCGTCTCGATCAGAGCCGTGTACTGCGCCGTCAGGCTGGCCCGTGTGTCGGACAGGATCCGGACGAAGTCCTCCTCGGTGAGGGCTCTCAGCTCGACCCGGATCGGAAGCCGCCCCTGAAGCTCCGGAAGCAGATCGCTGGGTTTGGCGACGTGGAAGGCACCTGACGCAATGAACAGGATGTGGTCCGTCTTCATAGGCCCGTATTTGGTCGCAACCGTCGTCCCTTCGATCAGCGGCAGAAGGTCGCGCTGGACGCCCTCCCGGCTGACGGAGCCGCCGCGGACGTCGCTGACCGCGATCTTGTCGATCTCGTCCAGGAACACGATTCCGTTGGCTTCGGCGTCCTTCAGGGCCGTCCGGTTGACGTCGTCGGCGTCGAGCCGCTTGTCCGATTCCTCCTCGACCAGCTTGTCCCAGGCTTCCGCGACCCGCATTCTTCGCCGCTTCTTGGGCGCCTGCCCGAACGCCTTGCCCATCATGTCGGACAGGTTGATCATTCCGACCTGGCCGCCCATTCCGGGGATCTCGAACGGCGGCGCCTCCTGCGAGACCTCGATCTCCACCTCCTTGTCGTTGAGGTGGTTCTCCTGAAGCCGGAGCCGGAAGCTTTCGCGGGTCGCCTGGCTCGCGTCCTTGCCGGTCAGAGCGTCGAGCAGCCGTTCCATGGCGGCCTCGCTCGCCGCTTCCCGAACCGCCTCGCGGCGGCGTTCCCGCTCCAGTCTAACCGCTTCCTCGACCAGGTCCCGGGCGATCTGCTCGACGTCTCGGCCGACATAGCCGACTTCGGTGAACTTGGTCGCCTCGACCTTGACGAACGGAGCGTCGGCAAGCTTGGCGAGGCGCCGGCTGATCTCGGTCTTGCCGCACCCGGTCGGGCCGATCATCAGGATGTTCTTCGGGGTCACTTCCTCCCGAAGCTCGTCCGACAGCCGTTGCCTGCGCCAGCGGTTGCGAAGCGCCACCGCGACGGCGCGCTTCGCGTCGTTCTGGCCAACGATATGCTCGTCGAGCGCCGCGACCACCGCCTTGGGAGTAAGGGAATCGTTCATTTGCTCTCAGTTTCCGTTCGCCCTGAGCCTGCCGAAGGGCTTTCTTTTCTAAAGGGAAGGGGGGGCTTCGACAGGCTCAGCCCGAACGGGTGTTAGTGTCACCCGCCCCCTCGATCTTCTCGATGGTCAGGTTCTCGTTCGTGTACACGCAGACCTCGCTGGCGATCTTCATCGCCTTGCGCGCGATCGCCTCGGCATCCTGCTCGTAATCGAACAGCGCCATAGCAGCCGACAGCGCGAAATTCCCGCCCGAACCGATCGCGGCCACTCCCGCGGCAGGCTCCAGAACGTCCCCGTTGCCGGTCAGGATCAGGGTCACGTCCTTGTCCGCGACGATCATCATGGCTTCCAGGTTTCGGAGATATTTGTCGGTTCGCCAGTCCTTGGCGAGTTCGACCGCCGCCCGCATCAACTGGCCGTGGTGCTGCTCGAGCTTTCTCTCAAGCCGCTCGAACAGGGTGAAGGCGTCCGCGGTCGCTCCCGCGAAGCCGCCGATCACTGAGCCGTCGTGAAGCCGGCGCACCTTGCGGGCATTGGGCTTGATCACCGTCTGGCCGAGCGAAACCTGTCCGTCGCCCGCGACCACCGCCTGCCCGTTCTTGCGCACCGCCAGGATCGTAGTCCCGTGCCAGCTTTCCATGACTGCTCCCGCTCCTTGATCGAAGCTATGTGGGAAGGTCGGTTGCTGCGTGCAACAGGCAGGAAGCTCAGGCCTTGGGCGCGGGCTCCTTGAGCGCCCTCCCGACCTCCTTCGCCGCGGCGATGACCGCAGGCGCATTGGCGATGATGACCGGAGCGGCCTTGGCCGCCCGCTTCAGGATCGATTTCAGGGACATTGGTCTTCTCCTCTCTTACGATTGAACTTACGATTGAGCGCTTTGCCGGAGGCCCGCTTCGGCAGCCTTTCGGCTGGAGGGGGACGAGCCGAATTCGTAGCCGACGATGGTGCTTCCCCAGCCGAGCACGAGGCCGAGCGCGAGCAGCAGCGGCTCTCGGTTCCCCTCTGGAATGGGCACGAAATAGAGGCCGCCCAGGCCCATCAGGCCGCCGGCCAGTGCGACCAGGCCGAGCACAGCCCGGTACAGCGCGCCTTCGCGCGGAGGCGCCGCGCCAATCGCTGTTTCAGTTGCGTCTTGCATTGGGTTTCTCCAGGGCAAAGGTCACACTAAGGTCACACCGACCGGCGCTTTCAGCCCAGCGGGTTGGCGAGCCAGCCGTACAAGAAGGCTTCGTTGGCCGGCCGCTGCTCGGCCAAAGCGACGTACCGTTCGCCCTGGAGCGCCTCGACCGCCTTCAGGAGCACGGCCTCACCCCCGCGGCCTCGCGTTCGCAGGAATGCGCCAAGCGCCTGGATGGTACGGGGCCCGATCCGCCGGTCCACCGGCATGTCGGGAAAGTCGCTCGCGCCGCGGTTGAGCGCGTTGAGGGCGCGCTGAAGGAAGCCGATGGCGACGCCGGGCCCCATGTTCACTCCGCTGTCGAACAGCTCTGCCGCCAATTTCGGCGCAAGCTTCGCCACCTGGTCGAACCCGGGCCTGAGCCAGTAGATACGGCGGTAGATCGCGACCGCCTCGTCCCGGGGCAGGCGCCGCATGTCGCCCCTGTAGCCATGCGCGCGGGCGACTGCTTCGGTCACTCCCCAGCGGGTTGCTCCTCCCCTGTCGGCGGGGTGGTGGGAAAAACCTCCCTCCCGCTCGATCACCTCCGATATCAGCGAATCCACATCCACGGCACTTCTCCTGCGAGTCGCGCAATTTGTGCCAACTCGGTTACAAATAGGAGAGCGTTTTTTGCGAGGCCGGTGCTTTTGCTACAGCGCCTTCTCGTAGATGCGGTAGGTTCTGTTGATCGTTGCGCGGCTCGTCTCAGCGATCGACTTCATCCCCTCATTATCGTCCAGAACCCAGCCGATCTCGCCTCGAGTGGCGCCGTACTTCGTTTCGGATGCCCGCCGGATATGCTCGATCAGGGTAAAGGCGAGCTGGCTCGCGATCCGGCTCGACTGAAGCCGCCGGAGCACGCCCATCAGCGGCACCCGTACCGTTCGCACCTTCGGGTTCCTCAGCCGCCAGAGCAGCTTTGCCCAGCCGAAGGGGAAGAGGCTTCCGTTGAGGTCGCGGGTGAGCTCGTTCAAATCGGGGAGGGTGATCATGAACGCGACGGGCTCGCCGTCCAGCTCCGCCACCCGGATCAGGTCTTCGTAGACGATCGGCTTCAGCTTCTTGCCCGCATAGGCGATCTCCGCGTCGGTCAGCGGCACGAAGCCCCAATTGCCCGACCATGCGTCGTTGAGGATGCCGAGGATCACCGCCGCTTCCTCGTGGAAGCGGGACTTGTCCACCATCCGTATCCGGATCCTGGGGTTGCGCTCTCCACTGGAGATGATCCGCTGCACGAGCGGCGGCAGCTCCCGGGTGATATCGAGCTCGTAGGTGTAGAGGTCCTTGATGCCCGTATGGCCGAGCGCCTCCACCCACCCCTCATAGGCTGGGCTGTTATGGCCCATCATCACGGTCGGGCTGTGGTCGTGGCCGTGGACCAGCAGCCCCGGCTCGTCCCAGATCGACAGGCTGAGCGGCCCCATGGCCCGGGTCATTCCGCGCCCGCGGAGCCACTCCTCGGCCTTGGCCAGCAGGGCCGCCGCCACCTCGGAGTCGGCGGCCTCGAGCATTCCCCAATGGCCGATGCCGGGCCCGCCGCCCTGCGCCTCCGGCATCTCGAGCACCAGCCTGTCCACCTGGGCCGAGATCCGGCCCACGGGCTTACCCTCGCGCATGGCGAGGAAGAAGGCAGCCTCGGCGTGCTGGAACCAGGGGTTCTTTCGCGGATCGATGAGGCCGTGGACTTCGCTCTTTAGCGGAGGCACCCAGTGCGGATCGCCGGCGTTGAGAGCCCAAGCCAGATCGACGAACGCCCTCCGGTCGGCTGCAGTGGTGACTTGGCGGGTCTCGATGGTCATCGCACGGACGTTCTTAACGGCTTTCCAGCGCCCGTACAGGCCCTAGCGGCGGCGGCGCGACACCTTCCACTTGCCTTGGCCGATGCGCTCCATCGGAACTTCGCAAAAGGTGCAGACGCTCGTGTACCGCCCTTCGGTGTCAGGCTCTCTGGACGCCCGCTTCTTCGAGCGGTGGTGGATTCCGATCAGGCAAGGCAGCTTGCCCATGAAATGCTTGAACTTGGAGCGCCCTTGGGGCCTTCCGATCTTTTCCTCACCGCGCTCGGACACTGAACCTCTCCCTGCGGGAGGTTTCTAGGCGCAGCTCCGGGTGAATACCAGCCGGGAGTGCCGGCTGGAAGGAATGGGATCAGTCGCCGCGCTTGCGCGGGTGCCCTGTCGCCACTCCGCCGCTGAGCTCGGCCACACGCGGCCATTTCTCGGCCATTTCGGGGGTGTAGCCCAGGTTGAAGACGGTCGGGCTCTTCTCGGGCCGCTCGGGGCGGTCGTAATGGGTTCCGAACAGCTTGTCCCAGAAGAAGGTCGTGATCCCGTAATTCCCGTTCTCGTCGTGGAAATGATGGGCCATGTGGCGGCGCTTCATCTCGGCCAGCCATTTGGACTTCGGCTTGTAGGCCAGATGCTGGATGCAGTGCACGAACTCGTAGAAACAGGTGGTGAGGAGCCCGGTCGCCAAGGCGGCGCAGGCGCCGCCGAAGGCCGCTTCCTGGCCGCCGACCAGGTAGCCGATGGCATAGCCCGCAGGCGCAGTGACGATGGCGATCGTGGGAAGCGTCGTATGAAGCGCTCCAAACAGCACTTCCAGATGATTCGGATCCTGGTGATGATCGTAATGGATTCGCTTCCAGGTGGAGGCGAGCGGGCCGATCTTGAACATCCACCGGCCGTGAAGGACCCAGCGGTGGAGGATGTACCATACCAGCGGATAGACAAGCGCCGAGATCGCCACCGCGGCGAGCGCGGAAGGCCAGGGCGCGGGGCGCCATGCGAACAAGGTGATCGCACCCATCGCAAGCACGAAATAGGCGATGATCGCCGGATACTGCACGTACGCGACGACGAGCTCCTTGAAGGTCATCCGGTCAAGATGATGCGATCGGTTCCAGAAGGCCGGGCGCGCTGACGGAGCGAATTTCAATGTATCATCCCACATAGTTACAGCTACGCTTAGCGATCGCTTATAGCTTCAAATATGTGACTGTGTGCTGAATTGACAATAAGGCGTTTTTGGGACGGCGACGTAACAGTCCGCG
>DASYWC010000142.1:0-15039 GCA_035936615.1 Allosphingosinicella sp. | reverse complement strand
TGATCACCGACGCTCCGATCACCATCGGCGACTGGTCGCCCAGGAACAGCGGCGGCCAGTATCGCGGGCCCATCACCCTGCGCGAGGCTTTCGCGATCTCGAGCAACGTCGCAACGGTTCGCTTGTCAGAGCGGATCGGGCGGGAGAACGTCATCCAGGCGGCGCGGGACCTTGGAGTCACCGCCCCGCTCACTCCCGAGCCAAGCCTGGCGCTAGGCTCGTCGGGAGTGAGCCTCATCGAAATGACCGCAGCTTATGCAGCGATTGCAAACGGCGCCTATCCGGTGAAGCCGCAGGGGCTTCCGGCGACGGAGGAGAGGGGCTGGTTCTCGTCGCTGGTGTCGGGGCCGAGCCGCCTGGGACGCCGAATCCAGCCGATGATGCTCGACATGCTCTGGCAGGCGGCCAATGCAGGTACGGGCCGAGCGGCCGCTCTTCCGACGCAGACCTTCGGCAAGACGGGCACCAGCCAGGAGAACCGAGACGCCCTCTTCATCGGCTTCTCGGGCGACCTCGTCACCGGAGTCTGGATCGGCAATGACGACAACCGGCCGCTGAAGGGGGTGCAGGGCGGCGGCCTGCCGGCCCTGATCTGGCGCGACTTCATGTCCAATGCGGTAGTGGGCGGAGCGGCACCGATGCCCCGGCGAGCGGCTCCCCAGCGCCACCCGGAGCCGGGGCCGGAGCCTCGGAAGATAGAGCGGGAGCCGACACGGATCGTCGTCCCGATCGAAGGTACGGGAATGCAGGTCGGAGTCGATGTAAGGGACGACGGAGTGACGTTCTCCGCTCAACCGACAGCGCCTCGGGACCGGCCAGCGCCCAGGGAACTCCCCCCCAGCCAAGCCGCGCCGCCGCCGCCCGTCATTCGCGAGGAGCCGCAGCCGGATCGGCCGTAATGGCACCGTAACGGTCGTCCCGCGTTGGGTGCTGCAAGGAGGGACGATTCTGGCCGATCATGGAAAGCAGGAGCTCGCGGAAGAGCGGACGGATCTTGCCGAGGATCGCACCCTGCTCGCCAACGAGCGGACCTTCGCCGGATGGATGAGAACCGGCTTCGCAAGCGTCGGCGTGGGCCTAGGCTTTCACGTGCTGTTCGAGATGGAACCGGTCTGGGTCCCGAAGGCGATCGCAACCGCCTTCCTCCTGATCGGGATCTTCATCTTCATCTCAGCCGAACGGCGAGCCGGCGCGGTGAGGAACCGCCTGGATTCCCATGAGGTAAAGACGTTCAAGCTGGTTAATTTGCGGCTGATAACCGCCGCGATGGTGATAGCCACTGCTGCTCTGGCGGTGGCCATCTGGCTGTTTGCGAAGTGACGGGCGGCTGCCGTGCCGGCTCGCCGCCCGACTCGCGCTTAGTAGCGGCGGTCCGCCCGGTAGTCGGGCCGAAGCTTGCGGCTGTCATAATACTTCTTGGCGGCCCAGCCACCGGCGAGGGCGAGGCCGAGCGGCCCGAACGCGCGCCGAGCGACCATGGGCGCAAGTGCTCCGAGCAGCATGCCCTTTCCGCCGCCATAGCGGCCCGCAACCTTTTTGCCGATCGCGGCTCCAACAATCTTGCCAATCATGTGAGGTCTCCAATGTCGTTATTCGGTTACAAGAAGAGCGCGGAAAGTGGGCGATTGTTCCGCCTCGCGAACCACGGCGGCGGGGGAAGGCGGGCATGAGCCAGCCAGCCAATCCCATGAGCCACCGGCTTTTCATCGAGCGCCTGGTCATCGGTCTTGCGATCCTGGGCCTCGCATTGCTCCTCTGGCAGCTGCGCGGCCTTCTCATCCTCGTTTTCGGCGCGGTGCTGGTCGCGGTCATCCTGAGAGTGATCGCCAATCCTATCGAGAAGCGCTTCCGAATCCCCGACAGCTTAGCCCTTCTCATCGCAGTGCTGTTTCTCCTGGGGATCTTCGGGGTCGCTTTCTGGCTGTTCGGCCGTGAGGTCATCGCCCAGGCGGGGGCGCTCCAGGACGCGATCCCCAAGGCCTGGCAGGCGGTCCAGGCACGGCTGGCGGAGGTGGGGCTGGCAGAGCCGCTGCGGGAATGGACTGGCGGGCTCAAGGAAGGCGGTGGAGTCGTCTCGAACTTCGGCGGGCTCGCGATGTCGCTTGGAAGCGGCATTGCCGACACCTTGCTGGTGATCGTCGGCGGAATCTTCATGGCCGCGAGACCCGGCCTCTACCGGCGCGGTCTCATAAAGCTGGTGCCGGAGGGCGGGCGCGACAACGCCGCTCTAGCGCTTGAGGACAGCTGGAGAGCGCTGCGCCTGTGGCTGTTCGGACGGCTGGTCTCAATGGTGCTGGTCGGGCTGCTCACGGGGCTCGGGCTGTGGTGGATCGGGATCCCGGCTGCGCTTACCCTCGGCATCGTCGCGGCCCTGCTGGAGTTCGTGCCGTTCCTCGGGCCGATCCTGGCTTCCATTCCGGCGATCCTGCTCGCGCTTGCGGTCGATCCCACCCTTTTCCTGTGGGTGGTCGGCTTGTTCCTCGTCATCCAGCAGATCGAGGGCAACGTCATCGCGCCCCTGGTCCAGCAGCAGGCCGTCGAGCTGCCTCCGGCGCTGTTGCTCTTCTCGCTGGTCGCCGCGGGGCTCCTGTTCGGGATCGTCGGGATCCTCTTCGCCGAGCCACTGACTGTGGTCCTCTTCGTGCTGGTGAAGCGGCTTTATGTGCGCGAGGCGCTGAACACCCCAACTCCGATCCCGGGCGAGGACGAGGAGGACTAGTCGAGGAACAGCTCGGCCGCGGCCTCGACGATCGCGTCCACGTCGAGCCGGTAGTAGCGGTAGAGGTCCTCGAGGCTTCCGGTCTGCCCGAAGCGGTCGAGGCCGAGGGGGCTGACCCGGTGGCCCATCACTCCGCCGAGCCAGGACAAGGCGGCCGGGGAGCCGTCGAGGAAGGTCACAAGCCCGGCATCGCGCGACAAGGGCGCGAGCAGCTTCTCGACATGGCTCCGCTCCAGTCCATTGCCGGCCCAGCGCGCGCTTCTGCGCTGGCTCCAGCCGCGGTGGAGGAGGTCGGGCGAGGTGATCGCCAGGAGGCCAAGGCCGGGCATGTCCTCCTTAAGGACTTCCCAGGCCGCGAGCGCCTCGGGAGCGATTGCGCCGGAATAGACCAGGGCCGCCTCCGCGCCCGGCTTCGGTTCTCGAAGCCAGTACCCCCCCTGGATCGCGCCGGCCTTCCAGCCGTCGTCGGGCCGCTCGATCTGCGGGATTGAGCGGGTGGTGAGTCGGAGATAGACGCTCTCGCCGTCCTCGGCCTGCATGAGGCGGAAGCCTTTCTCCATCAGCAAGGCAAGCTCGTCCACATAGGCCGGTTCGTAATGGCGGAGGCCCGGCTGTCCCATCCCGATCAGAGGCGGGTTGATCGACTGGTGAGCCCCGCCCTCAGGCCCAAGGGTCACTCCCGACGGAGTCGCGACAAGCATGAACCGAGCGTCCTGGTAGCAGGCGTAGTTGAGGGCATCGAGTCCGCGGGCGATGAAGGGATCGTAGACGGTGCCGATCGGGAACAAGCGCTCGCCGAACAGCTCGCCCGCAAGACCAAGCGCGGCAAGCATCAGGAAGAGGTTGTTCTCGGCGATTCCGAGCTCGATATGCTGGCCCGCGGGAGCTGCGCCCCATTTCTGCGCCGAGGGGATCTTGGCGGCCGCGAACACGTCCGGCAGCTCCTGCCGCCGGAACAGGCCGCGCTGGTTCACCCAGGCGCCCAGGTTCGTGGAGACGGTGACGTCGGGCGAAGTGGTGACGATCCGGGAGGCGAGTTCGCCGCCGGTGCGGGACAGATCGAGCAGGATCTTGCCAAACGCGGCTTGGGTGGACTGCTCCTCGCCCGCGGGAGGTGCGATGGGCGGGACTTCGGCGACCTTCCAGGGCCGCTCGCGCTTGGCCTTGGCGATCCGGCTGTTTTCGACCAGCGACTGCACCGCAGAGGCCGAATTGCCGCCGAGGCCGGCATAAGGCTCCCACTCGTGACCTTCCGCGATGCCCATCCTGTCGCGGAGCGCCGCGATCTGGCCGGGGTTCATGAGGCCGGCATGATTGTCCTTGTGGCCCGCGAAGGGCAGGCCCTGGCCCTTGATGGTGTAGGCGATGAAGAGGGTTGGGACGTCGTCCTGAGCGTCGTCGAACGCCTCGACCAGCGCCTCCATGTCGTGGCCGCCAAGGTTGGTCATCAGCGCGGCCAGGGCGTCGTCATCGCGGGCCTCCAGGACCGGCTTAACGGCAGGCGCGTCGGCCAGCAGCCGCTCGCGCCAGGCGGCGCCGCCGAGATAGGTGAGGGCGGCGTAATCCGCGTTGGAGACGTCGTTGATCCAGGCCTTGAGCGCATCGCCGCCCGGCTCTGCGAAGGCGGCCTCCATCAGCTTGCCGTATTTGAGAGTGACGACCCGCCAGCCGCAGCTTGCGAAGATCTCGTCGAAGCGGCTGAACATCCGCTCGGCGGTGGTCGCGTCCAGCGACTGGCGGTTATAGTCGACGATCCACCAGCAATTGCGGATGTCGTGCTTGTACGCCTCGATCAGGCACTCGTAGATATTGCCTTCGTCCAGTTCGGCGTCACCCATAAGCGCGACCATGCGGCCGGCCTCCGCCGCTTTCATCAATCCGTGCGCGATGAGGTAGTCCTGCACCAGGCTCGCAAAGGCGGTGATCGCCACTCCAAGCCCGACCGAGCCCGTGGAGAAATCGACGGGTATCCTGTCCTTCGTGCGGCTCGGATAGCTCTGCATCCCGCCAAAGCCGCGGAAATTCTCCAGCTGCTCGATCGACTGCGTGCCGAGCAGATAGTGGATCGCGTGAAGCACCGGGCCGGCATGCGGTTTCACCGCCACCTTGTCATTGGGGCCGAGCGCGCGGAAGTAGAGCGCCGCCATGATCGCGGTCATGGAGGCGCAGCTCGCCTGGTGCCCGCCGACCTTCAGTCCGTCAGAGCTCTCGCGCAGGTGGTTGGCGTTGTGGATCGTCCAGGACGACAGCCAGCGGAGGCGATCGTCGATGAGGCGCAGGGCTTCGAGGTCGGGCGCGGAGGTTTTCTTCAGCATCTCAAATCCGTTCGGGCTGAGCTTGTCGAAGCCCTGCTTTTCTTTTTGCGTCAAGAAAAGAACGGCAGCCCCCTTCGGCCGCCCGCCTGCGGCAGCCGCTCAGGATAGGCTTCGACAAGCTCAGGGCGAACGGAGGGGAATGTCGACGGCCGCCCTTGTCTTGACCGGTGAGCGCCCGGCCCGCGACGGCCGTCAGGAGGCGCTCAACGCTTTCATGACTCTGGTGCGCTCGACGGCGGCCAGCTGCTTCAGGCGCTGATCCAGGGCGGCATATTGGGGCGTCGAGCGAAGCGGCTCTAGGGCCGGCAACGAGCTAAGGCCGGAGCCGTGCTTGGTCCGGGCGCCGAGATCCACGGCCCGCTTCATCGCGTCCAAGGCTGCGCTTCCATTGCCTTGAAGCGCCCAGATCTGCGCCCTCATCAGGGCTAGGCGCTCCTCGGGGAACTCGGCGGCCCGGACCGGCCCTCGCGATTGCGAGTCGATGGCTTTTGCCACGCACGATGCGAGCGCGGCTGCCTCCTCATTGCGGCTCAGAGCTTTGAAAGCGGTCGCCATGTGGATTATGGCCATTGCCGTCCTGCCGCTTCGGCACATCGGCTCCACCGGTCCGGTGCGGCTGTCATAGATAGCGGCGAGCGATCTCCAGTCGTGCACTCGGATCAGGGACTCCGCCGCAAGATCGAGGTCCGGATGGGACCACATCGCGCTCTGCATCTTACGGGCTTCCTCAGCGACCCGATGGTGCCTGCCGCTTATGTACAGCCGCACCATGGGCGATTCCCGGTTGGCAAGCCGCTGCGCCTGCTCCTCAAAGCCGAGTTGCTCGTACTGCCAGGCCAGGGCCTGGGCCGAGTGGCGCGACTCGGGCGCATGTCGGAGGGATAGGTGCAAATATTTGATGGCCTCCGCTATGTCGCTTCGTTGCGCCAGCGCGGAAAAGGCGCGCAGCCGGGCCACCACCTCGGGAGCGCCCCCCCGGGCCGCAAACTCGCTAACAAGAGCGTCCGCCTCGTCAAAGCGGTCGGAAGCGAGAAGGGTGCCATGCAGGCTCGTCACGGCCGGCGGCCAGAGCGGCTCCATCGAAACCGCAGTCTTAAACTGCTCCAGCGCCTCGGCATTCCTGTTGAGCTTGTTGTAGATGTCGCCGAGCCACATCCTTAGCTCCCCCCGGGCGGGATCGAGCGCGATCGCTCGGGTTAGGGCCTGAGCCGCGATCTCGGGCTGAGTCCCCGCCAAGGCGGCGCCAAGCGCAGCAAAGCCCTCGGCAGAATTGGGAGCGAGCTTGATCGCGCGTCTCGCATGCGCCTCCGCCGTTCGAACGGCTTCGGGAGCGGGGACGCCCTCGAACTCCAGGCTGGAGAGGAGCAAGAGCAACTCCGCGTACAGGGCGTGGGCGGGCCCGTAATTGGGGTCGGCGGCGATGGCCTTTCGGGCGAGTTCCAGTCCCTCGCGCAGGGACCGGTCCTCCCGTTCCCG
The DNA here is from genome assembly GCA_035936615.1 of Allosphingosinicella sp. Taxonomy (GTDB): domain Bacteria; phylum Pseudomonadota; class Alphaproteobacteria; order Sphingomonadales; family Sphingomonadaceae; genus Allosphingosinicella. Next base: position 8,529 of record DASYWC010000142.1, on the reverse strand, counting down.
GGCCTTCGCCCTCGCCGCGAGGTGGAGCGTATAGGTGTCGGCGCCGGTCATTTGCGTCTGCGCCTTAGGGGCCGCCTTCGCAAAACTCCCTCGCAGGCGCTGGGCGACCGCCTTGCCGATCTCGTCCTGCACCGCGAAGATGTTGCTCATCTGCCGCTGATATTCCTCGGACCAGACCTGCGCTCCGTCCGAAGCGTCGATCAGGCGCACGCTGACCCGCAAATTGTCTCCGGAGGTGCGGGCGCTCCCTTCCAGCACGTGCGTCACTCCCAGCGCCTTCTTGATCTCCGCCAAGTCGGCGGCTCCGTCCCTGAACTTCCATGAAGAGGTGCGGCCGATCACTTTGATCCCGGGATCGCGCCCGAGCGTGCTCAATATCGCCTCCGCCATGCCCTCTGAGATGAAGGCCTGGTCCTTGCCCGCGGAAAGATCGGCAAAGGGGAGAACCGCCAGAACGGGCTTTTCCGCAGCTGAGGCTTCGCCGCTGCCGAAGCGCCAGACGCCAGCCACGACGAGCGCGAGCAGCAGCACTGCCAGCGCCGGAGCGGCGATGCGCTTCCAGCGTTTCGCAGGAGCGGCCGGCGCGGCGAGGGATGCGGGCGTCTGGCGGTCCTCGCCCGCCGCGGCCTTGCGCGAGACCGCGGCGAGCAGATCCTGGAAATGGGGCGGCGCTCCCCGGCCGCTCCACCTCGACAGGTCCATCGCCTGGAACTGGCGGAAGCCCATTGGGGGGCGACTCTCGTCGAGGACCACCGGCACGAGTCGATCCGAGTCCCGGCCCTCGGCGGCCTCGTCTCGCACCCAGGCGGAGCCGACCGACGCCTTCGACCACAGCACCATGACCGCGTCGGCTCGCTTCAGCGCGGCCTCGATCTCCCCGGAGAACTCGGAGCCGCTGTAGATGTGGCGGTCCCACCAGACCTTGTGGCCGGCGCGTTCGAGCGCCTTCGCCAGCGCTTCCGCTTTGGCGACGTCCTCGCGCGCGTAGCTAAGAAAGACGCTGGCCATTTCGCTCCCCCGGGGGAGTGTGCGACGAATCAGCCGGGCCTGCAAGTTCTCCCTTTGCGCGTCCAGCTGCCTTCGCGTCAGCGGAGCGACAGCAGCTTCAGCGGGTTTTCGAGCACCTTCTTCAGATCCTGGATGAAGCTTGCCGCATCCCAGCCGTCCACGACCCGGTGGTCGCAGGAGAGGGAGAGGTTCATCATCTTCCGGATCTCGAGCTCGCCATCGATCACGACCGGCATCTCCTTGACCTTGTTCACAGCGATGATCGCCACTTCCGGCCGGTTGATGACGGGGGTTGAGACGATTCCGCCCATCGGCCCGAGGCTGGAGATGGTGATGGTGGAGCCTGAAAGTTCCTCGCGGCTCGCCTTGCCCGCCCGGGTCGCTTCGGCGAGGCGGAGTATCTCGCGCGCGAGGTCCCAGACGTCGCGGTTCTGAGCGTCGCGGATGACTGCGACGGAGAGGCCGTTGTCGGTCTGCGTCGCCATGCCCATGTGGACTGCGCCCGACCGGTGGATGACGTTCGCTTCATCGTCGTAGCGCGCGTTGAGCATCGGAAAGTCGGGAAGAACCCGGCACATGGCGATGGTGAGGAAGGGCAGCAGAGTCAGCTTGGGATTGCCTCCGCGATCCGCGTTCATCATCGCCCGCGTCTGTTCGAGCGCAGTCACGTCCACCTCGTCGACATAGGTGAAGTGCGGGATGTGGCGCTTGGCCGCCTGCATGTTCTCGGCGATCTTGCGGCGGAGCCCCACCACCTTGATCTGCTCGTCCTGGTGCCTGGCGCCGCCGGAGCGGGAGACCGAGCCGCCATTGTACAGGAGGTAGGCGTCCAGGTCCGAGTGGCGAACGCGGTCGGAGCTGGTTTTCACCTGTGACAGGTCGATACCCAGGTCCCGCGCCCGCTGGCGAACCGCGGGGGAAGCCAGAACCTGCTTCATGCTTCCTTCTCCGCTCGTGCCGAGCGAAGTCGAGGCGCGTTGTTCCGAGCTGGCCGGACGCCCCTCGACTTCGCTCGGGACGAACGACTCCTCTGTCGAAGGGACTGACTGCTCAATGCCGGGCGTAGGCTCGACCATACCGTCGGCCAGCGCCACCGTATCGGCGCGTTCGCCCTGCTCGTCGGTTTCCTGCCCGTCCTGCTCAGCCGCGGGCGCTTCCTCTGCCGGCGCCTCACCATCAACTTCGAACTCGACCAGCACCGATCCGATCGGGATCTGGTCCCCGACCTCGCCCGCAAGCCCCACGACCTTGCCGGCAACGGGCGATTCCATCTCCACGGTCGCCTTGTCGGTCATCATGTCGGCGATCTGCTGGTCTTCCTTGACCATGTCGCCGATCCTGACGTGCCAGGCGACGATCTCGGCCTCGGCAATGCCTTCGCCGATATCGGGCAGCTTGAATTGGTAGCGCGCCATGGCCGTCTCAGTCCTCCAATGCATTGCGAAGGGCCGGGCCCAGCCGCGCCGGCCCGGGGAAATAGGTCCACTCCATCGAGTGGGGATAAGGCGTGTCGTATCCGGTCACCCGCTGCACCGGCGCTTCCAGGTGGTAGAAGCAGCGCTCCTGCACCAGAGCCGCCAGCTCGGCTCCGAAGCCGGCGGTCCGGGTCGCCTCGTGAAGGACGACGCAGCGGCCGGTCTTCTTCACGGACGCCTCGATGGTCTCGATGTCGACGGGCACGATGGTTCGAAGGTCGATCACTTCCGCGTCGATCCCTTCCGCCTCGGCGGTGGCAAGCGCGACATGGACCATGGTGCCGTAAGCCAGGACGGTGACGTCGCTGCCCTCCCGAGCCACCGCGGCCTTGCCGATGGGGACGGTGTAGTGCCCTTCAGGGACCTCGGCGAGTGGGTGCTTCGCCCAGGGCGTCACCGGCCGCTCGTAGAAGCCGTCGAAGGGGCCGTTATAGATTCGCTTGGGCTCGAAGAAGAGGACGGGATCGTTGTCCTCGATCGCGGCGATGAGCAGGCCCTTGGCGTCGTGTGGATTGGACGGGATCACCGTCTTTATCCCCGGCATGTGCGCGAAAAACGCCTCGGGCGACTGGCTGTGCGTCTGGCCGCCGAAAATGCCTCCGCCATAGGGCGAGCGGATGACGATCGGCACCGTCCATTCCGACGCGGTGCGGTAGCGGATCCGCGACGCTTCCGAGAAGATCTGGTCGAAGCCTGGGAAGATGTAGTCGGCGAACTGGATCTCGAACACCGGGCGAAGGCCGTAAAGGGCCATCCCGATCGCGGTGGCGACTATTCCGCCCTCGGCGATCGGAGTGTCGAACACGCGCGTCTTGCCGTACTTCTTCTGGAGCCCCGCGGTGACCCGAAAGACTCCTCCGAAATAGCCGACGTCCTCGCCCATCACGACGATATTGTCGTCGCGCTCCATCATCACGTTGTGGGCGTCGTTCAACGCCTCGATCATGTTCATCGCAGGCATCAGCGCTTCGCCTCCCCGAGCGCCTGGTCCCGCTGTTCGGCAAGGTGCCAGGGAAGCTCCTCGAACACTTCCTCGAACAGGGAATTCACGTCTTCATAATGGCCGTTGCCGAGCGTCCCGAGCTTCTCGGACGCCTTCTGGGCGGCGCGCACTTCCTCGCCCAGTTGGTCGAGCAACTGCTGGTTGCGCTCCTCGTCCCATTCGCCACGGCCGACGAGATGCGCCTTCAAGCGCTGGATCGGGTCTCCAAGCGGCCATTTGGAGCCCGCGCCCTGCGGCCGGTACGCGGTCGGATCGTCGGAGGTGGAGTGGCCCTCGACCCGGTAGGTGAAAAGCTCGATCATCGTCGGGCCCAGGTTGGAACGGGCCCGGTCCGCAGCCCAGCGCGTCGCAGCGTAGACCGCAAGCGGATCGTTGCCGTCGACCCTAAGCCCCGGAATGCCGTAGCCGATGGCGCGCGCGGCGAAGGTGGTGAGCTCCTCGCCTGCGATTCCGGAGAAGGTCGAGATCGCCCACTGGTTGTTGACGATGTTGAGGATCACCGGCGCCCGGTACACCGCGGCGAATGTCACCGCGTTGTGGAAGTCTCCTTCCGCGGTCGCTCCGTCCCCGATCCAGCCGGCCGCGATTCGGCTGTCGCCCTTGATCGCGGAGCCCATCGCCCAGCCCACGGCCTGGGGGTACTGGGTTCCAAGGTTGCCGGAGATCGAGAAGAAGCCGCGCTCCCGGTCCGAATACATGATCGGGAGCTGGCGTCCCTTAAGCTTGTCGCCTTTGTTCGAGTAGATCTGGCACATCATCTCGGTCAGCGGATAGTCGCGGGCGATGAGAAGGCCCTGCTGCCGGTAGGTTGGGAAGCACATGTCCTCGCGGTCGAGGGCATGGGCGGCTGCGACCGCGACGGCCTCTTCCCCGGTCGCCTTCATGTAGAAGCTCGTCTTGCCCTGCCGCTGGGCCCGGTACATCCGGTCGTCGAACACCCGGACCATCATCATGTCGCGGAGCATCCGCCGGAGCGTGTCGGGATCAAGGCGCGGGTCCCACGGGCCGACCGCCTGCCCATCATCGTCGAGCACCCTCACCAGGGTGTAGGCGAGGTCGCGTATCTCGGCAGGAGGTACCGCAATGTCGGGCCGAGCGACGCTTCCTGCAGCAGGGATGGCGATGTGGCTGAAATCCACCTCGTCTCCCGGCCGGGCGTCCGGCTCGGGAACATGGAGTGCGAGCGCGGGCCGGTTGGCCCGCTCCGTCTTGCTCTGCATTCTGGCCCTGGGTCCCATTTTTCCGTGTCGTGGGGCCGCTTAGTGCATTTTCCGGGCTTGTGCACCCCTTGTGAACTGATGGTTGCGCAGCGGCCCTGGATCGGCGAGTGGAGGGTAAAAGGAGTTCCGACATGCCCTTGCTGCGCCTGATCCCAGCGCTTTTCCTGATCGCGCTCGCCGCCTGCTTTCCGGTAGCGCCGCAGGAGCCGCCCGGACCGAGCTTTTACGTGATGCGGCACCTCCACACGCTTCAGGGGGTGACCGATCCGGAGCTCACCGCCGAGGGCCGGCGCCAGGCGGCCATGCTCCCGGGCTTCTTTCAGGGCGACCAGCCCTCCGCCATCTATGTCACCAACACCCGGCGCTCGCAGCAGACCGCGGCTCCCCTGGCGCAGTCGCTGGGGATCACCCCCAAGATCTACGATCCCGCCAATACTCCTGCTCTCCTTCAGCGGGTACGTGCGGAGACCGGAACCGTGCTGATCGTCGGCCACTCCAACACCGTGCCCGACATCGTCCAGCAGCTCGGCGGCACCAGGCCGGACCCGATCGCTCACGACCAGTTCGGCGATATCTGGCACGTGAGCGGGATCAAGCTGAACACGCTGAAGCTGAGGCTGGGCGGCTAAGGCCCGGGAGCTACTCGCTCCACTAGGCCGCGGCGCCGCCCGAAAGCGGCGGTTGGAATTCGGTGGCTCCGCCGGTGGACGTGCGGCGATCCTCAGAGATCGACGCAGGAGGCGATGGATTCGAGCTTGCGGATTCGCTCTCTGAGATCGGCCATCTCGATCCGGTCCATTGCGGGCCCGCGCTCGGGCGTCCGCTGGCCTGCGATCTCCAGGCGCTTCAGGTCGAGCCAGCCTTGCCAGCCCTTGAGGCCGGCATAGGCGGCGATGCTGAGCCCTGCGAGGCCCGAGCCGGAAAGAGCGATCAAGGTCATTGCTTCGGTCATCGTCAATTCCTCCCTGTCCCTTGGCTGCCGTTACCGCAGCTTCTCGATCTCGCTTGCGAGGCTGCTGTTGGAGCTCGTCACATATTGCTCCACCTCCGCCATCCGCCGGTCGATGTCGCGCATGTTTAGACGAAGGTCCTTCGTCGAAACGCGTGCCCCGCGCTCGCCCTCGGCTGCGCATTCCAGCGCTCCTGCAGGCTTTGCCGCCCAGGCGGCGATGCCATAGGCGAGCAGGGTCCAGGGGAAGGCGCCGAGCAGGGTTACGACCACCGCGGCGATGCGGACGAAGGTCGCATCCACTCCGAAATAGTCCGCGATGCCTGCGCAGACGCCCATGAACTTGCCGTCGCGCTTGTTGAGATGGAATTTCTTCAGAGCCATTTTCCTGTTCCTCCTGTCTTTTCTCGTTTCAGCCTCGAGCGGCCTTCATGGCGGCGAGTTCGGCATCGACCTGTTCGGAGGCGCGGAGCTCGGCAATTTCTTCTTCGAGGGTCTTGGGAGCGGCGAGCGCCAGCGCTTCGGCCTGGCCTTCCGCGAAGTCGGCGCGGCGCTCGAGCACTTCGAAGCCCGAGAACGCCTCGGCCGCTTTCGGGCCGGCATAGACTTCGCGCATCCGGACCTGGTTGCGCGCGGTTTCCACCCGGCTGGCGATCGAGGATTGCCGCATCCGCGCCTCGCGAAGCTTGCTCTGAAGCTTTGCGATGTCGGCTTCGTAGGCGCGCAGCCCGTCGTTCAGAACGGCGATCTCGACGTTGAGGCTTTCGGCGGCGTCGGCGACCTTGCGCTTTTCGACCAGCGCCGCCTTCGCGAGGTCCTCGCGATCCTTGCTGAGCGCCAGCTCCGCTTTCTCCGTCCAGCTGTCCTGCAGCCTTTCGAGCTTCGCGATCTGCCGGCGCATTTCCTTCTGGTCGGCGATGGTCCGGGCTGCAGAGGCGCGCACGTCGACCAAAGTCTCTTCCATCTCCATGATCATCACCCGGATCATCTTGGCCGGGTCTTCCGCCTTATCGAGAAGGTCGGTGAAGTTGGCGGCGACGATGTCGCGGGTACGTGTGAAGATGCTCATGGGTAGAATATCCTTGACTGAGATGGAGGGCAGCGACCGGAGAAGGCCCGAAGGAACGAGACCCCGCCCGCTCGCCGCCAGCAGCAGCTCAGGCATGGGCCTGAACCGCTGCGGGTGCGGTCTCGACGGCTCGGGCGGGACCCACCGCAGACACCACCATGGTGGTGCTGAGGATGAGTGCGCCAAGCGCCGCCACGACGGTCCGCTGGAGGTCTGATTTGTCGAACTTGAACATTGCCGGTCTCCCTGACCCTTGGTTGAATTTCGTTTCCGCCATGTCCCTGGCGGTTATGCCAAAGCTGTTTCAAGGGGCGTGCCAGTTCATAGAAAGTGGCTCATTTCCACAATTTTCTGTTCTGAAGAAGGCGTCAGCCGGCAATCACCCGGCGGAGGGCGTGGGAAAAATCACCGAAGGTTGGGAGAAATGTGGTCGTTTGTGCGCGGAAGTGCGGGATCTCCCCGGCATGCGCCAGCCCGCAGGGCGTGCACGCTTAGGCCGGACCGCTCCGAAGCCGTGCCGGCTCGATCTGCTCCTTTTCCACCCCCAGAACCGAAAGGCCCCCAGGCCAGGCGCCGCCTGTCGCAAGCGCCTCTACGATCTCGGCCATCGCCGGAGCGGTCTGGAGCCCATAGCCGCCCTGGCCCGCGAGCCAGAAGAAGCCCGGTGCATCGGGAGCGAAGCCCGCGGTGGGCACCCGGTCCGCCACGAAGGAGCGAAGGCCTGCCCAGCTGTGCGCGATCCGGCGAACGGGCATGGTCGTATATTCCTCGACCTTGGCTGCGGCGAGCGCCACGTCATATTCCTCCGGAGCGGCGTCGCACGGATCGCTGGCGATCTCGTCTACCGGCGAGGCGAGCAGCCGCCCCGCCTCCGGAAGCATGTAGAAGTCGCCCGCCGCGGTATGGACGAAGGGCCAGGCCGCTACCTCCTCGCCCTCCGGGGGATCGAAGACGATGATCGTTCGCCTCATCGGCTTCAGACCCAGCGGCTCCACGCCGGCCAGCAACGCCACCTGGTCGGCCCAGGCTCCGGCGGCATTGACCAGAACGGGCGCGGTCCACTCGTCGCCGGCTTCGGTGCGGACCAGCCAATCCTGCCCCGTGCGCCGGATGGCGGCAATGCGTTGCCCCGTTCGGATCTCCCCGCCTCTGGATCGCGTGGCCTTAGCGTAGGACTGAAGCAACGCGTCGGCGTCGAGCCTCAGGCCGGACGTGTCCACCACGCCCCGCACCACTCCGCCGGGGCCCGTCTTCAGAACGGGACACAAGGCTTGGACCCCGTCCGCGTCCAGCCATTCCACCTGGTCGGTGAAGCGCGCCATCTCCGCGTGGAGCGCAGTCAGCTGCCCCGTCATCTCCTCCGTCGCCACGTAGAGCGACGCTTGCGAACGATAGAGCGGCGATGCGCAGAAGCCGTCCGGAGGGGCTTCGAAAAAGGCCCGGCTGTAGGAGGTGAGCCCGCGAACCGCCGAATTGCCGATGCCGTAGTGCGAGAAGGTGACGCTCCGCCCCGACGAATGGTAGCCGAGCGCGTCCTCGCCCTCCAGCACCACCGTCCGCCCATGGGCCGCAAGCCGCGAGGCAGCGGACAAGCCCGCAATGCCTCCGCCGACGATGAGGAAATCCGCGCTGGCCATCCGGGTCTCGCTTGGCTGGAGTCCCGCTGGCGCACCCGAGAGGATTCGAACCTCTGGCCTCTGCCTTCGGAGGGCAGCGCTCTATCCAGCTGAGCTACGGGTGCCTGGCGCCGGGACTTGTGAGACGGGCGCTTAGCAAAGGCGGCAGGAGGGGGCTAGTGCTTTCCG
>DASYWC010000141.1:0-25502 GCA_035936615.1 Allosphingosinicella sp. | reverse complement strand
ATCGAGGCATGGTTCAATTCGTCCGAGAAGACGATGCAGCCGGGCAGGATCTTGGCAAGTGTGGAAAGAGTCGCCTCGTTGGAGACGTAGCCGGAGGTGAAGAGGAGCGCGGACTCCTTGTCGTGGAGATCGGCAAGCTCTGCCTCCAGCTGGATATGGTAATGGGTGTTGCCGCCGATATTACGGGTGCCGCCGGAGCCTGCGCCGACGTCGTGCAGCGCCTCCTCCATCGCCTCGATCACCTTGGGATTCTGGCCCATTGCGAGATAGTCGTTGGAGCACCAGACGGTGATCGGCTTGGGGCCGTTATGGCCGGCAAAGCAGCGCGCGTTGGGGTAGGAGCCCTTGTTGCGGAGGATGTCGATGAACACGCGGTACCGGCCCTCGGCGTGTAGCCGATCGATCGCCTGCGCGAAAATCCGCTGATAGTCCAAAACCAAGCTCCCCGGTCGCTGTCCGGCCCCATAAGGTTTCCGGCAGCGAAAGGCCAGTCCCAATGGAGTCCCTCAAAGGGGGTCGATCAGCCTGAGGCCGAACCGCTCAAGCCCAGGCCGGTACGCCTCCAGCGCGACGCTTCTGCTTGTGAACAGCGCCAGCCCCTCGGGAACGCTGTCCGGCCAGGAACGGTCGCGGGTGAGAGTGGCGGTGCGGCGGGCGATCCCCTCGCTTCCGTCGAGGAAGTCGAGGGGGCGCGGAGCGGCGGCCTGAAGCTCTTCCTCGACCAGCGGGAAGTGGGTGCAGGCAAGCACCACCGTGTCCATCTGCTCTCCGCCCGGCTGATCCAGGAGACGGTTGAGAATGGCCCGATACGCGCCTGGATCCGATGCTTCGCCGCGCAGCTTTGCTTCCGCGAGGTCGACCAGTTCGGCGGATCCGTGGCGAAGGACGCGGCAATCGGAGGCGAACTGCTGGGACAGGCGGTCCACGTAGGGCTGGCGAACCGTTGCCTCGGTGCCGAGCACTCCGATCACCCGGGTCCGGGAGCGTTCGGCGGCGGGCTTGATGGCGGGCACGGTGCCGACGATGGGCAGGTCGAGCGCGGCTCGAACGGCGTCCAGGGCGATCGTCGAGGCGGTGTTGCAGGCGATGACGATCAGCTCCGGGTCGAACCGTTCTGCCAGCCGCCCGAGCAAGGCGGGCACTCGCGCCTCGATCACGGCAGCGCTCTTGGTGCCGTAGGGATAGGCTGCGCTGTCGGCGACGTAGACGATCGGCGCCGTCGGCAGAAGCGAGCGGATCGGGCGAAGCACCGAGAGGCCGCCAATGCCTGAGTCGAAGATCAGAAGTGGACGGCCGGCGCTCATCCCGGCCCGCTTAGACGCGGAGGCGGCGGCGTTGCAAATCCAGCGGCCGGAGACTTGATGCAAATTGTTGCAGCCCAGGTCCAACCTGATAATCTCCAGCCGTTAGGGGGAAGCATTTGAGCGCCGACATCCTTGCCGAGCCGCTGCTGGCGCTTCTGCTCGGCTATCTTCTGGGATCGATCCCCTTCGGAATTCTGCTCACCCGAATGACCGGCGCGGGCGATCTGCGGACGATCGGCTCCGGCAATATCGGCGCGACCAACGTGCTTAGGACCGGCCGGAAGGGCCTGGCGGCCCTCACTCTGCTGCTCGACATGCTGAAGGGCACGTTCGCGGTGCTGATCGTGTGGGCGCTCTGGCCGGACTGCGCCGAGATCGCCGCGATCGGCGCTCTGCTCGGGCATCTGTGGCCGGTCTGGCTCCGCTTCAGGGGCGGAAAAGGTGTCGCCACCCTGCTCGGGATCATGATCGGGCTCCACTGGCCGTCGGCCCTGGTCTACGCCCTCGTCTGGATCGGGACCCTCGCTTTGACCCGCTATTCCTCCCTGTCCGGGATGGTGGCCGCGGCCGCGGCTCCGATCGCCGCTGCGGTGCTCGGCCGCTTCGACCTGGCCCTGCTCTATCTGGGGTTCACCTTGCTGGTCTTCTTCAAGCACCGCGACAATCTGGGTCGGCTGCTGGAAGGAACGGAGCCCCGCGTGGGCTGGGCGAAGGATGCCTGACCGCGCCGCCGGCGAGGACCGCATCGCGCGGCTCCGCCTCATCCGCTCCGACAATATCGGACCGGTCACCTATTTCCAGCTGCTCGCCCGCTTCGGATCGGCGACGGCCGCGCTGGACGCGATTCCGAACCTTGCAGCGCGTGGCGGCGGCCGGGCTCCGAAGCTCGCGCCGCGGGCGGCGGTCGAACGCGAAATGGCGGAGGTGGAGCGGCTGGGAGCGCGCTACCTGTTCCTTGGACAGGGGCTTTACCCGCCGCTGCTCGCGGAGCTTGAAAGCGCTCCTCCGGCTTTGATCGTGAAGGGGCACCTCTCGCTTCTGGAAAAGCCGGCAATCGCGATGGTCGGAGCCCGCAACGCATCGGCCGCGGCGTGCCGGTTCGCGCGGCAGCTGGCTCAGGATTTGGGCGCTGCCGGCGCGGCCGTGGTCTCGGGCCTGGCGCGCGGGATAGACACGGCGGCACATGACGGCTCGCTTGAAAGCGGCACCATCGCGGTGATAGCGGGCGGAATCGACGTCTTCTATCCGCCGGAGAACGAGTCCCGGCAGCGGGCGATCGCCGAGCAGGGGCTTCTGATCGCCGAGCAGCCGCCGGGCGTGGAGCCGAGGGCTCGGCACTTCCCGTACCGCAACCGGATCATCGCCGGGCTGGCTCATGGGACGGTGGTGGTGGAGGCGGCGCCAAGATCGGGCTCGCTGATCACGGCTCGCTACGCGGCCGAGTTCGGGCGCGACGTGCTTGCGGTGCCGGGCTCGCCGCTCGATCCTCGAGCCCAGGGCTGCAACCAGCTGATCCGGGACGGTGCAGTCCTGATCCAGAATGCCGAGGACGTGCTCGAGGCCATCCGGCCGCTTCACCTGAGGCCGCTGGCTCAGCCCGGCTTCGACTATGCCGCGCCCTCGGCAGCGCCCGACGCGAGCGATTCGCAGCGGCAGGCGGTGCTCGACCTGCTGAGCCCGACCGCGGCTCCAGTCGACGAAATCATCCGCCAGGCGGGGCTCGCCCCGGCGATCGTCCAGACGGTGCTTCTGGAGCTGGAGCTTGCCGGACGGCTGGAGCGGCATGCCGGCGGTCGCGTGAGCCTCGTCGCCTGAGGTCAGGCGCCTCGGCCCTCATTGGCTTTCAGCCACTCGATGACCTTGTCCGGGGTGCTTTCGACGTAGGGGTCGTCGTCAGTCCCCTCGTCGTTGATCCCAGGCTCCTCGAACCAGGCCTTGACCACGCCATCCTCGACAACGGCCGCGTACCTCCAGGATCGCTGCCCGAAGCCCAGATGGTCCTTCTTGACCAGCATCCCCATTCGCCTCGTGAAGTCGCCGGAGCCGTCGGGAAGGAGCTTGAGCTTATCGATGTCCAGATGCTTCGCCCACTGGTACATGACGAAAGCGTCGTTGACCGAGAGGCAGTAGACTTCGTCGACCCCCAGTGCCCTGATCTCGTCGTAGGCGCTTTCGAAGGCGGGACACTGCTCCGTCGTGCAGGTGGGCGTGAAGGCGCCGGGCAGGGAGAACAGGACGATCCTCCGGCCCCGGAAGACCTCCGAACTCGGCAGGTCCTGCCACTTGAACGGGTTGTCCCCGCCAATGCTTTCGTCCCGGACTCGGGTCTTGAACACGACCTCGGGTACTGCGCGATTCAGCATATCATCTCCAATCCCTCCTCGTAACGCTCGGACACGAATATAGAGCCGAGGCGCTTGACGGGCTCGCCCGGGTCCCCACCCTATGCGTGTACGCGTGAGGGATGCTGGGAAGATCATGAAGCTAGTCGTCGTCGAATCGCCTGCGAAGGCCAAGACCATCGAGAAATATCTCGGCGGGGACTATCGGGTCCTGGCTTCCTACGGCCATGTCCGCGACCTTCCGCCCAAGGACGGCTCCGTGGATCCCGACAACGGCTTCGCGATGGAGTGGGAGGCCTATGCGGACAAGGCGCGGCAGCTAAAGGCCATCACCGAGGAGGCGAAGAAGGCGGACTCGCTGATCCTGGCGACCGACCCGGACCGCGAAGGGGAGGCTATCAGCTGGCACGTGCAGGAGGTGCTCCAGAAGCGAAAGGCGCTTCCGAAGCATGTCGAGAGGGTGACGTTCAACGCGATCACCAAGGCGACGGTGACCGAGGCGATGAAGCATCCGCGGCAATTGGACGAGGATCTGATCGACGCCTACCGCGCCCGCCGCGCGCTGGATTATCTGGTCGGGTTCACGCTCTCGCCGGTGCTCTGGCGCAAGCTGCCGGGGGCCAAGTCGGCGGGGCGGGTGCAGTCGGTGGCGCTTCGCCTGATCGTCGACCGGGAGCGCGAGATCGAGCTGTTCCGCCCGCAGGAATATTGGAGCGTCTCGGCCACTATGGAGTCCGACGGCACCGAGTTCTTGGCGCGGCTGGTGCGGTTCCAGGGAGAGAAGGTCGACCGGCTCAGCATCGGCGATCGCGGCACCGCGGAGGCGGCGAAGGCGGCGGTGGAGTCAGGGCGCTTCACCGTCTCGTCCGTCGAGACCAAGCCGCTAACGCGCAACCCGCCGCCGCCCTTCACCACCTCCACCCTGCAGCAGGAGGCGGCGCGCAAGCTCGGCTTCGCGGCGAGCCATACGATGCGGATCGCGCAGGGGCTCTACGAGGACGGGTCGATCACCTACATGCGCACCGACGGGGTCGACATGACCCCCGAAGCGGTGTCGGCGGCGCGCCGTGCCGTGACGCAGCGCTACGATGCGGGCTACGTGCCGGACAAGCCGCGCCACTACACTACCAAGGCGAAGAACGCGCAGGAGGCGCACGAGGCCATCCGCCCCACCGACTTTAGCCGGGATCGGGCAGGAGCCGGCGACCACGGGCGACTTTACGACCTCATCTTCAAGCGCGCGCTTGCGAGCCAGATGGCTTCGGCGCGGCTGGAGCGGACGAGCGCGGAGCTGACCGACGGCACCGGCCAGACGGCGTTGCGTGCAACGGGGCAGGTTGTTCTCTTCCCGGGCTTCATGGCGCTGTACGAGGAAGGCCGGGACGACGAGCAGGATGAGGACAGCCGGCGTCTGCCGCGCCTCGGCCAAGGCGATCAGCCGCACAAGAAATCGGTCCATTCGGAGCAGCATTTCACCCAGCCGCCTCCGCGCTACTCGGAAGCGAGCCTGGTCAAGAAGATGGAGGAGCTCGGCATCGGGCGGCCCTCCACCTACGCGTCGATCCTTCAGACGCTGAAGGACCGGGATTATGTAACTCTGGACAAGAACCGCTTCTACCCAGGCGAGAGCGGGCGTCTGCTGACCGCGTTCCTAGAGCGGTTCTTCGAGCGCTACGTGTCCTACGACTTCACGGCGGGGCTGGAGGACAGCCTGGACGAGATCAGCGGCGGGCGCGAGCAGTGGCAAAAGGTGCTCGAGGCCTTCTGGAAGGACTTCAAGCCCAAGACCGCCGAGGTGATGGAGCAGCAGCCGTCCGAGATCACGGCCGCGCTCGACGAGTTCCTGGCGCCGTTCCTGTTCCCGGACAAGGCGGACGGAACCGACCCGAGGCTCTGCCCCGGCTGCGGCGAGGGGCGGCTTGCGCTTCGCGGCGGGCGGTTCGGAGCGTTCGTCGCCTGCTCCAACTACCCGGAATGCAAGTTCACCCGGCGATTCGGCCAGGGCGGCGAGGAGGCGGGCGGCGACACCGGACCCGAGGTCCTCGGCCAGCATCCGGAGACCGGGCAGGACGTGCTCCGAAAGGCCGGCCGGTTCGGGCCCTATGCCGAGATGGGCGAGGGCAAGGAAGCCAAGCGTGCCTCGATCCCCAAGGACGCGGGCGAGCTCGACCTGGACTTGGCCGTCAAGCTGCTCTCGCTTCCCCGAACCATCGGCAACCATCCGGAAACGGGCGAGCCGATCACTGCCAGCATCGGCCGTTACGGGCCTTATCTGGCCCACGGGGGCAAGTATGCGAAGCTTGGTTCCACCTCCGAAGTCTTCGAGACCGGTATGAACGCCGCGGTGGCAAAGCTCGCCGACGCCGCCAATGCCAAAGGGCAAGCGCGCGGTGCTCGCGAGCCGCTCAAGGTGCTCGGCCCCCACCCGCGCACAGAGGCGGAGATCAAGCTGATGGAAGGCCGCTACGGTCCCTATGTGACCGATGGCACCACCAACGCCACCCTTCCAAAAACCATTGCGCAGGACCAGTTGACGCTGGAAGAAGCGGCTCAACTGATCGATGAGCGGGCGGCCAAGGGGCCTCCGGCGAAGAAGCGCCGAAAGAAAGCGCCTGCCAAGAAAAAGGCGGCGAAGGAGAAGAAGGGATGATCATGGTGAAGTCGATCGCACTTATCGCAGCGCTTGCCGTCGGCTCCGCGGCGTTGGCACAAGCTCCAAAGCCGACCCCGGTCGAACGCGACGCCGACTACCACAACCGGCAGCAGCTCTATCTGTACAACCTCAAAGCGAGCGACGGCTGGAACTCCACTGCGAGCGGACTTCGCTACCGCAAGGTAAAGGACGGGGCTGGTACGAAGCGGCCGAGCCCCACCGACACGGTGACCATCCACTATGTCGGCCGCTTCATCGACGGCCAGGAGTTCGACTCCTCCGTTTCGCGCGGAGAGCCGGCGACCTTCCCGCTTCCGCGCCTGATCAAGGGCTGGCAGGAGGGCGTTCCGCTGATGGAGGTGGGCGACACCTACGAGTTCGCGATCCCGTGGCACCTGGCCTACGGCCCGACCGGAAGGGGGCCGATCCCCGGCGGAGCGACCTTGCTGTTCACGATCGAGCTGATCGACGTCCCAGCGGCGCAGTGAACCGCAGCTTCTGGGATATCCGCCGCGCCACGGGTATCGGCGTGGTGGCGGGCATCGCGGCTCTGATCCTTTGGCCGCTCTACGCCGCCTATCAGGAGGCGGTGCTGTGGCCGTTCGTCGGGGCGCTGGCAGTCACGGCGTTCTGCGGGCTGTCGCTGCTCATCATCACGTTGAAGGATATCTACAGCCGCACACGCGGAAAGCTGATGCAGCGCATCCGCGTGTTCGACGCGGTGCTGGGCCTGCTGCTCGCGGTCCCGAGCCTTTTCCAGCTGGAGGCGCTGCTCGGTTAGCTTCCGCAACCCGAACAGGCGGGGTCCTTGACGATTCGGATGGTCCGCATCGCGGGCTTGAGGCCATCGAAGATGTGGAGCTTGCCGGCAGCTTCGTCGCCAAAGCCGGCGATGTGGCGGATCGCCTCGAGGGCTGCGAAGCTTCCGGCGAGCCCGCCCATCGCTCCGAGGACTCCGAGCTCCGAGCAGGTGTCGCAATCCTCCGCATCGAAGGCGTCCCCGACGAAGCAGCGATAGCAGGGCTTTCCCTCCTCCCAGCCCAGGAAGGTGCCGATCTGCGCCTGGAACTGCCCGATCGCCGCCGAGACAAGCGGGATCCGGGCGCGGGTGGAGTGGTCGGAGACGATCAGCCGCGTGGCGAAATTGTCGCTTCCGTCGATCACCAGGTCCGATCCGGCGAGGAGCTCGGCGACGTTGCCGCTGTCGAGCCGCCGGCAGAGGGGCTCCAGGAGCGTGTCGGGGTTCAGCCGAGCGGCGGCTTCGGCGGCCAGCTCCGCCTTGCTCCGGCCCACATCGGCCGTACCGAACAAGACCTGGCGCTGAAGATTCTCGAGGCTTACCTGATCGTCGTCGACGATCCGAAGCGTTCCGACCCCGGCCGCCGCCAGGTACTGGATGACCGGCGAGCCGATGCCGCCCGTTCCGATCACCGTCGCCCGCGCCGCCAGCAGCCGTCGCTGCCCCTCGCCGCCGATCTCCTTGAGCACGATGTGCCGGGCGTAGCGGTCGAGCTGCTCGTCGGTGAGAGTCACCTTCCGGTCGAGCCGAAGCCGCCTTCGCCCCGGCTGGTCGAACCCAACTCCGCGACTTCCTTGAAGGCCGCCTTCAGCACGGGAGCCGGGACGAGCTGCGCGATGCGCTCGCCGCGAATGACCTGGAAAGGCTCGGATCCGAGATTGGCCAGGATCACTTTCACTTCACCGCGATAGTCGCTGTCGATCGTGCCCGGCGTATTGAGGCAGGTGATTCCGTTCTTGAGGGCGAGCCCGGAGCGCGGGCGCACCTGGATTTCGTAACCGGCCGGGATCGCGACAGCGAAGCCCGTCGCCACAGCGTGCCGCTCGCCCGGAGCGAGCGTCAGGCTTTCGGCGGCCACCACATCCAGGCCGGCCGCCCCATCGCTTGCGTAGGAGGGGGGTGGGAGCCCCTCGCCGTTAGGCAGGCGCTTCAGCTCGATGTCGATCATTGCTGCTCCGGCTGAAGATGCGGTGGTCGAGCGAGTAGCGCCCCGCTCCAATCGTTGCAAACAGGATGCCAAGGAAAACCAGAATCAGCGCGGGCCACCACAGGTTGAAGGCCTCAGGCCAATGCACCATCCACACGGCAACCACGAAATTGAAGGCTGTGACAAGCCCCGCCCAGCGCGTCAGCAGCCCGAGGATGAACAGGATCGCGCAGGCGAACTGCGCATAGACCGAAAGCGGCGCCATCAGCTCCGGATAGACGAAGTTGAACTGGGTCATGAACTTCTCGAACTCGTCCATTCGAGCGCTGCTGAACACGTTATCGTGGCTCTGGTAGATGAGGAACGCGCCAGTCACCCAGCGAAGCAGCAGCAATCCAAAGTCGCCGAGCCGGGCGAGCGGAGTCAGCAAAAGCCAGTCAGTGCGCATGTCATTCCCCCAGAGTTGCCGCGATCCTTTCGGCAAGCCGGCTCGCCACCTCCTGCTTGGAAGCGCTCTCCCAATGTTCGACGCCCACGGCCGTGACGAGGTGGACCTTGTTGTCGTCCCCGCCCATTACCTCACCGGATACATCGTTCGCGACGATCCAGTCGCAGCTCTTTCTCGCGCGTTTCAAAGTGG
Source organism: Allosphingosinicella sp. (assembly GCA_035936615.1). Lineage (GTDB taxonomy): Bacteria > Pseudomonadota > Alphaproteobacteria > Sphingomonadales > Sphingomonadaceae > Allosphingosinicella. Next base: position 16,617 of record DASYWC010000141.1, on the reverse strand, counting down.
CTTCGGCGACCACATCGTGGGTTTCCGCAGCGAAGCCCACCAGAAGGCGCGGGCGGTGGGGGCTCTCGGCAAGCCCTGCAAGGATATCCGGATTAGCCTCCCAGGCGAGCGAAGGCGGCCCGTCCGCCTTCTTGAGCTTCGAGGGGGAGGGATGGACCCGCCAGTCCGCGACGGCTGCGACCAGCACCGCGGCATCGGCTGGAAGGGCGGCTTGGACAGCTTCGTCCATCTGCTGCGCAGTCTCGGCGTCCACACGCTGGACTCCGACGGGCGTGGGAAGGCTCACCGGCCCGGCTACGAGAGTCACTCGGGCGCCAAGCCGCGCAAGCGCTTCGGCGATCGCGAAGCCTTGTTTGCCCGAGGAGCGGTTGGCGATGACCCGCACCGGGTCGACCGGCTCGTGAGTCGGACCTGCGGTTACGATGACGTGCCTGCCTGTGAGCTTCCCCGGCTCGCGGAGGGTTCGCTGGATCGCTGCGAGGATCGCGTCCGGTTCCGGAAGCCGCCCCGGCCCATACTCGCCGCAGGCCATCTCCCCCTCGTCGGGGTCGAGCACCGTCACCCCGTCGCGCCGAAGCCGGTCCACGTTCCGCCGGGTCGCCTCGTGCTCCCACATCCGCACGTTCATTGCAGGCGCTGCGAGCACCCGCTTGTCGGTGGCGAGGAGGAGGGTGGTTGCGAGATCGTCGGCGATGCCTGCCGCCATCCTGGCGAGGAGATCGGCCGTGGCTGGGGCGACGACGATCAGGTCCGCGGCCCTGGAGAGCTGGATGTGCCCCATCTCCACCTCGTCCTTGAGGTCCCACAGGCTCGTGTACACCTTGTTCTCGGACAAAGCGCCGAGCGTCATCTGCGTGATGAAATGCGCCCCGCCTTCGGTGAGGACGCAGGTCACCTCGCCGGCCGCCTTCCGGATCAGGCGGATGAGCTCGGCGGACTTGTAGGCCGCTATGCCGCCGCCGACGATCAGAAGGATGCGCTTGCCCCGCATGGCCTCAGCTTAGGAGCAAGACCGCCGCCGCGCCAGCGGCTGCCGAAAGGGCTGCAGTGAAGACGTAGCGGCCATACCGGCGCGGCTGGACCACGAGTACGTCGCGGAGCGGCGGAGCGGGCGGGGCTGCGCCGGGTGGAGGGTAATAGTGATCGATGCGGCGGATGAGCTCGGGGAGTTTTCTAAGAGTGCGAACGTTGCGCACGATCTCGTCGGCTAGCCGCGCCTCGGGCCCTAGCTCGCTTCGAATCCATTCGCGAAGGAAGGGCTCGGACGTCTCCCACATGTTGATGTCGGGATCGAGGTCGGTTGCGACTCCCTCCTCCATCACCATCGTCTTTTGGAGGAGGAGGAGGTGCGGCTGCGTCGGCATGTCGAAGTCGCGGGTGATGGTGAACAGTCCGTCCAGCATCTGGCCGATCGAAATCTCCTTCACCGGAAGCCCCCGGATCGGCTCGCCGACTGCGCGCAACGCCGTGGCGAACTCTTCGATGCTGTGGTGCGGAGGGACGTACTGCGCCTCGAAATGAATCTCGGCGACCCGCCGGTAATTGCCGGTGATGAGGCCGTAGAGGATCTCCGCGAGCCACAGCCGTGCCTGGCGGTCGACCCGGCCCATGATCCCGAAATCGATCGCTGCAAGCCTGCCGTCCGGAAGCGCGAACAGATTGCCCTGGTGAAGGTCGGCGTGGAAAAAGCCGTCCACCACTGCCTGACGGAGAAAGGCGCGGACAAGGGTTGCGGCAAGGGCCTTGAGGTCGTGCCCGGCTTCCACCAGCGCTTCGCGGTTGGTGAGCTTGATCCCTTCGATCCATTCCAGGGTCATGACTCGGCGGGCGCTTCGCGACCAGTCGATCTCCGGAACGAAGAAGCCGCTTTCGGCCACCATGGCCTCGCGAAGCTCGGACGCGGACGCGGCTTCGCGGCGAAGGTCCAGCTCTCGCATCGTCCATTGCCGGAAGTGGGCGACGACCAGGCGCGGGCGCAGGCGCGCGGCCTCGCCTCCCATCGCCTCCACCCGGGCAGCGGCCCATTCGTAGGTGTCGAGGGCGCGGGCGAAGGCCTCCTCGATGTTCGGGCGCAGGACCTTGACCGCGACGAGGCGGCCTTCGGTGGTCACCGCCTTGTGCACCTGGGCGATGGAGGCGGCTCCGACCGGCTCCGGATCGAAGTCGGAGAAGAATCTCTCCAGCGGCCCTTCAAGCGCCTGCTCGATGCTTGCCCTGATCTGGTCGAAGGGCGCGGGGGGAAGACTGTCCTGGAGGCGCTGCAGGTCGCGCGCCGCCTCAGGGCCGACCAGGTCGGGACGGGTTGCCAGCGCCTGGCCGAACTTGATCGCGGCCGGGCCGATGTCCTGGAACGCCGTGGCGTAGGTCGGCACTTGGGGCACGCGCGCTCCGAAGCGGGCGATTCGAGCGAGCCGGCGAACGGGAGTGGGCGTGTTGGGGTCGCGCTCGATGCCTCGTAGTGCCCCGTGCCGAGCGAGCACGCGGCCCCACTTCAGAAGCCGCCAGATATGCACTGCCGGAGCGGTCATGAGGATGTGCTCCCGCGAAGGCGGGAGCCGAGAACCCTCTGTTTGGCTGGACCCCCGCCTGCGCAGGGGCGCAAGGTGCTTCTCACCTCACGTCTTCCAGCCGCTGTGGATGGCGATGGCGCCGCCAAGGATCGGCTCAGCCCTCACGCGCGCGAAGCCCGCCTTTTCGATCATCTGCGCGAACGTCGGCATATCCGGGAAGCGGCGGATCGACTCGACCAGGTAGCGGTAGCTTTCCTCGTCGCCGGCCACGGCCCGGCCGATCCTCGGCACCACACGGTGGCTGTAGAGGTCGTAAAGCTCCTTGAAGCCCGGCCAGGTGGAGGTCGAGAACTCAAGGCAGAAGAAGCGCCCGCCGAGGCGGAGTACCCGGTGGGCCTCGGCGAGAGCCTTGTCGATATGGGTTACATTCCGGATTCCGAAGGCGATCGTGTAGGCGTCGAAGCTGTTGTCCTGGAAGCTGAGCTTTTCCGCATTTTCCTCGGCCCAGATCAGGCCGTCCATGCCCCGCCGCTTCGCCCGGTCGATGCCGACGCTCAGCATCTCGTCGTTGATGTCGGCCACGGTGATCTGGGCTCCCGAAGTGGCCATCCGGAAGGCGATGTCGCCGGTGCCCCCGGCCATGTCGAGGATCTGCTCGCCACGCCGGGGCCTGACTCGCCGGACGAACTGGTTCTTCCAGTGCCGGTGCATCCCGGCCGACATGAAGTCGTTCATCACGTCGTAGCGCGAAGCGACGTTCGAGAAGACCCCGCCGACGCGCCGCGTCTTTTCCTCGGGCGCAACCTCTTCGTAGCCGAAAGAAACCTTGTCCATGGCGCGTGCCTCTAGCAGGGGAAGGGGCGAAATGAACAGAAGCAACCATGCCTGAGCTTCCCGAGGTGGAGACTACCGTGCGCGGGCTCGTGCCGGTGCTCGAGGGGCGGCGGATCGTCTCGGCCGAAGCGCGGAGGCCCGACCTGCGGTGGGCCTTCCCGCCGGACCTTCGACAGCGGCTGACCGGGGCGCGGGTGACGGGGCTCGGCCGCCGGGCCAAATACGGGCTGATCGAAACCGACCGGGACGACACTTTGGTCTTCCATCTCGGAATGTCCGGCAAATGGCGAGTCGACCCGCACGAGATCGGCACCCACGATCATTTCATCCTCGGGACTGACGAGGGGAGGCGGGTGGCGCTGAACGATCCCAGGCGCTTCGGCTCGCTGGACCTGGTGAGAACGGCGGAGGTCGAACTCTACAAGCCGTTCGTCGCCATGGGTCCGGAACCCTTGAGCGATGCTTTTTCACCGGACCATCTCGCTGCAGCGCTGAAAGGCCGGTCGGCACCGATCAAGGCCCTGCTTCTGGATCAGCGGATCGTCGCCGGCCTCGGCAATATCTACGTCTGCGAGGCCCTGCACATGGCTGGAATCGCTCCCAATCGGGCCGGAGGCCGCATCTCCGTGCGGCGGCTCGGCCTGCTGGTGGAGGCGGTGAAGGCGGTACTTGCCTCCGCGATCGAGGCGGGAGGATCGTCGCTGAGGGACTATGCGCGCCCCGACGGAGAACTCGGCTATTTCTCCAAGCAATGGCGGGTCTACGGGCGCGACGGAAAAGCGTGCCTATGCGGTAGTGCGATCAGGCGGCGGGTCGACGGCGGGCGCTCGACCTTCCACTGCCCGGCCTGTCAGCGCTAGAAGGTTGACGATTCGCGCTGTCCTGCGTAGAGAGCGCGCTTGACCGGTGCGGGCGAGGCCTGCGCCGTTTTCTTTTCAGCATATGAGGCACGTTTAAGATGGCGAATACGCCGCAGGCAAAGAAACGCATCCGTCGCAACGAGCGCCGCACCGAGATCAACGGGGCGCGGGTCAGCCGAATCCGCACGTTCGTGAAGCAGCTCGAAGCGGCGCTGGCCGCCGGCGACAAGGATCAGGCGCGCGAAGCGATGCAGAAGGTTCAGCCTGAGCTTGCCCGCGGAGTCGCCAAGGGCGTGGTCCACAAGAACACGGCGGCGCGCAAAATCTCGCGCCTGACGAAGCGGGTTGCTGCGTTAGGCTAAGCGCCCTCCGCCCAACCTATGTTCTTCACCAAGCCCGCCGCATTTCGGCGGGCTTTTTTTCTCGCCCGATTGTGCTCTGCGGGAAACCGCAGATTCGCTGCGATTCGCATCTTTGTTGCAGTTGCGTGGCGGTCCGAAGATGCAACATAAATCACTGGATTTTCGGGGGTTTCAAAGCGCTCGCGGCAGCTTTGGCGCATTTCCATGTCAACGGCTTTATTTCACGAAGGTGCAATTTTTCGCCCTTGCTTGGACGCTGTTCCGGTCCCTAAAAACGACTCTCCGGAGGGGCGAATCTCCTCCTGGAGCGCAAAAAGCAGCAGAACGAAATCTGGATCGGCGGCACCGGGGGGTGATTGCCGAGAGGGGGGCCGTTTTGCTCACGAAAAACAGCCGCGAACAATAGCGGCGCCAAAATTTTGAGGGGGTGCTCGCGTGGACCAGGCGCTAGCCAAAGGCGAAGCTTTGACCAGTGGATCCGCCGATCAGATCGGTGCGGCCTGGGAGCAGATTCGAATCGGCCTTCGCCGCGATTGCGGCGCCCGCACGTTCGACGGCTGGCTGCGCCCGGTAAGCCTCGGGGGCTTCGACGCCGCCACGGGGACGCTTCGTCTGGACCTTCCTTCGCAGTTCATGGCCGACTGGGTTCGCACCCATTTTTCGGAGCGGCTGGCGCTCGCCTGGCGCTCAGTGGTTCCGGGCGTCCGCCGGGTGCTGATCGGAGTCGGAGCGGGCGCTCCACGCACCGCCGCGGAGATGCCTTCGGTACAGGTCGAGGAGGCTCCTGCAGCCGAGGACAAGGGCGGCCTCTACGCGGCGCAACTGGAGCCGCGCTACCGCTTCGAGACATTCGTCGTCGGCAAAGCCAACGAGGTCGCCTACAGCGCCGCCCGGACGCTGGCGACCGCCGAGAACGTCGCGTTCAATCCGCTCTTCCTTCACGGGGGCACGGGCCGCGGCAAGACCCACCTTCTGCACGCGATCGGCCACGAATTCCGCAACCTGCGCCCCGGCGCGCGAATCATCTACATGTCCGCCGAGAAGTTCATGGTCGAGTTCGTTGCGGCCCTCCGCGCCAACGAGACGATCAAGTTCAAGCAGCAGCTGCGCTCGGCCGACCTCCTCATGATCGACGACGTCCAGTTCATCGCTGGGAAGGAATCGACCCAGGAAGAATTCTTCCACACGATGAACGAGATCATCTCGGCCGGAAGCCGCCTGGTGATCAGCTCTGACCGCGCTCCGCAGGATCTGGACGGGATCGAGCCGCGAATCCTCTCCCGCCTCTCCTGGGGCCTGGTGGCGGACATCAACCAGGCGGACCTGGAGCTTCGGCTCAACATCATCACCAAGAAGCTCGAAGCTCTGCCGGATGTGTCGGTGCCTCAGGACGTGGTCATGTTCCTCGCCAAGCGGATCAGCTCCAACGTCCGGGAGCTCGAAGGAGCGCTTAACCGTATCGCCGCCTATGCGATGATGAGCGGCCGAGCGATCGACATCGACTTCACCAACGAGGTCCTTGCCAACATCCTGCGCGCCAACCAGCGCCGAATCTCGATCGACGAGATCCAGGGCAAGGTCTCGGATCATTACCGGATCCGAAAGGCCGAGATGACCTCGGCCCGCCGAGCCCGCGAGGTTGCGCGCCCGCGCCAGGTCGCCATGTACCTGTCCAAGCAGCTCACTCCGCGCTCGCTTCCGGAGATCGGCCGCCGCTTCGGCGGGCGCGACCATACCACGGTGATTCACGCCGTACGGCAGATCGAGAAGCTGAGGGCGCTGGACGCCGAGCTCGACGCCGATATCCGGCTACTGACTCGCCAGCTCGAAAGTTAGATTGCGGGGGCCCAAATGGGCAAAGGGGAAGGGGAGAGGCGGCAACGTCTCTCCCCTTTTTCACTTCCAGGGGGGGCCCTTGACTTCGAAGCCCCTTGCCGCGAACTCGTCGAGCAGTCCGCCGCGCTCCGCGACCGAAGCGAGGTCGAACACCGCCACGGTGACGGGTCGCTCCGACATCAAGCGACGCGCGGCTCCGCGCCAGTCCGGCTGCGAATCCAGATATTCGTTCAGCGAGCAGGTCGAAAATACCTTGGTGGCAAGCGAGGAGAGCACGTCCGGCACCCGGCGCTGAGCCCAGGCGTCGGAACGGGCCTTTATCACCTGGCTCCCGCCGGCTTCCATCAGCGAAACGGACGCCATCAAGCAGGGGAGATGCGCCTCGGGCCGCGACTTGAAGACCGCGTTGAGCGGCTGCTTGATGCTTCTGCGCGGAATAGGCACCTGCTTCAGCTTGTGCTTCTTGACCGCCCGCTTCGTAAAATCGGTGGCATTGTCTCCGAAGCCCTTCTTGCCGTCCATGGCGTCGTGAAGAGCCAGGGCGAGGTGGAGCGGGTGTGTCCTCTCGAACCCCTTTTTCAGAACGCCTTTGTTCTGAAGCGCGACCAGGCGCTGAAACTGCTCGGGCGGCAGCATGGTCTGAAGGCTTTGGCCCTTCGGCAGCTTGGCCATTCGGAGGAACTTCACGAGGTAGCCGACCATTGCCACGGGGGAGGCGTTGAAGTCCTCCTCCTGAGGGAAGATCACCCGGTCGGCCATCTTCAGCGAAGCTGTGAGGCTGGCCGGATCCCACTTGGTTTCCCTTGAGACCTCCTCGATGGCGCCGACGATGATGAGCGTGGTAGTGGGGCTGCTCACTCTCCAGACAGGGACGCCGCTGCGCCGGGCGGTGACAACGATCTCCTGGACTTGCTGTTCCGAAGCAGCGGAGGTGGGGGTGCCCTGACCCAAGGCACTTCCTCCACCCGCCAGGCACAGGGCCGCAGCGCCCCAGGCGAGCCTTGTCTTGAGTATCGCCAACCCCGCCATTGGTTCTGCCTCCCGTTGCTCCGGCAGAAGGTTTCGCGTCCGAAACTTGAACGCCCCTTGAATGGCAAAAGGAAGGGGAGAGACGGCATCCCGTCTCTCCCCTTTTTCTCTGCCGCGACTCCGCTTCAGTACCGGTCGAGCTTCTCGATCAGCCTTTCGAAAATCTTCATCGACCTTAGCTCGGGCCGGTTGAAGACCTTCCGAAGTACCTCGCCGATCGCCGCATGGACACTCGGCGGGGCAACCAGAACGAATCGCCTCGGAGGTGCGTTAGTCATGACCTCACTCCTCAGCTTGCTTGGATATCCAACGTCTTAGCGACGTCTGCGGTTGCGCAAGTTGCCGTAACCGACGCAGCTTCTGCCGCATCTATGAAGTCGAGGGTGCCTGGTGCCGCGGTCCGGCGTCAGCGGGCCCGCGGGGGCGGCGGAACTGTGATTCGCACCGTCTCGCCGGACTTGCCCGGGAAGTTGGTGAACATCGCTTCGATCAGGTTCGGAACCAGAGTCTGAAGCTCGTCCGTGCGTGAGCGCGCCTTGGCGGAACCCTGGAACACCGGCTGGCCGTCCGCGGCCCGCTTGATGTTCATGTCCAGGTGCGAGGTGTAGACGGTGTAGCTTCGCAGATCCTCGTAACCGTAGCCGTAGGGCGAATACCAATAGGGATCGTCCCAGCCCATGTAGAAGGGCGACCTGCGGTAGCCTGCGTAGCCGTAGCGGGAGAAATAGGGGCGGTAGAACGGATCCCGGTCGAACAGGAACGGATCGCGGCCGTAGCGGCGGGCGTAGAAGGGGTCGCGGAAGAACCGATCGCGGAAGAAGGGGTCGCGGAAGAAGGGGTCGCGATAGCGGGCGCTGCCATAGCCGCGATAGCCGCCCAAGGCGCCAAAGCTGTCGTAGCCGTAGCGGCTGAACGAGCCGGGCCTCGCAACGAGCTTCTCCTCGCCCTCGTCGACTCCGTAATCGAGGCTGACGATCAAAGATGCTGCCTGAGCCGAGGGAGCCTCGGTATAGCCCTGGGCGATCAGGTGCTGGCGCACGAGGCCGGCATATTGGGAGAATTCCAGCCCGCGGTCCATCGGATCGGCCGACTGGATGACGAAGCTCTGCCCCTGCGGCGCCGGCATTGCCTGGAACCGGGAGACCTGGGTCGGCAAGCCGGTGGCGCAGGCGCTGAGAGCGAGAAGCGCGGCGGGCGCGGCGATGGACAGCAATTTCTTGGAAACGGACATCGGAAAAGCGGCCCTTTCAGCAAAACTATTCTTGCGAATATACAATAGCTTGACCGTATCGCCAAGCCGCTGAACGGGTGCTGACGAATCAGCGGCCGTGAGAGAGGCCCAGAGCTTCGTAGGCGCCGGCCAGGGTAGGCGCGGCCAGCGCGGCGGCTCGGCTCGCACCCTCGGCCAGGATCCGGTCCAGCTCGCCCGGGTCCGACTTCAGCGTATCGAAGCGCGCCTTGATCGGCCTAAGCGTTTCCACCAGCAGCTCGGCGAGGGCCGGCTTGAACGCTCCGAAACCCTGGCCGGCGAACCGGTCGAGCACCGGCTGGGGATCGCCGCCGCACAGGGCTCCGTAGATGGTCACCAGGTTGCGGGCCTCCGGGCGGTCGGAAAGCTCGTCCATCGAGGCTGGGAGCGGCTCCGCGTCGGTCTTGCCCTTTCGCACCTTCTGGACGATAGCGTCGCTGTCGTCGGTCAGATTGATCCGGCTCATGTCGGAAGGATCGGACTTGGACATCTTCGCGCTTCCGTCCCTCAGGCTCATGATCCGAGCCGCCGTCTCGCCGATCAGCGGCTCGGGAAGGGTGAAAAGCTCCACCGCGTAGTCGGTGTTGAACTTGGCTGCGATGTCCCGGATCAGCTCGACATGCTGCTTCTGGTCCTCGCCGACAGGCACGTGCGTCGCCTGGTACGCGAGCACGTCGGCGGCCTGGAGCACCGGATAGGTGTAGAGGCCGACGCTGGACCCTTCCCGGTTCTTTCCGGACTTCTCCTTGAACTGGGTCATCCGGTTCAGCCAGCCGATTCGAGCCGTGCAGCTCAGGATCCAGGCAAGCTCGGGATGGGCCGAAACCCGCGCCTGGTTGAACAGGATGGAGCGGTCCGGATCTATGCCGCAGGCGATCAGCGCCGCAGCCATCTCGCGCACGTTGGCGCTGAGCTCCGAGGGATCGTTGTAGACGGTGATCGCGTGGAGATCGGCAAGGAAGAACAGGCTCTCGGCCTCCTCCTGCATCCTCGCCCAGCGCGCGATCGCTCCGAGATAATTGCCGAGGTGGAGGTTGCCCGTCGGCTGGATCCCTGAGACCACTCGCATCACGTGACCTTCTTCTTGCGCAGCAGGATCAGGATGTCGTCGCGGTTCATTCCCCCGATCACCCATGCGATCGCGAAGTAGACGAGCGCGCCGGTCCCGACGAGAGCCACCAGCCCGATTACCCTGTCGCCCATCGAGCCTGCGAAGCGCTCGGCAAGAGCGGCCTGGGCGATCCAGAGCGCCGCGCCCATGGCCCCGCCGGCGAGAACTTGCCGTACCAGGCGGGAGGCGAGCCAGCCAGGCACCTGGAAGTGGCCACGGTGGTGGAGCAGGGCTGCAAGCAGGAACGCGTTGGCCCAGGCACCGATCGCGGTGGAAAGGGGGAGGGCGACGATGCCGAGGCGCGGAACGAGCACGAAGTTCAACAGCACGCTGGCGATGAGCGTACCCACCGCGATCTTCACCGGGGTCTTCACGTCGCGGCGCGCGTAGAAGCCGGGCGAGAGGATCTTGATCAGCACGTAGGCGGGAAGGCCGAGCACCAAAGTCGCCAGCACGGCGCCGGTCACGGCCGCATCCTCCTCGGTGAAACGCCCGCCTTCGAACAGAACGGTGGCGATGGGTTCGGCAGTGACCGCGAGCGCTACCGCGGCGGGGATGGTCAGCAGCATTCCGAGCTCGATCGCCTGGGCCTGGACCCGTCCTGCGCCGGCCTCGTCCGAGCGGCCTATGGCCCTGCTGACTGCGGGAAGGATCGCGACCCCCAGCGCGGAGCCGATCAGAGCGAGCGGAAGCTGGTTGAGGCGGTCGGCCTGGCCGAGGATGAGCAGGGAGCCGTCGGGCAAGCGAGTGGCGAAATAGGCGTAGAAGAACTGGCTGATGTAATAGGTGCCGCCGGCAAGCGTCGCCGGGAGGACGAGGGTGAAGAGCTCCCGCACGCCCGGCGTGATCCGGGGCCTTCGAAGCTTCAGGGGCACGCCCCAGCGGACCATGCTCGCCCAGGTGAGGCCGAGCTGGGCGATACCTCCGGCGACCACCGACCAGCACATGGCGCGCACCGTCGCTTCGCCGCCCTCGGGCACCAAGATCAGAGCGATCACCAGCGTGACGTTGAGGAGCGCGGGCGCGAACGCGGCGGCGGCGAAGCGCCCGAGGGAGTTCAGGATCCCCGAAACCAGCGAGACAAGACAGATGAACACCAGATAGGGCATGGTGATGCGGGTCATCTCGACCGCAAAGTCGGTCTTGGCGCCGCTCTGGCCCCAGTTGTCGGGAACGATCAGCCCGATGAATAAGGGCATGAACACCATGAATATCGCCGTGATTGCCAGCAGCAGCGGCAGGAACACCGCAAGCACCTCCTCGGCGAAGTGCCGAGCGCCCGCCATGTCCCCATCGTCCTTGAGCCGCTGGCTGAACAGCGGCACGAAACCCGCCGAGAAGGCGCCTTCGCCGAACAGGCGGCGGAACAGGTTTGGGATCAGAAAGGCGAGGACGAAGACGTCCGCGGCCGCAGAGGCGCCCAGCACCCGGGCGACCACCATCTCGCGCACGAAGCCGAGCACACGCGACACCATCGTGAGCCCGCCGATGGAGCCCAGCGCCGCGTAGAGGTTCATCCCCTTGTTCTGGCCGCCGATCGTGTCCGGCGGCGCGTCCGCTAGGCCGGTGGGGTCGGCGGTGGGCGTGTAGCCCGTTTCCGCCGCCTCATCTCCGGGAGCGGCCGGACCGGCGCCTTTCGGGTCCCCGCCTTTGGGCCCTTTGCTCACGCCTGGCCGGTTACCTCGGGCGCCTGGCTCTGTCCCTGTTCAGCCTGGGCCTGCGCCGCCCGCTGCATGTACAGCGCTCCGAAGTCGATTGGGTCCAGCAGCAACGGCGGGAAACCGCCGTCCCGCACCGAGTCGGCGATCATTCGCCGGGCGAATGGGAAGAGCAGCCTCGGCGCTTCGGCCAGCAGGAACGGATAGAGCTGCTCGTCGGGAGCGTTCCGCGCTGCGAACAGGCCAGCGTAAAGGAGGTCCACCTTGAAGGCCACTCCGTCCGGAGCCGATGCGGTGACGTCCAGCTTCAGGACGACCTCGTGCACTCCCTCGCCCACCGATTCTGCGCCGATATTCACCTGAACCTCGATCTGCGGCTGGCTTTGCCACTGATACACCGAAGGCGAATTCGGGTTTTCGAACGAAAGATCCTTCACATATTGCATGATGAGGCCGAACTGCGGCCCGGTGTCTTCGGCATTGATCTGCTGTGCGCCGGTGTCTTCGGCGCCTTCTTGTTCGGCCATGAGAACTAACCCTCGGGAGCGATGTGGGAGTGTCGGCCATAGGGCCGCTACCGTCCGCGGGCGGGTAGCAGGAGCCGCCTGGAGGCGCAACAATCCTGAAGGTGCGGGCGTTCATCCCGACAGGCGGTTTGAATCGTGACCGCACCGCGCCTATGTAGAGTGCGCAATCTGGTCGGAGTTTGGTAGTGACGGTCGAAATCGTTTTGCTTGCGATGGTGGCGCTGTTCGTCGGACTCAGGCTCTATGCCGTGCTCGGGCGCCGCACAGGTCACGAGCAGCAGCCGGTGACCCGCCCCGAGGCCGTTCCCGGAACCGAGCCCGCAGCCCCCGTGTCCGACACTGCTCCCGAACGCGCCGATGCAGGCGGCCTCGTCTACGAAGACGCAGCCGCCGGGGCGGTCCGGGCGATCATCGCGGCCGATCCGAGCTTCGACGTCGCCCGCTTCCTCGAGGGCGCTCAGGCCGCTTACCGGATGATCCTCGAAGCCTTCTGGAAGGGCGACAAGGAGGAACTGAGCTACCTCACGGGCGAAGAAGTCCGCGCCTCGTTCCTGACCGCGATCGAGGAGCGGGAGGCTGCCGGCTACACCTTGGACAACCGTCTCGTCCGTATCGACCGTGCGGTAATCGAGGGGGCGGAGCTTTCCGGCCGCGTCGCAAGCATCCAGGTGCGGTTCGACGCCGATATCGCGGCGATCACCCGCAACTCGGAAGGGGAGGTCATTGCGGGCTCGCTCAGCGACGCGATCGAGACCCACGACATCTGGACGTTCCGGCGCACGCTCGGCTCGGACGATCCCAACTGGCTGCTCGTCGAGACCGACGAAGCCTAGGCGGCGCCGGGCGCGCATTCTGCCACCTTCCTAGCTTGCGCAAGCGCGGCTATCGTGCCGGCATGAAATACGAATCAGTGCGCTCCGCGGTCCGCCGCGTCTTCCTTCTCCTGACATTGCTGGCGCTCGGGGCCTGCGCTCCTCGCCTGATCCCACCACCGGCGATCCCGCCCGCGCAGCCTCTCCCGCCTGTTCAGCCGCAGCAACTGCCGCCGCCGGTGCAGCCCCAGGTGCCGGGCTTTCCTCCCCCGGTAGGAGTGCCGCACAACGCGGTTTCCGCCGGAGTGCGCGCCGGACCTCCGGTCGCGACCCTGCCGATGGCCCCGGCCACGGCCGCCAACGCTCTGGCAGCCTTCAAGATCAGCTGCCCGTCCGTCACCCGGCGCGAAGACGCCTCCGGCCTCACCAGGCCGTCGGACTGGGCCGCGGCCTGCGCAGCGGCCGCGACCTGGCCGGTGAGCAACGCGATCGGCTTCTTCGCCACGTATTTCGAAGCCGCCGAAGTGCAGGGCCCGGCCCACGTCACCGGGTATTTCGAGCCGGAGATCGCCGGATCGAGGACTCGAATTCCGGGCTACGACACTCCCGTCTACGCCAAGCCCGCCGATCTTCTGGAAACCAACCCGCTGACCGGCCAGCGGGGGCGGGGCCGAATCGATCAGTTCGGCCGGTTCGTGCCTTACTACGAACGCGCCGAGATCGAGGACGGGGCACTGGCCGGGCGCGGCCTGGAAATTGCCTGGGCAAGGGACCCGATCGAGCTCTTCTTCCTGGAGATCCAGGGCTCCGGGCGCCTTCTTCTGCCGGACGGACAGGTGATGCGGATCGGCTATGCCGGGCAGAACGGCCGCGAATACAAGGCGATCGGTCGGATCATGCGCGACCGCGGAATCCTCCAGACCGGCGGCACCAGCATGCAGAACATCGTCGACTGGCTGCGGGCCAATCCCGAGGAGGGCAGGGCGATCATGCGGGAGAACAAAAGCTACATCTTCTTCACCGAACTGAAGGGGCCGGGACCGCTCGGCTCGCTTGGGCGGCCGGTCACTCCGCGAGCGACCGTGGCTGCCGATCCCAAGTTCGTGCCGCTCGGGGCGCCAGTCTACATTTCCGTCGACCGGTCTGAGGCGAACGGCCTGTGGGTGGCCCAGGACACCGGCGGCGCGATCAAGGGAGCAAATCGCTTCGACACGTTCTGGGGAGCCGGACCCGAGGCCGCCCGGCTTGCCGGCGGAATGTCGGCCCGGGGCGCTGCTCTGGTCCTGGTCCCCAAAGGGACCGTGGCGCGGCTCAGCATGAGCGGCAGTGCGCCGGCTCAGCGCTGAGGAGCGCACCCTCTGGGCAAAGGTCGTTGAGTCGGTAAACCCGCTCCGGACGCAGCCTCCTCAGCGAGCCGAGCCGGCCCGGCAGGAGCAGCGGCCGGCGGAGCCCCGCAACCCGCCGCGGCCCTCTCCCGCACGGCCGGCAGCACCCTCGAGGCCGCAGCTCGGCACAACCCTGGACGGCAGCTGGGACCGCCGGCTGGGACGAGGGCTGGTGCAGCCGGAAATGACGGTGGACCTTCACGGGCACAACCTCGCGACTGCCTATGCGCTTCTGGACGAGCGGCTGGAGCGGGCGATCCGTCAGCAGGTTCGAGTGCTGCTCCTCATCACCGGCAAGGCGCCCAAGGGAGAGCCGCCGGTGGAGCGCGGCCGAATCAGAGCAGCGGTCGGCGACTGGCTTGCCGCCTCCCGCCACGCAGGGAGCGTCGCGGCGGTCAGGAACGCACATCCCCGCCATGGGGGAGCGGGCGCTTTCTACATTGTCCTGAGGCGGGCGAAATGATGGACAACGAAATAGTAACCGCTTCGCTTTAGGGATTGTTGGTGCTCCGCATCCGCGGCTGCACAGGCAATCTTCTGGGACGCAGCATTGTCGGCTACGGGCGAAAAGCATCGGAAGATCAGCAACAGCCTGCTGGCAGGCTTCGCCGGCGCTGCCTGCTTCGTCCTGGCGCTGATGGCCCTTCTCCTCCTTGAGGACCCCCACCAGAAGATCCTCGCTGCACTGGCGATCGGCGCTTTCGTTCTGATATGTGTGGGGATCGCGTCCGAGCGGACCGGGTCCGGCCACGATCCCGCGCTCGCGGCGCTGATCGAGCGCCTCCTGGCCGTGTCCACAGGTGATTTCAGCTCGCCTGCCCCCGATGCGGTGAAGAGGAACATGCCGGAGCTCGCTTCGGCGGTGGACAGGTTGTTCGAGCAGGTCCGCTCGAGGCTCGACGGCATCCATGCCGCGGCATACTACGACTCGGTCACCTCGCTTCCAAACCGAGTCCACTTCAAGCGCGAGGGGGAACGCGTCATGAAGGCGCGGCGGGCGGATGAGCAGGTGGCGTTGCTGTTCATCGACCTCGATGGGTTCAAGCAGGTGAACGACAGCCTGGGCCACGCTCATGGGGACCAGATGCTCGCGATGGTCGCCGATCGCTTGCGGGACGTCGTCAAGGCGGAGGCACGGGACCGCCAAAAGCCGGCACCCGTGATAGCGCGCCTTGCAGGCGATGAATTCACCTTGCTGTTCCCGTCCGTGGAAAATGCGCAGGACGGGGTCCGTGTCGGTGGCCACGCCCTTGCGGCACTCTCCGAGCCGTTCCAGTACGGCGGACAGAGCGTGGCCATTGGAGCCTCGATCGGGGTGGCCCTGGGTCCGGATCATGGCGCCGATCTCGCCAGCCTGATGAAGGCGGCCGATATCGCCATGTATCATGCAAAGCGCAGCGGCCGCTCGCAGCTCTGTCTCTACGACAGGCCGCTCGCCGCGGCCTTCAACCACAAGGGCAATACGGAAAAGGCGCTTCGCGAGGCGCTTGCCGGGGACGAGTTCGCGCTGGTCTATCAGCCCCAGCTCTGCGCCCGGACGGGCGAAGTCGTGGGCGGCGAGGCGCTGCTGCGGTGGGACCATCCCACGGAAGGGACGAAAGGGCCCGGCGACTTCATCGAAATCGCCGAGGAGAGCACTCTCATCCTGGCAATCGGCGACTGGGTCGTGGACGAGGTGGCGACGGCGCTTGGGCGCTGGCGCGACTGGGGGATGACTCACCGGCTGACTTTCAACGTCAGCCCGCGCCAGCTCGATCGGCCACGATTCTTCCCGCGCCTTCGTGAAGCAATGCAGCGTTCGGGCTCGCCACCCTGGCTCCTGGAGCTGGAGCTGACCGAGACCGCCGCAATGCGCTGCAGCCCGGCGGTGATCGACGAGCTCGCCGCCCTTCGGCTGGAGGGAGTCTCGATCGCGATCGACGACTTCGGCACCGGCTACTCCAACCTCGCGCGGCTGAAGGACATCCCGCTCGACAGGGTGAAGCTTGACCGTTCGCTGGTGAACGATGTCGACGTGTCGGAAAGCGCCCGGACGATCGTGGCCGCGGTCATTCACCTGATCCACGGCCTGGGCCTCGAAGTCCTTGCAGAGGGCGTCGAGCGGAAAGCCCAGATCGAGGTGCTTCGAGCCATCGGGTGCGACACCTTCCAGGGCTTCGCTTTCGCGCCGCCTATGGCGGAGGCGGAATTCTTCCGCTGGGTTGGCGGCCGAAGCCCGAAGCTTAGCCGGAGCGCCTGATCAGCCCAGCGCCGAACGGATGATCCGGGCGTAGATCGCCTGGAGTTTGCGCAAGTCGTCCACCGAGGCAGCCTCGTCCAGCTTGTGCATGGTGGCGTTTGGAAGTCCGAAGTCGACGACGGGGCACAAGGCGATCAGGAAGCGCCCGTCCGACGTGCCTCCGGAGGTGGAGAGGGTCGGCTTCTCGCCCGTCTCGGCTTCGATC
>DASYWC010000140.1:0-5155 GCA_035936615.1 Allosphingosinicella sp. | reverse complement strand
CGAAAGCGCCCCCGCCTTCGCCCCCCTGCGCCCGAGCCTCATCCTCCGGCCGAATAGGCGGAAGCGCAGGCACTAAATATCCTCCCCACGATTTCGTGGGGAGGGGGACCGCCTGCAAGGCGGTGGAGGGGTAACTGCCGTGGACTCAGCAACTACCCCTCCACCACCCATCGGGTGGTCCCCCTCCCCAGCGAATGCTGGGGAGGAACCAGAGGCGCGCCCCCTCATATATGCGTGATCCCTTCCGGGATGTCGTAGAAGGTCGGGTGCCGGTAGATCTTGTCCTCCGCAGGCTCGAACATCGGCCCGTCCTCGGCCGGATCGGAAGCAACGATGGACGCCGAGGGCACCACCCAAAGGCTCACCCCCTCCATCCGCCGGGTATAGGTGTCGCGCGCATGCCGGACCGCGATGTCGGCGTCGGGCGCGTGGACGCTCCCCACATGCCGGTGCGAGAGCCCGCCTTTGGAACGGACGAACACCTCCCAAAGCGGCCAGTCCTTGCTCATGATACGTCACCCCGGCGGAGGCCGGGGTCTCGTGGGGACCCGCTGTGACATCTTGTCCTGAGCTGCCGGCCTCCGCCGGGATGACGCTGAGTGCTCATGCCGCTACAGCCTTTCGCATCCGCTTCGCAGCATAGGCATCGGCAGCCTCGCGAACCCAGGCATTGCTCTCCCAGGCCTCGCGCCTGGCCTTCATCCGCTCCTTGGCGACAGGGCCCTCGCCCCGCACCACCGCGTAGAACTCGTCCCAATCGATCGCTCCGAAATCGTAGCCGCCCTTCTCCTCGTGCCACTTCAAATCAGGGTCCGGCACCTTGAGCCCGATCGCATCCGCCTGCGGCACGGTGATATCGACGAACTTCTGGCGAAGCTCGTCGTTGGTGTCCCGCTTGATCCGCCAGCGCATCGACTGCTCGGTATTGGGGCTGTCGGCATCCGGCGGCCCGAACATCATCAGCGAGGGCCACCACCAGCGGTTCAGAGCATCCTGCGCCATCCGCCTCTGCTCGTCCGTTCCGGCGGCCATATGCATCATGATCTCGTAGCCCTGACGCTGGTGGAAGCTTTCCTCCTTGCACACCCGAACCATCGCCCGCGCATAGGGCCCGTAGGACGTGCGCTGGAGCGGCACCTGGTTCATGATCGCCGCTCCGTCGACCAGCCAGCCGATCGCTCCGATGTCCGCCCAGGTCAGCGTCGGATAGTTGAAGATGGTCGAGTACTTGGCCTTGCCCGAGTGCAGCGCCTCGATCATCTCCTCGCGGCTGGTTCCAAGCGTCTCGGCCGCCGAATAGAGGTAAAGCCCGTGTCCGGCCTCGTCCTGCACCTTGGCGATCAGGATTGCCTTGCGCCGGAGCGAAGGGGCTCGCGAAATCCAATTCCCCTCCGGAAGCATCCCCACGATCTCGCTGTGCGCGTGCTGCGATATCTGCCGGGTGAGCGTCCGCCGATAGGCCTCGGGCATCCAGTCCTTGGGCTCGATAAACTCGTCCGCGGCCACCCGAGCCTCGAAAGCTGCGAGCTTCTGAGGATCCTCGAGGTTCTCGACTCGCTTCGTCTTCTGCAATTCGGTCGTGTACATGGCTCTGCTCCCAGGCCGATCACCCTATCATTAACCGACCGAGCGGTCAATGAATGGCCGGCACGCACTGGAGCAAACGGCTGGCGGCGCCGCCTGGTTCAACCTCTCAGTCGAATCCGCTGGTCAGGAAGCGTTCGGCAAAGGCGTAGTGGAGAGCCACGCCCTTCGCCATCGTCTCCTCGTCGAGAATCATGCGCGTGTTGTGGAGCGGCGGATTGGTCTCGGGATCGCTGCCCTTCGGCGCGGTTCCGAGGATCGCCATTGCGCCGGGAATCTCGCGAAGCACGTAAGCGAAATCCTCCGCTCCCATGATCGGCGCCGGCAGCTCCCTCCAGGACTCCTCGCCGACGATCTCACGGGCGCACCGCCGCGCCAGCTCGGTCGCGCGAGGATCGTTGTGGGTCACCGGATAGCCCTCTTCCACCTTTGCCTCGCCGGTGAGCCCGTGCGCGGCAGCGACATTCTCCACGACCCGCGCGAACGCAGCCTGCAGCGTAGTTCGCCGCTCCTCCGAAAGAGTCCGAAGCGTCCCCAACAACTCGGCAGTGCTCGGAACGATATTGTGGGCGGTGCCCGCACTGATCTTGGTGACCGAAAGCACCGCCGGATCCGTGACCGGCACAGTGCGTGCGATCAGGGTCTGGAGAGCGGTCACGATCTCGCACGCGACGGGGATCGGATCGAGGCTCTCGTGCGGCATTGCCGCATGCCCGCCCTTGCCGGTGATCGTCGCGCTGAGCGTATCGGCCGACGCGAGCAAAGGGCCCTCCCTTCCCGCGACGACGCCGGTTGCGATGTTCGGCCAGATGTGGAGAGCGAACGCCGCGTCGGGCCGGCGCCCCGGCAAGACGTCGTCCAGAAGTCCGTCCTCGATCATGAAGCGAGCGCCGTGATAGCCTTCCTCGCCCGGCTGGAACATGAAGACCACCGTGCCCGGAAGCTCGTCGCGCCGGGCCGAGAGCGCTCGCGCGGCTCCGACCAGCATCGCCGTGTGGCTGTCGTGGCCGCAGGCGTGCATCGCTCCCGGCACCTTGGAGGCGAACGGCAGGCCAGTCTCCTCCTGCATCGGCAGGGCGTCCATGTCTCCGCGCAGAAGCACTGCCCGGCCGTTGTCGCCGCCGCCCCGAAGGATTGCGACAAGGCCGCTTGTCGAAGGTCCCTCACGATATTCGAGCGGCAGGCCTTCCAGTGCGCGCTTGATCTTGTCGGTGGTTCGGCGGCAGTCGAGGCCGATCTCCGGGTCGGCGTGGATCGCCCGGCGCAATTCGATGACTCCATCGAGCTCGGCCTCGCCTGCAGCGCTCCAGTCGGTTACCCGGTCCATCCGTTCCTCCTCAGACTCGTTCGATAGCCAAGGCGATTCCCTGGCCGACGCCAATGCACATGGTGCACAGGGCATAACGTCCGCCGGTGCGCTGAAGTTCTTCCGTAGCCGTCATTGCGAGCCGTGCGCCGGACATACCGAGCGGATGGCCCAGAGCGATGGCGCCGCCGTTGGGGTTCACGTGCGGCGCATCGTCGGCAAGCCCAAGCTCCCGCATCACCGCAAGCCCCTGAGCAGCGAAGGCCTCGTTCAGCTCGATGACGTCCATCTCGGAGACCTTCAGCCCGAGCCGGTCGAGCAGCTTCCTCGAAGCAGGGGCCGGGCCGATGCCCATGATCCGCGGCTCCACGCCCGCCACCGCTCCGCCGAGGATCCGCGCCCGCGGAGTAAGCCCGAGCCTCTTAGCCGCTTCCTCGCTAGCGATGATCATCGCCGCCGCTCCGTCATTAACGCCCGACGCATTGCCCGCAGTCACGGTGCCGTCCGCCCGAACGATCGGCTTCAGCTTCGAAAGCGCCTCGACGCTGGTCTTGCGCGGGTGCTCGTCCCTGTCGACCACCAGCGGGTCGCCCTTGCGCTGCGGGATCTCGACTGCCACGATCTCGGCCGCAAGCCGCCCATTCTCCTGAGCCGCGGCAGCCTTGTCCTGGCTTCGAACCGCGAATGCGTCCTGGTCCTCGCGGCTGATCTGGAACTCCTGCGCCACGTTCTCGGCGGTCGAAGGCATGGTGTCGTCGCCATAGGCACCCCTCATCTTCGGATTGACGAAGCGCCAGCCGATCGTGGTGTCGTACATCTCGGCATTCCGGTCGAACGCGCTGGTCGCCTTGGCCATGACGAACGGAGCCCGGCTCATGCTTTCCGATCCCCCGGCGATCACAAGGTCCGCCTCGCTTCCCCGGATCACCCGGGCAGCCATCGTCACCGCGTCCATTCCCGATCCGCAAAGCCGGTTGAGCGTCACTCCGCCCGACTTGTGAGGCAGCCCGGCGAGCAGCCCCGCCATCCGAGCCAGGTTGCGATTGTCCTCGCCCGCCTGGTTGGCGCAGCCCAGGATCACGTCATCCAGCGCCTCCCAGTCCACTCCCGGATTGCGGTCCACCAGCGCCTTAATCGGAATCGCCGCAAGATCGTCCGCCCGAACCGAGGAAAGCGCGCCCGCATAACGCCCGATCGGCGTCCTCACCGCATCGCAGATAAAGGCTTCGGTCATGAGATGTCTCCGCTGGTCAGCCGCGCTCTACTTGAAGAACCCCGCCGCAAAAAGCCCTCTCCCGTGGGGAGAGGGTTGGGTGAGGGGATGGGATATCAACGACTATCCTCCGACATCGTACCCCCTCACCCCAACCCTCTCCCCACGGGAGAGGGAGTCTTTCCTCTGCCCCGCTCCAACGTTAGAGCGACCCGATGAACTACGAGACCATCCAGTTCGGCGTTGAAAACGACATCGCCCGCCTGACCCTCGACCGCCCCGACCGCCTCAACAGCTTCACAGTCCAGATGCACGAGGAAGTCGCCGACGCGCTCGGCAACCTCGCTAACGCCCGAGTCCTCGTCCTAACCGGCGCCGGCCGGGGCTTCTGCGCAGGCCAGGATCTCAACGACCGGGCCGTCGCTCCCGGTCAAAGCGTCGATCTCGGCCATTCCGTGGAGACCTACTACAACCCGCTGATCCGCCGCCTCACCTCCCTGCCCCTTCCAGTCATCGCTCGTGTCAACGGAGTCGCCGCCGGAGCCGGAGCCAACATCGCCCTCGCCTGCGACATCGTTATCGCCGCCAAATCGGCCAAGTTCATCCAGTCGTTCGCAAGCATCGGCCTGATCCCCGACAGCGGCGGAACCTGGGTCCTGCCCCGCCTCGTCGGCCAGGCCCGTGCCCTGGGCCTCGCCCTCACCGCCGAGCCCTTGCCGGCCGGGCGCGCCGCCGAATGGGGCCTGATCTGGAAGGCGGTAGAAGACGAGGCACTGGACGCCGAGGTGGACGCCCTCGCAGCCCGCTTCGCATCCGCTCCAACCCGAGGCCTCGCAGCGATCAAGCGCATGATCCGCCAAAGCTGGGGCCACAGCCTGGACCAGGAACTGGACCTCCAGCGCGACGCAATGCGCGAACTCGGAATGAGCCACGACTACAAGGAAGGAGTGGCCGCCTTCATGGAGAAGCGGCCGCCGAGGTTCACGGGGCGCTAGTGCAAGCCTCGCCCCACCCGCTCGTCCCGAGCGTAGTCGAGGGGCGCATGTGAGGTC
>DASYWC010000139.1:0-8849 GCA_035936615.1 Allosphingosinicella sp. | reverse complement strand
CGGTGAGAGCGCAGTGAAGGTGCGGCGCCACCTGTGCCAGGAGCTCGACCTCTTCTGTCCTGAAGTCCCCAGCCGCGGCACCGCGCCCAAGCGTAAGGCTGATCGCCCGCTCGTTGCTGGCCTCCAGGACGACCGTCATCGGGTGGCGCACTCCGGAAGGACCAAGCGCTTCTGCGAACACAGAGCTTTCCAGGAGCACCTTCTCGGGCACCACCGAGCTCAGGACTACCGGCTTGAACTGAATCCCGCCGCCACTTTCGCGAAGCAGGCGGCTCACCGTCGAGAAGACCGGATTGGCCTCCGCCGTGGCAAGCGGACCGTTGATCAGCCCGAGGGCGGATTGGTCCACGCCGTGGGCGGAAAGGTGGAACTGCCCGCCGCTCCTGGGAGTGGTCCCGATCAGGACGACGGAGCCGCGGGTTGCATCGCTGAGGCGCGCAAGGGCGCCGCTCCAGCCGTCGGGTGAAGTGACGGCGGAACTTATCGTGTGAATCAACTCGAAGACGTGGTGGTTTGCCATAATCCACCTCCCCCCTCGGCTATGATATTGGCAGGATAAGTAAATTCTGTAAACGCGGTCCGTCAGCGCCCTCGCGGCCCTCGCGGCGGCCGGATTTGGTTGCTTGCACGGCTGTCCATCGCCGATAGGCTGGTCCTGCGGCGGCGAAGCAAGGGGATTCGCGTGAAGAAGATCGAAGCGGTGATTAAGCCGTTCAAGCTGGACGAGGTGAAGGAGGCTCTTCACGAAGTCGGAGTGTCGGGGATCACCGTCACCGAAGCCAAGGGTTTCGGCCGCCAGAAGGGCCACACGGAGCTGTACCGCGGCGCCGAATATATCGTCGACTTCCTTCCCAAGGTGAAGCTTGAAGTGGTGGTGGAGGATGAGCTCGCCGAACGTGTCGTCGAGGCTATCGCCAACGCGGCCCGCACCGGCCGGATCGGCGACGGCAAGATCTTCGTCGTGCCGGTCGAGGAGGCGCTTCGGATCAGGACCGGTGAAAGAGGCTCGGACGCGATCTGACCCGCCCCTGAGGCCCCGCCGCCGTGGATGACGCTCGCTTGGCCTCGATGTCGCCCGAAGAGCTTCGGACGGCGATGCGAACGCTGGGCTACAAGACCCAGGCCGACCTCGCCTCCGCGATCGGAGTCTCCAGGTCCGCGGTGAGCCTGTGGCTCGAGGGAAAGGTCGGGGTCCCGCGTCCCGTCGCGATGCTTCTGAGGATGCTGATCGCCGCCCAGCGCCGCCAGTTCTGAACGTGAATTATTCACCGCCGGACCAATCGCTCTAGCCCCGCTGCCCCCGATTGCCGAAAGGTCGGGCCACGGCTCGGCGGACGAGTCGCTTGCAGGACACCAAACGAAAGAGGCGCGGCAGTGGCGAACGATCCGGCGAAAATTCTCGACATGATCAACCAGCAGGAGATCGAGTGGGTGGATCTTCGATTCACCGATCCCAGAGGCAAGTGGCAGCACCTCACCATGTGCGCCGGAGTGGTGGACGAGGACCAGCTGAGCGACGGCTTCATGTTCGACGGCTCGTCCATCGAAGGGTGGAAGGCGATCAACGAGTCCGACATGATCCTGAAGCCGGACCTCGACGCGGTCTACGTCGACCCGTTCAGCGCCACTCCGATGATGATCCTATTCTGCGACGTCGTCGACCCGGGCACGGGGGAGCTTTACGCCCGCGACCCGCGGAGCACTGCAAAGCGGGCCGAAGCCTATCTCAAGACCACCGGCATCGGCGACACCATCTATGTGGGGCCGGAAGCCGAATTCTTCATGTTCGACGACGTTCGCTTCGAGGACGGATACAACACGTCCTACTTCCGGATCGACGACATCGAGCTTCCGACCAATACGGGGCGCGAATACGACGTCGGCAACCAGGGCCACCGCCCCCGCGCCAAGGGCGGCTACTTCCCCGTCGCTCCGGTCGACAGCGCAGTCGACATCCGGGGCGAGATGGTCTCGACGATGCTCGAAATGGGCCTCCCCATGGACAAGCACCATCACGAGGTGGCCGCGGGGCAGCACGAGCTCGGAATGACGTTCGGCGAGATCGTCGAGACCGCCGACCGGATGCAGATCTACAAATACGTGGTCCACATGGTCGCCCATGCCTACGGTAAGACGGCCACCTTCATGCCCAAGCCGATCGCCCAGGATAACGGCTCGGGAATGCACACCCATCTCTCCATCTGGAGCAAGGGCAAGCCGCTCTTCGCCGGCAACGGCTATGCGGGCCTGTCGGAGATGGCGCTTTTCTTTATCGGCGGCGTCATCAAGCATGCGAAGGCGCTGAACGCCTTCACCAACCCCACCACGAACAGCTACAAGCGCCTGGTTCCGGGCTTCGAGGCGCCGGTTCTGCTCGCCTACTCCAGCCGCAACCGCTCCGCCTCCTGCCGGATCCCCTACGGCACCGGCGAAAAGGCCAAGCGCGTCGAGTGCCGCTTCCCCGACGCGCTCGCCAACCCCTATCTCGCCTACGCCGCCTTGGTGATGGCGGGCCTCGACGGGATCCAGAATCGGATCCACCCGGGCGAGGCGATGGACAAGAACCTCTACGACCTTCCGCCCGCCGAGCTGGTCAACGTCCCCACCGTCGCCGGGTCTCTTCGCGAGGCTCTGAACGAACTCGACAAGAACCGCGCCTTCCTCACCAAGGGCGACGTCTTCTCCGACGATCAGATCGACGCCTATGTCGAGACCAAATGGCCCGAGGTCATGCGTTGGGAGACGACCCCGAGCCCGGTCGAATACGACATGTACTATTCGGGCTAACTTCGCTGGCCGGAAGCGGCGCGGTACTCCGCGTCGCTTTCGTCGAAGGTGCGCAGAACGCTCTCGGGGGGACGCGGACCGGCCAGGCTGACCAGGATCGCCGCGAGGCCTCCCAGGACGAAGCCCGGGACGATCTCGTAGACGATGCTGCTCAATGCGGCTCCGCCGCCAAGCACCGGAGCGTAGATCCAGAACAGGACGGTCGCCGCTCCGACGACGATACCCGCGAGCGCCCCGTTGCGGGTGAGCCGCTTCCAGGTCAGCGACAGGATCACCAGCGGTCCGAAGGCGGCTCCGAAGCCGGCCCAGGCATTGGCGACGAGGCCGAGGATGGTGTTCTCCGGATCGTAGGCGAGCCAGATCGCCACCAGTGCGACGATGAGCACGCAGAGCCGCCCGACGGTCACCAACTCGCCCTGGCCCGCGTCCCGGCGAAGGTAGATCCGGTAGAAGTCCTCTGTCAGCGAGCTGGACGAAACCAGCAGCTGCGATGAAATCGTGCTCATGATCGCCGCAAGCAGGGCAGCGAGCAGGAAGCCGGTGATCAGCGGGTCGAACAGCACGTCCGACAGGAGGATGAAGATCGTCTCCGGATCCTTGAGGGGCGCCCCGGTTCGAGCCACGTAGGCGGCGCCCACCAGGCCGGTGGCGAGCGCTCCGATCAGCGCCACCCCCATCCAGGTCATTCCGATGTTGCGCATCGCCGGAACGTCGCGGACCGAGCGCACCGCCATGAAGCGGACGATGATGTGCGGCTGGCCGAAATAGCCCAGGCCCCAGGCGAGCGACGAGATCATCGCCAGCGCGGTGAGGTCGGCCATGATGTCGAACGCGCCCGGCTTGGCCGCCTCCAGCGCTCCGGTGAATTCTCCTCCGAGCTGGCCGAAGGCGACAAGCGGCAGGAGGACGAGCGCCACGAACATGATGCAGCCCTGGACGAAGTCGGTGAGGCTGACCGCAAGGAAGCCTCCGAACATCGTGTAGGCCACCACCACTCCGGCGGTGATCCAGAGGCCGAGCGCGTAATCGGCTCCGAAGGCGCTCTCGAACAGCTTCCCGCCGGCGACGATCCCGGCCGAGGTGTAGAGCGTGAAGAAGATGATGATCACGACCGAAGCGATCACCCGAAGCGCATGGCTCCGGTCCTCGAACCTGTTCTCGAAGAATTGCGGGATGGTGATGGAGTCGCCGGTTCGCTCGGTATGAACCCGAAGCCGCGGAGCGACGATGATGTAGTTGGCAAGAGCGCCGATGAAGAGGCCGATCGCGATCCAGGAGGCGCTGAGGCCGGCCACATAGGCAGCGCCCGGAAGCCCGAGCAGGAGCCACCCCGACATGTCCGAAGCGCCCGCGGACAAAGCCGCCACCGCCGGGCTCAGCCCGCGCCCGCCGAGCAGGTACCCCTCGACGTCGCCGGTGGACTTCTTCCAGGCCCACAGCCCGATCCCGAGCATGCCGGCGAAATAAGCGGCGAGCGAGAGGATGACGCCGGTTTCCATCAAGTCGGATCCTCCGGAAGGTGGGGACGCAAAGAGGCCTCGCCCGCGCGAGACCGCAGGCGCTCCTATTCAGCACATGCAGCACCGCATCCGCAATCGTGAAGAGGGGGAGCGGCGGCCATGAAGCGCCAGTGCCCTTATCGTCCCCGCGACGGCGCTCCGAACGCCTGATCGGCAACGTCACTGCCCCACGATGGGATGTCCGCTAGCGGGGGAAAGGGGACATTCGCGCTGCGGTAAGGCTCGTGGCGCTTGATCATGCCACCATGCACTCAGCACACACAACGCCGGCCGCTTGGTCGTGAGCGACCCGAGCCGAGCCATCTGCGGATAGCGTGGGAGAAGGCCGGTTCGGCAGATTAAGCAGCGATGCCGCGTCTCTCTTCGGCTACCACTTGCGTCAGCTTACGCTCTTGCCGGCGAGGGAGGCGACCAGAGCATCCCCGCTGTTGTTCCTAAGAGTGACAGAGCCCCCGGCCTTGATCGCGTTCGGGCCGAAGAAGCGCCCACGGAAGACCCCTGAATAATTTCCGCCGGAGAGGGGCACCTGGAATATTCCGGTGGCACCGTCGAATGTGCCGGTGCCGCGGGTCTCGCCGATCTCGTTGAAGACCACCGACACCGACACGGCTCTGGTCGCGAAATCCACCCGAATGATTGGCCCGGGTGCGCCCAGATTCACATCCCTTAGCCCCAGCGTCACCTCCCGCACCCGGCTATCATCAGCCAATCGGGCGAAGCCGTCCAACCGGTAGTTCCCGCTGCCGGCGGTCGGCAATTGTGCGGGTGGCGTCGCAATCCCGTGAACGAAATAGGTGCCTTGGGCCTCGATCGCCCAGAAGCCGTAGGCGACGTAGAGAAGCTCGATCGCGCCGTCCTGGACCTGTCGCTCGAAGAAGAGGATGTCGTTCGGACCATGCTGATACCGGACCGCCAGCGGGTGTCCGAAGTTCTGCAACTGTGCCGGACCGTAGGTTGTGCTGTGTGGGCCAGCTACTATCGAATAGCTGCGCGAAGGCGCGTCATAAGCGAACGTGATCGGTGCCGGATCGGTCGCCGTTACCCTGCGGTTCGATATTGGACTGTGCAGCGGCGGATCCGCTGCAAGGAGCGCGCCGAAGTTCGCGAAGCTCTCGCTGGCGACCAAGTTGCGCAGGCTGGTGTTCTGCGTCGGCGGCGGCGGGGGCGGGGGCGGGGGCGGAGGGGGCGGTGGGGGAGTAGTAATCGGTGGAGTGACGGGCGGCTCAACTGGAGCCGCACTAGAGCCGCCCTCACGGCAGCCGCAAACTGCTAAAGCCAGAACTCCAACGCAGAGCAATTTCGCCTTCACGTCCGGTCCCCTTCGACCGCGACTCACCGGTTGTCCCCATCAATGATGAGCTCTTGTGTGTCGAAGGCAATACCAGCCGCTTCTGAGCAGGGAAAGGATGCCAACACCTGCCGAAACACACCCCTGGCTTCCTCCGCTTGGCGGGTGCTGCAGCTGTTGAGCGACGGCAGTGCAAACACTCCCACCTTGTCATCCGGTGTGATGAACGCAATTTGCTCTTCGCAATGATCGTGGTTCGACCGGGGCTCGCAGCCTGAGGGTCAGACCAGCCACTCAACACCCTGCAGCTCCGCCGGTCGCCTCCGCCAAAATTTCCCTCGCTCGATCCGCGACACCGGCCGAACGCTGGAACCTGGTGCTCGGCTACAACTTTCTCCGGCGCGGCGTCGCCATAAGTAACGAGCGTGACCAGAAGCGTCTCGTCCGGGCGAAGCTCGTGCCGAAGCGTTTGCCCGCGTCCCCTGCCACTCAAGCATAGCAGTGCGCGCGGATCGGGCTAACACCTTAGAACCGCTCTCCCTCATCCGGTAAACAGCGGAGTTGAATGTCTGCTTTGGGTCGAAAGCGGACATTCGTGCCACACGCCCGGCGCTGGCAACCTCGGTCAGGACCTGTCATGGAGCGGCATGGCTTCTCCTCCCACCGATCGCGCTCCCAAGGCCGGGGGCTCCCTTCTCGCCCTGGCGATCGTCGCTGGAGTGTTGATCGGCGGCCTGCTTGGGCAGCCGAGCATCGGCTTTCTCGTTGGGCTTGCGATCGGGGTTGGGCTTCTGGCTCTCGTCTGGGTGAAGGATCGCCGCTGAGCCGCCTTCGCTACAGCTTGCGTCCGCACCAGACGACCCGGCCGACGATGTCGATCGACGAGAGATCGTAGCCCGGCCAGCTCGGATAATTGGCGTTGTCGCTGACGATGGCGACCCGCCGTCCCGACGGGTCGGGCGACAGCCGCTTCACCATCAAAAAGTCGTCGCGCCTCAGGACGTAGATGCCGTCCCGAAGCCGGCTCACCCCGTCGTTTCGGTCCACCAGTATCTCGTCGCCGTCGACGAGAGCGGGGGCCATGGAATCGCCGACCACCCGGATCATCGAGAGCTGCCTGCCGTCGCCGGCGCCGAGGCCTCGAAGCCACTTACGGTCGAATCCGACATGCGACTGCGGCCTCTCCTCCCCCGGGAGCGCGCCCGGGCCTGCTGAGGCAACCACATCAAGGCGCGGGACGGCGACCTGATCCGCGGAGGGAGCATGGGCGGAGCCTCCCAGGACCTGCTCGGAGACCCCGAAGTAGCGCGCAAGGATCCGCCGGTCTTCCTCCGCCAGGCGCTTGGGCGTGCCACGCTTGATATATTGCTGCACATAGGCCGCGTTGCGCCCAATCAGCCGCGACAAGGCGGAATAATCCTCCCCCCTCTCCTCGATCAGGCGCTCGAGCGCCGCGCGTGCATCGGCTTCAGCCATTTCGGATTCATAGCATAGGAATTTTCCTAGACAAATAGGAAATGCCCTTGGATGAAGAACAATACAGGAACACGCCCGAGTCGAGGAGTCGCAAAAATGTACCCGTTGCTTCGCCGGATCGAGCGCTACCTGCGCTTCAGCGGCACTGCCCCGACCACCTTCGGGCGGCAGGCTCTGGGCGATCCGCGGTTCGTCTTCGACCTGCGGGACGGCCGCGAGCCACGCCCAACCACCGCCCGCCGCGTAGCCGACTATCTCGACCGAATGGAGCAAAGCCAATGACCGACGCCACCACCGCGCTTATCGATGCCATTAGCGTTACCTTCGTTACCTTTCGAGTGGAGGAGATACGCAGCCGAAGCTGGGTGAGCGCGACATTTGCAGGCGTGCGCCACGAGCTCACCTTCACGACCGAAGGTGAAGGGGCGGAGGCCTCGGCCGACCTGTTCCTGGACGGCTTGGCGGAGCGGGAGTTCGACCTTCGCGATCACGTCCTGGCCGACATCGGGGTCGTTTCCCGATCCACCTCGCCAGGGGCAGACGGGCCGCTGGTGCGAATAAGCCTGGAGGCCCTTACCGTTGAGGAGGGCTAGTGCGGAACGAAGCGGCGGCGCGGAGAGTCTCTTGCCGGCCATGCTCAACTATGTCGACGACAGCCTCATCCCCGGCATCACCCGAAAGCGCCGGGGACGGTACTGGCAGTATTTCGATTCCGAGGGCAACCGGATCAACGACCGCGACGAGATCGACCGGCTGAACGGCATCGGCCTTCCGCCCGCATACGAGCGCTGCTGGTTCTGCCCGGACCCGAACGGTCATATCCAGGCGGTCGGATACGACGCCAAGGGGCGAAAGCAGTATCGCTATCATCCGGGCTTCCGCGAGCAGCAGGAAAGCCGCAAGTACGAGCGGCTGGCAGCGTTCGGGCGCGCGCTTCCGAAGCTTCGAAAGAAGGTGGAGGAGGACATAAAGGGCCGCTCGCTCAACCCCGAGACGGTGCTGGCGGCGGTGGTGAGGCTGATCGATACGACTCAGATGCGGGTCGGGAACGAGGAATATGCCGAGGATAACAAGAGCTTCGGAGCGACCACCCTTCGAAACCGCCACGCCAAGTTCAAAGGAGGCAAGCTCAGGCTCACCTATAACGGCAAGCACGGCGTCAAACGCGAGGTGACCGTCACCGACCGGAACCTCGCCCGCATCGCCAAGCGGACCCAGGACCTTCCCGGCCAGCATCTGTTCGAGTTCCGCGACGATGACGGCGAGGTCCGCCCCGTCACCTCGAGCGACGTCAACGCCTATATCAAGGAGGCGATGGGCGGCGACTTCACCGCCAAGGACTTCCGCACCTGGGGTGCGAGCGTCATCGCCTTCGAGGAGATGATGAAGCGGGCCGAGAGCGGGCGGATCAAGCTCAAGAGCGTGATGGAGCCGGTCGCCGAAGCGCTCGGCAACACGCCGGCCATCAGCCGGAAGTCCTACGTCCACCCGGCCCTCATCGAAGCTGCAAAGGACGCCGGTGCGCTTGGAGAAAAAGACCTCCCTCGGGCTGGGAAATACCTCTCCGCAGCCGAGCGGGGGCTGGTCGAATTTCACGAAGCGCTTCCTGAGGAAGAAGCGAAGGCGGAGGCGGAAGTGCAAGCGGCAGCCAAGGCAAAGGGCGAGAGCCGCGCCGAGGCGGAAGCCGAGGTCGCTGCAAAGGCGGAGGCGAAGCTGAAGGGGAAGGCCGCCTGATGCTGGCCCTCCTCACTTTGCCGCAATAAAGGCGTTCCGATGAG
>DASYWC010000138.1:0-3865 GCA_035936615.1 Allosphingosinicella sp. | reverse complement strand
ATGCAGGCCTTCGTCGATGCCTTCGGACCCGCCGGGTTCAGCGCGAAGAGCTTCCTTCCAAGCTACGGCCTTGCCGAAGCGACTCTCGCCGTGTCGATCATGCCTCCGGGCGAAGGGATCGTCGTCGAGCTCGTCGAGGAGAACCTGCTCGCCGGCGGAGACTCGGCCGACCAGGATCAGCCGCAGCGTTTCCGGGCGATAGTCAACTGCGGCAAGGCGGTCCGCGACATGGAGATCGCAATCCGGGACGAGGAGAACGGGACCCTTCCGGAACGTGCGATCGGCAAGGTCTTCGCCCGCGGTCCGTCGATCATGCACAGCTACTTCCGGGACGAGGAGGCGACCAGGGCCTGCCTCAGCGACGACGGATGGCTGGACACGGGCGACATGGGGTACCTTTCGGACGGCTATCTCTACATCGTCGGCCGGGCCAAGGACATGATCATCATCAACGGCAGGAACCACTGGCCGCAGGATATCGAATGGGCGGTCGAGCAGCTGCCCGGCTTCAAGGCCGGCGACATCGCGGCCTTTTCGATCACCACCCCCGGCGGCGAGGAGACGCCCGCGGTGCTGGTCCAGTGCCGCACCTCCGATGCCGAGGAACGGGGCCGCCTTCGGGACGAGATCCGCGAACGCGTGCGCACCATCACCGGCATGAACTGCGTCGTCGAGCTGGTTCCCCCGCGCACCCTTCCGCGCACCAGCTCCGGCAAGCTCAGTCGGGCAAAGGCTCGCAACCTCTATCTCTCCGGGGAAATCCAGCCCTACGACATAGCGGCCTGACCCCCTCGCCACGGTTGGCGGCGGGGCCGGCAGCGCCTAAGACGGCCTCTCGCATCGGAGTTCTTTTCATGAAAAGACGTACCTTCCTGGCTGCCATGCCGCTGACAGCGGCGGGCCTGACCTTCGACGTGCGCGCTTCGGCGCAAGGCGCCGTGGCTCGAGAGCCGACCAGCCCGCAGCTTCCAGGCACCCAAATCTATCCGGACGTGCACCCCGGGGATCGCCCTGTCGGGGCGAGCTTCACCACTCGGTCCGCCGTTTTCGGCCGCAACGGTGCGGCGGCGACTTCGCATCCGCTCGCCACTCTTGCCGGCATAGAGATCCTGAAGCGGGGCGGATCGGCCGTCGACGCCGCGATCGCGATCAACGCCTGCCTCGGGTTCCTCGAGCCAACCGCTTGCGGCATTGGCGGAGACATGTACGCCATGCTGTGGGATCCCAAGGCGGCCAAGGTGGTGGGGATCGCCGGCTCGGGCAAGTCGCCCAGGAGCCTGAGCTTGGAGACGGTGCGCTCGCGGGCAAAGGGCGGAATCCTGCCTCCCTATGGCGCAGTGACGGTTTCGGTGCCGGGAACCGTCGACGCCTGGTGGCAGCTTCACCAGCGCTACGGGAAGCTCAAATGGGCCCAGCTGTTCGAACCGGCGATCGCCTACGCCGAGGGCGGAGTGCCGGTGGCGCCGGTCGTCGCTTATTACATGCGGCGGGCGATGGCGAACTTCGCCCGCCCGAACATGGGCATCGAGGAATTCGCCAACGCGCGCGCGACCTTCGCTCCCGGTGGACAAGCACCCGACACGGGCGAGATATTCCGCAACCGCGACCTTGCCCGTACTTACAGGAAGATCGCGGCCGGAGGCCGGGGCGTCTTCTACGAGGGCGAGATCGCCCGCACCATCGACGCATATTTCAAGCGCATCGGCGGCTGGCTGTCCCGCTCCGACCTTGCCGCTCACCGCTCGGAATGGACGGAGCCGTTCATGACCACCTACCGCGGCGTCGGGGTGCATGCCCTGGGGGTGAACACCCAGGGGCTCGCGACCTTGCAGATGCTGAACATGATCGAGCAGTTCGACATGAAGGCGGCAGGATTCCAGTCCCCGCTCTCAATCCACCTCCAGGCCGAGGCGAAACGCCTCGCCTATGAAGATCGCGCCCGATATTACGGCGATCCGGAATTCTCCCGGGTGCCGGCAAAGTGGCTCGTCTCGAAAGCCTATGCGGCCGAGCGGGCGAAGCTGATCCGGCCGGATCGCATCAACCCCGATGTCCGGCCCGGCCAGGCGCCCTCGCAGGGGGACACGACCTATTTCAGCGTCGCCGACAAAGCCGGAATGATGGTGTCGATGATCCAGTCCAACTTCCGCGGCATGGGCTCCGGCCTTGTCGCCGACGGCCTCGGCTTCATGTTCCAGGACCGAGGCCAGCTCTTCTCTCTTCAAGAGGGCCATCCCAACGAGTACCGCCCGGGCAAGCGCCCGTTCCAGACCATCATCCCCGGCTTCGCCACCCGCGGCGGAAGGCCGTGGATGTCGTTCGGAGTGATGGGCGGGGACATGCAGCCCCAGGGCCAGACCCAGATCATCGTCAACCGCGAGGATTACGGCCTCGACGTTCAGGCTGCGGGCGACGCCCCGCGCTGGCACCACGAGGGCTCGTCTCAAAGCATGGGCGAGGACGACAAGGACCTCGGCCCCACCGGGGTCCTGAGGCTCGAGACCGGAGTGCCCGACTCCACTGCCAAGGCGCTTGCTGCGATGGGCTGGCGGCTCGGCTCCACCGACGGAAGCTTCGGGCGCTACCAGAACGTCGAGCTGCAAGGGAGCGGCAGCGAGCGGGTATACGCCGCCGCGGCCGATCCGCGCGCTGACGGGGCCGGCCTGGCATATTAAGCTGCTCTAGCTTCCGCGCGCGCCCCGCCTCCCAAGCCCTTGCGCTCCCCCGCACCTGCGGGTAGAGGACGGGCGCTCCGGCTTAGGAGTGTAGCTCAGCTGGTAGAGCATCGGTCTCCAAAACCGAGGGCCGTGGGTTCGAGTCCCTCCACTCCTGCCATCCTTCCGAACGCCGGCAAGCCCGGTGCGAAGCCTTGGATGGTGCGTCGGAGAGACTATGTTTGCCAAAGGCCAGGCCGAAGCGGCGGCTTGCGGCCTCGTTCGCGTGTTTCAAAGTCGTGTCTGCCGTTTGAAAAGAAGGTGAAGCCAAGTGGCCAAAGTCAATCCCGGGGTCTTTTTCAACCAGGTGAAGAACGAGACCGCGAAGGTCGTCTGGCCGACCCGAAAGGAGACGGTCACCACCGCGATCATGGTCATCATCATGACCACGATCCTTGGCATCTTCTTCTTCGGCGTAGACTGGGTATTCAGCTCGACCGTCAAGGCGCTTCTCGCGCTCATCAGCTAAGGGCCCTCACCCCCACCCTCTCCCCGGAAGGTGGGAGAGGGAGCAGAAGGATTACAGGATCACAATGTCGCGCTGGTACATCATTCACGCTTATTCGGGCTTCGAGAACAAGGTCCGCGACTCGATCGTGTCGGAAGCGACCCGGATGGGCCTCGACCAGCTCGTCGAGGCGGTCGAGGTCCCGACCGAGAAGGTGACGGAGGTCCGCCGCGGCAAGAAGGTGACCTCCGACAAGAAGTTCTTCCCCGGCTACGTGCTCGCCAAGCTCGCGATGAACGACGACGTCTACCACCTCGTCAAGAACACCCCCAAGGTCACAGGATTCCTGGGCTCCAGCGGCAAGCCCCAGCCGATCAGCGAGGCGGAAGCCGCCCGGATCCTCAACACCAAGGACGAAGCCGCCCAGGCCGCCCCCAAGACCAAGGTCAGCGTCGACTACGAGATCGGCGACAACGTCAAGGTCCTCGAAGGCCCCTTCGCAAGCTTCAACGGAATCGTCGAAGAACTCGATTTCGACCGCGGGCGCGTGAAGGTCTCGGTGTCCATCTTCGGGCGGGCTACGCCCGTGGAGCTGGAGTTCGAGCAAGTCGAGTTATCGAAATAGCGGCAGAACCCGCTATTTCGGGCCGCACGCGGATTAGCGCGCGCTAATCCGGAGACGGAACTCGACCGGCCGGCGGGT
>DASYWC010000137.1:0-6783 GCA_035936615.1 Allosphingosinicella sp. | reverse complement strand
TGTGAGGAGTCTGTGGCAGCGCCCCTCGACTACGCTCGGGACGAGCGGGGAGTGGGGTCTTGTCACTCCGGCAGCTGGGCCTTCGGAAAGCCGCCCCAGGCCCGGTCGTAATCCTTTTGCAGCTCGTCGCAGACGAGCGCGTGCGCAGTCGGGCGGAAGGGCCAGCAGCTTTCGACCATGAAGGCCATCGTGCCCTCGATCTTGTGGGGCTTCAATTCCGCCTCGCTCGCAGCCTTCCAGCTCGCGACGTCGGGGCCGTGGCCGGCCATCAGGTTGTGGACGCTCATGGCTCCGGGAGCGAAGCCTTCCGCCTTTGCGTCATAGGCGCCATGGATGAGGCCCATGCACTCGCTCATCAAGTTGCGGTGGAACCAGGGCGGGCGGAACGTGTCCTCGGCCACCATCCAGCGCGGCGGGAAGACGACGAAATCGGCATTGACTCTGCCCGGCACGTCGCTGGGAGAGGTTAGAACTGTGAAGATCGAGGGATCGGGATGGTCGAAGCTCACCGTTCCGATCGTGTTGAAGCGGTTGAGGTCGTACTTCCAGGGCGCGAGATTGCCGTGCCAGGCGACTACGTCGAGCGGCGAATGATCGAGCGTGGTGGTCCAGAGCGATCCGAGATATTTCTGCACCAGCTCGAACTCGCCGTCCCATTCCTCAAAGCCCGCCACGGGGGTGAGGAAATCGCGCGGGTTGGCGAGGCCGTTGGAGCCGATGGGTCCGAGATCGGGCAGCCGGAACAGGCCTCCGTGGTTCTCAGCGACGTAGCCCCTCGCCTCCCCGTCCGGCAGAAGCACGCGGAAGCGTACTGCGCGCGGCACCAGCGCAACCTCGCCCGGCTCGAGGTCGATCCGGCCCATCTCGGTGAGGAGCGTGAGGCCGCCCATCTGGGGAATGAACAGCATCTCCCCATCCGCGTTCGTAAAAGCGCGTGTCTCCATGTCCCTGTTGGCGCGGTAGACATGGACCGCGACTCCTTCGAGGTCGGCCGGATCGCGGTTGGCGACCATCGTCACCATTCCGTCGAGAAGGTCGGTCGGCTCCTCCGGCATGGCCAGCGGGTCCCAGCGCATTCGGTTTGGAGGCAGCCGGTCAGCGCCCGAAGCGGCGGTGAACAGCTTCGCGCCCTGATACGGCGCGTAGGGCGGATGCTCGGCGCTCGGCCGGGTACGGTAGAGCCAGGAGCGGCGGTTCTCGTGGCGCGGAGCGGTGAATGCGGTGCCGGACAATTGCTCGGCATAAAGGCCGAAGGGCGGCTTCTGCGGCGAGTTGCGCCCTTCGGGAAGCGCACCGGGTACCGCCTCCGTCGCGAAATGGCTGCCAAAGCCGGACATGTAACCTTCAGTAGGCACGATCCTGTCCCCTTCCGTTGCCCCGGCGGAGGCCGGGGCCTCATGCCAGCAAAAGCGCGTTCTCGTCACGAGATCCCGGCCTCCGCCGGGATGACGTTCTCTTACTTCATCAGCACCAGCTCTTCGGCCATTGTTGGATGAAGCGCGATCACTTCGTCAAATTGGGACTTCTTGAGCTTGGCCTTCACGGCAATGGCGGCGGCCTGGAGGATCTCGGGGGCATCGGGCCCGATCATGTGGATTCCGAGCACCTCGTCGGTGTCGACGTGGACGATCAATTTGTACAGCGACCGCTCGTTCCGTCCGGCAAGCACGTTCTTCATTGCGCGGAAGTCGGACGTGTAGGTCTTGACGGCGCCATGCTTGTTTCGAGCCTCGCTTTCGGTGAGGCCGACTCCGGCAAGCGGTGGGTGGCTGAAAACCGCCGACGGGATGGTGTCGTAGTCGACACGCGTCGGCTTATCCCCGAAGAAGGTGTCGGCGAAGGCCTGGCCCTCGCGGATCGCCACGGGCGTGAGCTGGACCCGGTTTGTGACGTCTCCCACCGCGAAGATGGACGGGCAGGAGGTGCGATTGTCCTCGTCCACGGGGATGGAGCTGTCGCTTCCAAGCTCGATCCCAGCGCTCTCCAGCCCGAGATTGGCAGTGTTCGGTTTCCGGCCGACGGCGAAGAGCAGAAGGTCGGCTTCGATCGCGTCGTGATTGTCCATGCTGATCAGAAGCGAGCCGTCGGCCTGCTTCTCGATCTTCTGGAACTTGGCGTGGAACTTGAAATCTATGCCTTTGGTGGTCGAGATCTGGAGCAGGCGGTCCCGAACGCTTTCGTCATAGTGGCGCAGGATCACGTCGGTCCGGTTGACCAGCACCACCTTGCTTCCGAACTCGTGGAAGATGCCTGCGAATTCGTTAGCGATGTAGCCGGCGCCTGCAATTACCACCCGCTCCGGAATTTGCTCCAGATGGAAGACTTCGTTCGAGGTGATGCCATGCTCCGCCCCGGGGACGTCCGGGATGATCGGCCATGACCCGACGGCGACCAGGATCTTGCCCGCGCTCACGGTTCGGCCGCTTGCAAGCCTCACGGCATTGGGGCCCGTTACGGTGGCGCGTTCGTGGAAGATCTCCACTTCATTGTTGCCGAGGGTTTCGGTGTAGAGGCCCTCAAGGCGCGCCACTTCGTCAAGCACATTGTCGCGCAGCGTGTGCCAGTTGAAACTGCAGTCCGGCACCTGCCAGCCGAAGCGGCGCGCGTCCTGCAGGTCCTCCGCGAAATGGGCGCCGTAGACGAGCAGCTTCTTGGGCACGCAGCCGCGGATCACGCAGGTTCCGCCGACCCGGTACTCCTCGGCGATCGCCACTCGGGCACCATAGGCCGCGGAGACTCGCGCCGCCCGCACTCCACCCGAGCCGGCGCCGATGACGAACAGGTCGTAGTCGTAGCTTTCGGCCATCAGGCACCCTTTCCGAACGCGCGGTCGATCAATGCCTCGGTTGAGGGATCGAATTGGGGGCCGCCGCCCTTTTCTGAGTTGGCATCGATCGACTTGGCGATTTCCTTGCCGAGCTCCACCCCGAACTGGTCGAACGCGTTGATTCCGAGCAGCACGGCGTTGACGAACGTGCGGTGCTCGTAAAATGCGATCAGCGCTCCCAAGGTGGTCGGATCGACCCGGTCGAGCAGGATCGACGTGGAGGGTCGGTCGCCCGGGTAGCTTCGGGCGGGATCGTCCGACTGCTTGCCGGCCATGAGGGCGGCTCCCTGCGCGAAGCAGTTGACGAGCAATTGGCGGTGGTGGGCGAAGTCGAAGCCGTGCTCCGGCTCGATAGCGGCGATGAACTCGACCGGCACCAGGTGCGTGCCCTGGTGGAGAAGCTGGAACACTGCGTGCTGGGCGTCGGTCCCTACCCCGCCCCAGGTGATCTGCGAAGTGGATCGGCCGACCGGCTTCCCGTCCAAGGTCACGCTCTTGCCGAGCGATTCCATCTCGAGCTGCTGGAGATAGGAGGGGAGCAGCCGAAGCCGTTCGTCATAGGCGAAGACTGCGCGGGTCTGGGCGCCGCGGACGTTGGCGTAATAGCGGTCGACGAAGGCGGCGAGTACCGGCGCATTCCGGTCCAGCGGCTGAAGCCGGAAGTGGCGATCCATTGCGGCCGCGCCTTCGAGCAGGGTCTCGAACCCGTCCCAGCCAAGCGCCAGCGCGATCGGAAAGCCGATCGAGGACCAGAGCGAGAAGCGCCCGCCCACGGTGTCCGAGAAAGGAAGGATCCGGGTTTCGTCCACCCCGAACTCGATGGCCTTTTCGGGCGAAGCGGTGAGTGCGACCACGCGGCCGTAGGGATCGGCCACTCCGCCCATCTCAAGCCACGAAAGCGCCGACTGGGCGTTCAGCATCGTCTCGGAGGTGGTGAAGGTCTTGGACGCGATCACCAGCAAGGTGGTTGCAGGATCGAGGCCGCTGGTGGCTTCCTCCAGAGCGGCTCCGTCGACGTTGGACACCACCGCCACCTGATACCGGCCCGAATCGCGCCCGAGCGCGTCGACCACGAAGTCGGGACCGAGGGCGGAACCGCCGATGCCGATATGGAGGATCGAGCGGATCTCGCCGAACGCACCGGCCTCGATCGCGTCGATCAGTGCGCGCATCCGGGCGTGGAAGCCCTGCGCCCGCTGGACGCTGTCGGGGCTGCCCTGCCCGCGCTCGGCCGTGTGCTCGACCGCGCGGCCTTCGGTGACGTTGATCGTGGCTCCGGAAAAGAGCGCGTCCCGGGCTTCCGCGAGCCCTTGCGCCTTTGCCAGGTCGCAGAAGTCGGAGACGATCGAGGAGTCGAGATGCGTCTTGGAGAAATCGAAGCGAATTCCGGCCTCTTCGACGACGAGGCGCGACAGCCGGTCCGGCTCGGCCCCGAACAACTCGGCAAGCTGCTTCGGTTGGGCCTTCGCCAGTGCATCCCATCCATCGCTCATCCGGCACGTCTCCCTGTCAGGCGCGGCCTATCTAGGAGGGGAAACCGGCAAAGCCTAGCGCTGCTTGACCGGCGGACTGGGCCGGGCGATGAGCCGGGCGATGGAAATGCAGCGGAGCGAGGCCGCCATCGCGGCCCCCAAGGCGGACAAGAGCGGGCGGCGCGAGACCTTGCGTTTCCTCCTGCTGCTGTTCGTCGGAACCCTGCTTCTTCGAACGTTCATCGTCGCTCCGTTCAACATCCCGTCGGGATCGATGCTTCCGCGGATGATGATCGGAGATTACCTGCTCGTCGCCAAATGGCCCTACGGCTATTCGCGTTTCAGCATGCCGTTCGGGCTCGGCGGCTTCGACGGGCGGGTAATGGAAGCGCAGGCGGAGCGCGGCGACATCGCGGTGTTCCATTACCCGGGCGGAGGCCAGGATTACGTGAAGCGAGTGATCGGCCTACCCGGTGACAGCATCGAGATGCGCGGCGGGCAAATCATGCTCAACGGCAAGCCCGTACCGAAGACGCGGATCGCCGACTTCCTGGTGCCGGTATCCAAGAACAGCCCCTGCCGCTTCGTGGATCCGGAGCGCAAGCGGCAGGTGGTGGATCCGAACGGCAAGGTTTCCTGCGCCTACCCCCGCTACAGGGAGACCCTGCCCGGCGGGAAAAGCTACGAGGTTCTGGACCAGATGAACGGAGCTGCGGACGACACGCCCGCCTTCCTGGTGCCGGAAGGCCATTATTTTGTGATGGGCGACAATCGCGACGACAGCCAGGACAGCCGCTTGCCGGTCGAGATCGGCGGAGTGGGGTTCCTTCCCGCGGATCATCTGGTGGGGCGGGCTCTGATCACCTTCTTTTCGACCGACGGATCGGCCGAATGGCTGAAGCCCTGGACCTGGTTCTCCGCGGCCCGATGGGATCGGATCGGGAAGACCTATTGATGAGCGCGCTTGCCCAGTGGGTGGAAAGGACGCTCGGCCACACGCCCCGGGACGCGGCCCTGTTCGAGCGGGCGATGACCCATTCGAGCCGGGGCGAGGCGCACTACCAGCGGCTCGAGTTCCTCGGCGACCGGGTGCTTGGGCTCGTGATCGCCACCTGGCTCTACGAACTGTTTCCGGACGAGACGGAAGGCAAGCTTTCGCACCGGCTGAACGCTTTGGTCTCAGGCGAAACCTGCGCGGACGTCGGCCGGCAATTGGGTGCGGGGGCGCACGTCATTCTCGGCAAGCAGGCTCGGGACGACGGCGCGGCGGACAGCGACAACGTGCTCGGCGACGTGGTCGAGGCTCTGATCGGGGCCTTGTACCTCGAGGCCGGACTGGACCCCGCCGCGGCTTTCGTCCGCCGAGCGTGGGGCGACAGGGTCAGCGAGCACGACAAGGCCCCCAAACACCCCAAGTCCGGACTTCAGGAATGGGCGGCGGCGAACAACCGCAAGCCGCCCGTCTACAGGCTGATCGGCCGCTCCGGTCCTCATCATGCGCCGCGCTTCTCGGTGGAAGTGGAGATCAGCGGAGCCGGAACCGCCACCGCCGAGGGGCTTTCCAAGCAGGAGGCCGAGAAAGCCGCGGCCCAGGCGCTTCTGGAGAAATTATCGTGAGCGAGAAATGCGGCCTTGTTGCGGTGGTGGGCGCGCCGAATGCGGGCAAGTCGACGCTGGTCAATGCGCTGGTTGGGCAGAAGGTCGCGATCGTCAGCCCCAAGGCGCAGACTACCCGGGTGCGGCTGATGGGGATCGCGATTGCGGGCGAGGCTCAGATATTGCTGCTCGACACGCCCGGCATCTTCGAGCCCCGGAGGCGGCTCGATCGGGCGATGGTAACCGCCGCCTGGGCAGGCGCTCAGGATGCGGATCTGATCGCGCTGGTGGTGGACGCCAAGACCGGCTTCTCCGCGCGCATCGAGGAGATGCTGGACACGCTGAAGGGCCGCAGCGAGCCCAAGATCCTGATCCTCAACAAGGTCGACATCACGCCTAAGGAGAAGCTGCTGACCCTCACTGCGCAGCTTTCCGAGCGGGTCCCGTTCGAAGAGATCTTCATGGTCTCCGCGACGACGGGGGACGGAGTGGCGGACCTCAAGGCTGCGCTCGCGGCTCGGGTGCCGGAAGGGCCTTGGCATTTCCCGGAGGAGCAGGTGTCGGACGCCACCGATCGCATGCTTGCCGCGGAAGTGACCCGCGAGCAGCTCTACCTCCAGCTCCACGCCGAGCTTCCCTATGCGAGCGCCGTCGAGACCGAGAAATATGAGGAGCGAAAGGACGGATCGGTGGCGATCCACCAGCAGATCCTGGTCGGCCGCCCCACCCAGCGCGCCATCGTCCTGGGCAAGGGCGGCGCGCGAATCCGCGAAATCGGAGCGGCCGCCCGACAGCAGCTGTCGGAGCTGCTCGGCAGGAAGGTCCACCTGTTCCTCCACGTCAAGGTGAAGCCCGACTGGGAGGAGGATCGCTCGCTCTACCAGGAGA
>DASYWC010000136.1:0-27760 GCA_035936615.1 Allosphingosinicella sp. | reverse complement strand
GCATGAGCGTCCACCGCCGCAAGAATGCCAGCCGCATCGGTCACGTAGAGATACTCTTCGACCTTGCCGTTCTTCTGCTCGATCGGGATCGTCTCGATCGGGTGCTGGAAGGTCTCGCCGGCCGGCGGGTGGTTGCGGTTTCGCTGAAAGAAGCACTCATGGCCGGGGCATCGAAAGAGATTAAGGGGTCTCTCCGCAACCCACGGCAGCATCAGTGGAGCAACGCCGCGGTAATATTCCCGTAGCGCCTCGCGATCCATCTCGGGGTTTGGGTAGCTCGGCTCGGAGGATTGGGTGCTTGGCCCGGGCCGCTCTGTGCGGCGTGGGCTCGGCAGCTGCGCGGTCGCTTGGACGGTTGCGTGGCGGAGCATCTCCTCGCCCTTGAGGTGGCGGACCCGGACCTTCATCTCCGGTCGGAGCCAGCTTGTCTCCTTACGCGGCTCCATCGCAATTGCGGGTTTGGCAGTCTTGAGGGCTTCGTTGGTCCTCCAGAAGATGTCACGCTCCGTATCCGGAAGAGTGACCATGGCCGCGCCTGCGTAGCTAAGGCCTTCGTCCGTCTCCGCTGCAAGCAACGCAACTGGAGCCTTGTCGCCGCGGCTGGTGCCGATGACAACAAACTCCCCTTCCGTGAACGCCTTCACCTTCAGCCATGATTTGGAGGGACCACTCCGGTACCGGCTGCCAAGCTTTTTAGAGACGATCCCCTCCAGCCCCATCTCTTCGGCAGCCCGGAAGAACTCCGGTCCCCCACCAACGACGTGGGAGCTGAAGTGGAGTGGGCGTTCCGGATCGTTCTCGCCAAGCAGCTCCTGGAGCAGAGCCCGACGATCCTCCAGCCGCTCATTCCGCAGATCCTTGCCATCCAGATGCAGCAGGTCAAACGCCATGAAAATCAATCCCTCGGGCTGCTGGCGGCGAAGCTCTCGCTGCAGGCGATGGAAGTCGGGCAGACCGTTCGGGTCCTGAACGATCACTTCGCCGTCCAGCACTGCGCTCGCGCATTCGAGATAGCGTGCAGCCTCTAGCAGCTCATCATACCGCGCGGACCAGTCAAACCCCCGCCGCGTGAAGGCATACCGAGCCGACCAGTCGATGATGATCTGCGTACGATATCCATCGTACTTGAGCTCGTGGAGCCACTTGTCTCCGTGCGGCGCCTCCGTGGCCAGCGTAGCCTGCATCGGCTCAAGGAAACGGAGCGGCTTGCCGGCCGTAGGTGAAGCACCATCATTGGTGGGGATAGGCAGGTGCCCCGAGGTCTCGTGGTGAAAGACGTCGCCGAGGTTCCGGCGATCCACAGCCTGGCCGCAGTCCGCACATAAGTGGAAATGACGTGCCTCGGGCAGGTCAGGTGCCAGCGACGTCTTAGTGTTCAGCTCTTCACGGCCGACCTCCGGCGGGAGCCTCAGGCCTGGCTGCCTCAGGCGGGAGCTCGTCAGAGGTGACTTCAGGCTGTTGGCTCGCTTCGGCACCTGCAGTCAACAGCCCCTACTCGCGACGGTTCCGACTCGTTCTGGCGCGGTTTCGATTCAAGTGGGCGCGACAGGCGGAACGAGCGAGTCCACCGGTCGATGAAGCGTCATGCGAGCGGCGAAACTGAACTCCCGAGCCATCGAACGGATCGCCTACGATGATGAGCAGTCGACGCTCAGCTTTTGGTTCAAGGGCAGCGGAAAATACGTCTATTTCGCCGTTCCGCCGTCAGTCTTCGATGCCCTGAGAAGCGCTGACTCGGCGGGACGCATGTTCTGCCAGCAGATCAAGGGGCGTTACCCCTGCCGCTTTGACCCGGCGCGGAGGAAATTCAGACCGGACTGAGGTTCGCAGAGTTAGCGGCACATCCTGCCCTCACGATCGAACTTGTCCCACCGCAGAACCGTCCCCGACTTCACCATGGCGCAGTTCAGCTCAACACCATCTGAGCGCCAACACCAGGCGGTCACGCGCTTGTAGCTGCTGCCCGTTACTTAGCCTCGCGCACCGCAGCAGCTGCTCGGTGAACTTGTGAGCGCTCCGCGAGTAGGTAACACGTGAACGAACTTTTGAATGCCTACCAACAAATAGCGGACAACCTCGGTGGTGAACTAGGCGCATCCGACACGCTTATCCACGTCCACGCAGGAATGCTCATTCTGCTAGTCGCCCGCGTCATCACCGGCAGGTCACTGGGAACGATTATTCCTTTCTCGGTCGTCCTCCTCGCCAGCCTCGCTAACGAGATCTTCGATTACCTGTACCAAGGGCAGATCCTGATGCCGGATGCCCTCTATGACGTGATAAACACCGTCTTCTGGCCGTTCGTATTGATGGTGGGCATCAGGGTGCGGGGCCGAAACCGGCTGGTGAAGAAATCGCGGATGCATCTTAGCGGCACCGGCTATTGCTGCTGCTCAACAGTCAACCCGCGCTTCGGAGAGGCATTGCCTCGGCCCTCATGCGGCGTCACAGCAGGAAGGCGAGGGCGCCAGTGCTAGCGCCAGGGTGGAAACAGCGGCTCCTCGGCACTGAGCGGCTGTTTTTTTAGGGGAACATATCGGCTCTGCAACAGCTTTGTCATTGAAGATCAGGCCCCACGAAGGGCTGGTAAAGGCGAGGGAGCATAACAGGGATGGGACGGTCGTATTTTTCGCAAAAGCGGGTGCTGGTCACGGGGGGCGCCGGATTCCTGGGGTCGCACCTCATCGATCGGCTGCTCGACCAGGGTCATGAAGTCCTTTGCGTGGACAACCTCTTCACCGGCACGAAGCGCAACATCGAACATCTGCACGGGCACCCGCGCTTCGAGTTTATGCGTCACGACGTCTGCTTCCCGCTGTTCGTCGAAGTGGACGAGATCTACAATCTCGCCTGCCCAGCCTCACCAATCCACTATCAGCATGATCCGGTGCAGACGACGAAGACGTCCGTCCACGGCGCGATCAACATGCTGGGGCTGGCGAAGCGGCTGAAATGCCGAATCTTTCAGGCATCCACCAGCGAGGTCTACGGCGACCCCGCGGTGCATCCGCAGACCGAGGATTATTGGGGGAACGTCAATCCGATCGGAATCCGTTCCTGCTACGACGAAGGCAAGCGCTGCGCCGAGACCTTGTTCTTCGACTACCATCGCCAGCACCAGCTCGACATCAAGGTGGTTCGAATCTTCAACACCTATGGGCCCCGAATGCATCCGAGCGACGGCCGGGTGGTCTCCAACTTCATCATGCAGGCGCTGAACGGCGATCCGATCACCATCTACGGCGACGGCAGCCAGACCCGCTCCTTCTGCTTCGTAAGCGACCTGGTCGAAGGGTTCCTGCGCTTCATGGACAGCCCGAGCGACCTCACCGGGCCGGTCAATCTCGGCAATCCGAACGAGTTCACCATCAAGGAGCTGGCGGAACTGGTGGTGGAACTCACCGGGTCGAGTTCGCGGATCGAATACCGGCCGCTGCCGCAGGACGATCCGATGCAGAGGCGCCCCAACATCAGCATCGCGGAGGATCGCCTCGGCTGGACCCCGAAGGTCCAGCTCCGTGAGGGGCTCACTCAGACGATCGCCTATTTCCGAAGCCGCGAGTTCGAGGA
The DNA here is from genome assembly GCA_035936615.1 of Allosphingosinicella sp. Lineage (GTDB taxonomy): Bacteria > Pseudomonadota > Alphaproteobacteria > Sphingomonadales > Sphingomonadaceae > Allosphingosinicella. Next base: position 24,190 of record DASYWC010000136.1, on the reverse strand, counting down.
CACCCCCATCGCAAGGGAGGTGACCCAGCCCTTTCCATCGCAGACGGCGAGGCTTGGCTAGCGGGCCGTGGCTGTACTAGGCTGACGCAGCCAAGGAAAAGGGTCAGCCATGGGACGTGTGGATTCGATCGGTAAGGGCATGGCGGGAACGGCCGCCCTCGACTCGGTGGAGATCCCGTCGCTCAAGGGAAAGGTAAGCGAGGAGGAGTGGAAGGTCCGGGTCGAGCTCGCCGCCGCCTACCGCCTCGTGGCCTTTTACGGCTGGGACGACCTCATCTTCACTCACTTGTCGGCGCGGGTGCCGGGGCCGGAGCATCATTTCCTGCTCAATCCCTATCAGCTGATGTTCGAGGAGGTGACGGCCTCGAGCCTCGTAGAGGTCGACATGAGCGGGCAGCCGGTGGGCGAGACTCCGTTCATCACCAATGCGGCCGGGTTCACCATCCATTCCGCGCTCCACATGGCCCGGCCGGACGCGCAGGCGGTGATGCACCTCCACACCCCCCAGGGGCAGGCTGTGTCGGCGCATTCGGAAGGGCTTCTGCCGCTTACCCAGACGGCGATGCTGATCCGCGAAGACATCGCGTTCCACGACTATGAAGGCGTGGCAGTCGACCTCGACGAGCGCGAGCGCCTGATCGCTAATATTGGCTACAAGAGCGCGATGCTGCTCCGCAACCACGGCACTCTCACGGTCGGCGAGACGGTCGGCGAGGCGTTCCTGAAGCTCTATTTCCTGGAGCGCGCCTGCGAAGCGCAGATCCTGGCGCTTTCGGCCGGCGAGGCCAATCTCAACAGGCCGCCACAGGGCGCGCCCGAAGTCACCGCACAGCAAGGCAAGATGGGCCTGAAACTCGCCGCCGGAGCGCTCGCCTGGCCGGCGCTGCTGCGCAAGGCATACCGTCTGGACCCGGGGTTCGCGACCTAGGCTGCCGCTGCGTGCCAGTCCTTCTTCAGGCGCCCGGAGGCGATGAAGTAGAGGAGAGAACTTAGAAGGTAGAAGCCCAGCCCGTAGAGGATCGAATATTTGAGCGCGTCATCGCCATGCGCCGCGGTCATCGCGTCGGACATGAAGCCCAGGAAGAAGATCCCGAAGCCGATCCCGATCAGGTTGTTGATGAACAGGAAGCTCGCCGATGCAGTCGCCCGCATGTTCGGCGGCACGATGTGCTGGACCGCGTTGATCACCGGCCCCAGCCAGGCCAGAGCAAGTGCCTGGCCTACCACGAACAGGATCCAGCCGATGGTTAGCGAAGGGGCGAACAGCCCGAGCGCGAAGACGGGAGCGGCGATCAGGAAGCAAATGGCTGGAATCAGCGCATAGACCCGGGGGCCGGTCTTCCCCGCCCGGTCGGCGAACCAGCCGCCGAGCCAGGTGCCGATCACTCCGCCGACCAGAACGATCGAGCCGTAGAACCAGCTTACCTGCATGAGCTCCAGTCCGAAGCTGCGCTTGAAGAAGGAGGGGAGCCAGAAGATCAGGCCGTAGCCGAGGATCGATCCGGAGGCCGCCCCAAGCGAGAGGAGCCAGAAGCTGGGCGTGACGGCAAGCGTCCTGAACACCGTCGCGAAGGGCGGCGCGGGCGGCGAGGCGGCTGCGTCCGCGGTGTCGAGGCCGCCGCGCACCGGCTCCTTGATGCCGAGCTTGACGAGCAGGGCGACCGGCAGCCCCGCCAGGCCGACGATGATGAACGCGGACCGCCAGTCGAGGTTCGACGCGATCCAGCCGCCGAAGAACACTCCGAGGGCGGAGCCGATCGGAATCCCCAGCGAGAAGAATGCGAGCGCCCGAGCCCGCTTCTCGCGCGGAAAATAGTCGGAGATTAGGGCGTACGAGGGCGCGACCCCGCCTGCCTCGCCCACGCCCACGCCCATCCTCGCCAGGAACAGGTGCCAGAAATTCTGGGCAAGGCCGCAGACCGCAGTGAACAGGCTCCACAGCGCCACGGAAAAGGCGATGATGTTGACCCTGCTCTTGCGGTCCGCGAGCCATGCGACCGGTATCGCGATGCCGCTGTAGAACAGAGCGAAGGCAATCCCGCCCATCAGGCTTAGCTGCGTATCACTCAGCTGCAGCTCCGCCTTGATCGGGATCGCGAGCACCCCGATGATCTGTCGGTCGATGAAGTTGAAGATGTAGGCGAGGAGCAGGATGGCGAGAACGCTCCCGCCGCGGCTCGATCCTTCGCTGCTCCTCGCCATAGTCATGTCAGAACTTCACTCCGAACGACGCGAAGAACTGGAGCGGGTTGCCGTAGAAGGCCGTGACTACGCCTTCCCGCCCGAGCGATGGGGCGATCCCCGGCTGCGCGAACGTCGGCAATGCGGGGTTGACGGAAAGCACGGGCGCGCCGGTCACGGGATTGATGTTCAAGAATTGATAGCCCGACGTGATGTACCTTTTGTCGGTCAGGTTCTTGCCGTGCAGCCCGATCGTGTACCGCTCGTCCGCGCTCGTCCAAACCAGGTTCGCGTCCAGCAGTGCATAGCCCGATTGATCCAGGAACGGACTTGGGGTCTCGAACTGGAAGGTCTTGCTTCGGTAGGAGAGCGTGGTGGAGGCATTGAGATCGCCCCCGGCCATGTTCGTCGAGTAATCGAGGGTTGCCGACATCGTCCACTTGGGCGTGTTCTGGATGCGCCGGAAGTCTGCAACGTCCACGGGCCGGCCGCGAGTCCCCGGCGCCGGGCTTCCGTCGGCGTTGAAGTTGGCCACGTTGGTAACGAACTCGTCATATTCCGCGTCCAGGTAGCCAAGGGTGCCGGCCAGGTTCAGCCGGGAGCCGGGCCCGCGGAACAGGGTCGCCAGAACCTCCGCCTCCAGGCCCTTGAATGTGGCCGCCCCGGCGTTCGTCGTCACTCCGACGAAGGTCGGAATGCCGTTGACCACCGCTCCGACCGAGCCCGGAACCTGCACGTCCTTGTAGTCGGCGTAGAAGCCCGCGAGCGCAAAGCGCAGCCTGCGGTCCAACAGGGATGCCTTGTAGCCGACCTCGTAGCTGTCCACCTTCTCCGGATCGAACAGGAAGTAGTCGAAGATCTCGTCGGGTTCCCTGACACCGTTGCCGTTCAGGTCCGGCGCAACCGTGGAGAGTCCCCGCGGGTCGAAGCCGCCGCCTTTGAAGCCTTTCGAGTAGCTGGCGTAGAAGGTGTTGTTGTCGTTGGGCTCGAACGTGAGCGAGGCTCGGGGAGTGAACTCCTTGAAGGTCTTCTCGCCCCGGAAGTCTGAAGTCAAAGCTCCAAGTTGCACGCCCTGGCCGCCGAGTGCGGGAGAGGCGCCGCCGCGCAGGTTCCTTCTGATGACGGTCGCATCCCGCTCGTCGTTGGTATAGCGGCCGCCGAGCGAGACAGAGAATTGCTCGGTCAGATCATAGGTCAGATCGGCGAAGACGGCCCAGGTTTTGGTGTCGACATCGCCGAATGTGGAGGCGGTGAAACCCGGAACTCCGATCAGTGACCCGGTGGTTGCCAGAATGACGTCGAAAATGTTGTTGGCGTTCGCATCCAGATAGTAGACGCCCGCCACGCCCTGAAGCCGGCTGCCCTCGTACAGAGCCTGGAATTCGTTCGAAAACTGCTTGTTGCGGTACTTGGCGGGGACATCGACGTCGGCGGCAGGAAGGGAGTCGAAGTCGATCGGGGTCGAGGTCCGGTCCCTGCGGTAGGCGAGGATGTTCCTCAGCGTCAGCCCGCCGCCCACTCCGAGCTCCGCCCGCATGGCGCCGCCATAGGACTTCACCTCCTGCTCCGGAGTGTTAAGGCCGGCGCGCGTATCGAATTCGTCCTCCAGCACCGGCGCTCCGCTGAGCCGCCCGGGGATGAGCCGGCGGCCGTTCCTCGGATCCGAATCGTCCTGGGTGTAATCTCCTGAGAAGCGGACGAAGAGGTTCGCCAGCGGCTCCAGCTCCACCGTGCCCCGTGCCGCCCAGATGTCGCGGTTATAGTTTTCGAGTCCCGGAATGTTGAGGTTGCGTCCGAACCCGCCCCGGCTGAGGCGCGCCCCGGAGGCTCCTACCCTGACACCCTCGGCCAGGGGAGTGCTGGCCGACAGGATAAGGTCCGCCTGGCTGTAGGTGCCCAGATTGGCGCGGGCGCGGAAGCTCGGGTCGTCGTCCAGCCGCCGCGTCACATATTTGATCGCCCCGCCGATGGTGTTTCGGCCGTAGAGCGTGCCCTGGGGTCCGCGGAGTACTTCGATCCGCTCCACGTCGTAGATGTCGAGTACCGCGCCCTGTGGACGGTTGATGAAGACGTCGTCCAGGTAAAGGCCGACTCCGGCCTCGAACCCGGCGACCGGGTCCTGCTGGCCGACGCCGCGGATAAAGGCGGTGAGCGTCGTGTTGCTTCCCCGCGAGGTTTCGATTGTGACGTTAGGCGTCGTGTCCGAGATGTCGGTGATGTCCAGCGCGCCCTGCCGCTCCAGCGCTTCGCCGGAATAAGCGGTAACCGCGATAGGCACGTCCTGAAGGCTCTCCAGCCGCCGGCGGGCGGTGACGATGATTTCCTGGTCCTGGGTTGAGCCCTCTTCCCCGATCACCTCGTTGACGGCGACCGCCTGCTGCTCCTCCGAAACCTGGGTTCCAGCGGGCTGCTCCTGCTCCTGCGGTATCTGAGCGAAGGCGGGCGCGGCCCCTGCAAGCGCAGCAAGCGCGGTTCCGACTTTCAGTGCGGTCAACAATCTGTTCCTGGCCATGGTCTCTCTCCTGATCAATGCGATGACTTCGATGCTTGGGTTGAAGGGACGCGCGGCAGGCTGGCCGCGAATTGGCGGATGAGCGTGTTGAAGAGTTCCGGCTGCTCCAGGTGCGGAGCATGGCCCGCATGGTCGAACCGGACGCACCTCGCGTCAGGGAGCGCCTGAGCGAGATACTCGGCGGTGTCGGCTCCGTAGAGCTGGCTCTGCGCCCCGTGCACGATCAGGGACGGCTGCCGGATCCGCCCCAGAAGCGGTCGGAGGTCCTGCTCCACCAGCGAATCCCACAAGGCGGAGATGCTCGCCTGGTCGTTACGGGCGAACTCCTCTCCGGCCCAGGCGGCAAGCTCGCTGCTCCCGGGGTCGAGGGGCTGCGCGAACATCGCGTGGCCGGCGTTGGCGGCGAAGGTCTCGAACTCGCCGGCCATGCCGGCTCGGCGAGTCTCGCACAGCTCGCTGGACAGGCCGAGCTGCCAATCCTCGCCGTTGCGTACCTTTGGAGTCATGTCGATGATCACCGATCCGGCGAACCGCGAGCCGGCAGGTCCGGTCAGCACGTGCCAGAGCACCGAGGCTCCAAGGGACCAGCCGATCCCCATGGCACCTTCGAGGTCCAGGTCTTCGACGAGCGCGGTGACATCGTCCGCTAGCTGTTCGACGGAAGGGCGCTCGCCCGGACGCACCGACTGCCCGTGCCCCCGCAGGTCGACCGAAACGAGCCTGAAATCTGCCTGCAGGGCCCGTTGCAGTCGGAAAAAGCCGCGATGCGCCATGAGCCCATGAAGCAGCACCAGCGGCCTGCCCGAGCCTTCGTCGTCGAACGTGATCGTCGCACCATCAGGCGCGTGGAATCGCTTCAAGAAATCCCCCCCCGGGCAAGCTCCTCGTCCGGGAGCCTTGACCCTCTGCTGCCATGAAATGAAAGTTGAGTCAATGTTCAACTTCAGGAGTTGCCAACTCGCCGGTCCAAGGGCAATCTCTGCGGCATGAGCGACAAGGCGCCGCGGACCGCAAGGGGGGAGAAGACGCTCCGCCGCCTGCTTGAGGCAGCGGCGATCGAGTTCGGCGGGCGCGGCTACCACGACGCGGCCATCACCGGAATCACGCAGCGGGCAGGGGTCGCCCTCGGCACCTTCTACACCTACTTCGAGAGCAAGGAGGAGGTTTTCCGGGAGCTGGTGAGGGACATGAGCCGGGGCGTGCGCCACCACATCGCCGAAGCCGTGAAGGGAGCGCCGGACCGCCTGGCGGCTGAACGGATCGGCCTTGCAGCGTTCATCGCTTTCGTTCGCGAACAACGCGAGTTGTACCGGATCATCGAGGAGTCGCAGTTCGTCGCGGCCGACGCCTACCGGGAGCATTATCTGACCTTCGCCGACGGCTACCGGCGCAACCTAACTGCCGCGAGCGCCCGGGGCGAGATCATCGACGGGGACCCTGAACCGCGCGCCTGGGCCCTCATCGGGATGAGCGTGTTCCTCGGCATGCGCTACGGAGTCTGGGATGAGGACCTGACGCCCGAGCAGGTTGCCGACGTGGCGATCGACCTGGTGTCCGAGGGACTGAGAAAGCGCTCCCAATGATCGCGGACATGCCGGACATCCTCGCCAAGCGGGCGGCCCTTGCGCCTGAGACAGTGGCGCTGGAGGAGATCGCTACCGGCCGATCCCTCACCTATGCCGAGCTGGACCGGCGGGCAGCCCAGGCGTCTTCCCTGCTCGCGCAGCGGGGCGTTGAGGAGGGGGACCGGGTGGCGGTGCTCTGCCGCAATCGCGTCGCCTTCTGGGAGCTGCTCTTCGCGTGCGCGAAGCTCGGCGCGATTCTGGTGCCGCTGAACTGGCGAATGCCGCCGGCTGAACTCGATCAGCTGCTGACGGACTGCACCCCGAGCCTGCTTTTCTTCGGGGCGGAAGACGAAGGGGCGGTGGCGGACATTATGTATCCGCCGCCCTCCATAGCACTGGACCGCGGTTATGAAACCTGGCTGGAAGCGGCCCCGCCGCGAAGCTTTCGCTCGCTCTGGGGTGCCGGCGACATCTGGTACCTTCTCTACACCTCTGGAACGACCGGGCGGCCCAAGGGCGTGATCTACACCTATGGAATGGCGCTTGCGAACTACGTCAACATCGGCTCGGCGATCGACATCCGGTCCACTGACGCGACCCCCAACTTCCTGCCTCTCTTCCACACCGCCGGAATCAACCTGCACAGCCTTCCCACCTTGATCGCCGGCGGCAGGGTGCTGGTGCTTGAGGACTTCGACCCAGGAGCGCTCGTTGAGCTGTTCGAGCAGCGGCGCATCGACACCTTCTTCGGAGTGCCGGCGGTGTTTCAGGAGCTGCTGGAACATCCCCAGCTCTCTTCCGCGCCGCTTGGGCAGGTGCGGCACTGGAGCTGCGGCGGGGCCCCGCTCCCCGATGCGCTGGTGGAGCGTTACCGAGCGCTCGGAGTGCGCATCTGCAACGGCATGGGGATGACGGAAACCGGGCCCACCGCGTTTCTCGCGGCTCCCGAAGAGGCCTGGGACCGGGTCGGATCGGTGGGAAAGCCGCAGCTTCTGTGCAGCGTCCGCCTGATCGACGAGCAGGGGCTGGACGTGGGAGACGACGAGGTGGGCAACCTGCTCTTCGCCGGCCCGGCCGTGTCTCCGGGCTACTGGCGCAACGAAGAAGCGACCAGGGCCGCCTTCACCGAAGACGGGTGGCTTCGCTCCGGCGATCTGGCCCGGCGCGATCCGGCCGGCTTCTACTACGTGGTCGGCCGGCGCAAGGACATGTTCATTTCCGGCGGCGAGAACGTCTATCCGGCAGAGGTGGAGAACGTCCTTTGCTCCCACCCGGCCGTTGCCGAAGCGGCGGTGGTCGGGGTACCGGATTCGAAATGGGGTGAAATCGGCCGCGCCTACATACTGGTGAACAGCGGATCGGCACGGCCGGCGAATGAGGATCTGGAAAATTTCTGCAGGCAGCGGCTGGCAGGATACAAGATCCCTAAGAGTTTCGAATTCGTAGCGGATTTCCCCCGAACCGCGGCGCGCAAGATCCAAAAGCACCTGCTCGGCTGATGCGATGCGCTTGTCATTCACACGGTGGTAACCCCTTCGCCGTTTAAGACCTCCTCAGGGCGGCGCCTCTACTTTTGCCGCGTCCCCTAGGGAGTTCCACTTGCCAAAGACCTACCCAATATACCTGGTTGATGACGAAGAGCGTGTGCGCGAGCTGCTGGGCGAGCTTTGCGCCGATCGCGGCCTCGACTGCCGCGGCTTTGCAGACGGAGACGAATTCCTCGGCGTGCTGGACGAGCTCGAGCCAGGCTGCGTCCTTCTGGACATGCGCCTGCCGCGGCTGAGCGGACTCCAGGTTCAGGCTCAGATGCTCGAACGAGGCCGGGCACTTCCGGTCGTCGCCATCACCGGGCACGCCGACGCCGACATGGCGGTGGAGTCGATGAAGATGGGAGCAGTCGATTTCCTGCAAAAACCGTTCCCCGGCGAGGTGTTGTTCGAGGCGATCGGCCGCGCGTTCGCCAGGCTGGAGCAGTGGGAGGCTTAGCCCCCGAAAAGGAACGCGGGAGCCCGCCAAGGGTTGAATCTTCCTGGATAGACTGGAAAACGCACCTCGTGCCTATGAAGGGAATTAGCCGAATTGCCGCGCTGCTTGCGCTCGGGTTCTCATCGTCTCCCGCCTTGCCGCAGACGGTAGCCGAAGGTCAGGCCCGCGCCGATTATCTTGCCTGGCTGGCGCGCGAGCCCGCCGCCCGGGCGCAGGTACTATCCTTCAAGACGTTCCTTCAGATGAAGGACGTCGAGAACGTCGTTCCGGTCTGGCAGCTGGTGCGCACCGCAAGCAAGTGGCGCGACTGCTCCGGCCCGCGCTTCGAAGTGGCGCCGGTCGCCGAATGGCAGAATATCTCCGAGACACTGGGCTACGTGAAGAACCACGTCCGCCCGGTGATCGGCGAGGTGCAGGCCATGTCCGGCTACAGGAACGCGGAGCTGAACCAATGCTCGGGCGGAGCCAAGGCAAGCGCCCACCGCCACTTCTACGCCCTGGATCTGGTGCCGGTGAAGCCGCTCGACCGGGCAGCGATGATCCGCAGCCTCTGCGCAATCCACAACTTCCGCGGCCCGGACTACGGGATCGGCCTCGGCTTCTACAACGGCAACCGTTTCCATGTGGACTCCAAAGGCTTCCGCCGCTGGGGGGCTGACGGCAAGGGCTCAACCTCGCCCTGCGTCACCGGCTCCTACGGCTGACGCCCCCGGGGGACGCCGTGGACCAGGACTGGATCTGGAGCCGCTATTGGCAATATGATCGCGTGGCGTCCTGCATGGACGGTGCAGGGGTCGGAAACTATGCCGAAGAAGTAGCGGCTGGGTGGCGGCGGTTTTTCGAAGAGCTCCCGCCTCAATCCCGAGTGATAGACCTGTGCACCGGAAACGGGGCCATCGCGCTGATCGCAGCGCAGGTGGCACGGCGAAAAGAGAACGGCATGGCCATAGTCGGGGTGGACCGGGCCGCGATCGATCCCGGGTCTTACGTCAACAAGTTCCGCGAGGACCTCGACAGGATCGACTTCAGGGCGGGTGTGGAGGCGGAGGAGCTCCCGTTTCCGGACGAGAGCGCCTCAGCGATCGTCAGCCAGTACGGCATCGAATATTCCGACATGGAGCGCTCGATTGCCGAAGCGGCACGAGTGCTCGCTCCTTCCGGACGCATCCGTTTCGTGCTGCACGCGGCGGAGGGCGTTGTCGCCGCCGGAGCAGTGGCAACGGTGAGGGACGCGGACTTCCTGCTTCGGGAAATCGATCTTCCGGGAGCCGCGGCCGAATGCCTGAGCGCGGTTCTAGCGGTTGAACGAGGCTCGCCCTCTCAACCAGGCAACAGGGAGCTTGCCGAGGAGAGCGTCGCCCGCTTCCAGGCTGCTCTCGCCGCCGCCGAACAATACATGGCCTCCGCAACCGAGCCCGCGATGATCCACACGGCAGGTTCGGTGCTGGCGGACACTTATTCCAAGCGAGGATATTTCGACCTCCCCCAACTCCTCGCAAAGGTAGAAGAGGTTCGAACCGAGATAATGGCTCACAAGGGCCGCTCATCGGCGCTCGTTGAAGCGGCGGTCGGCCGGAAAGACCTGGGCCGTATGTCGGAGCGATTGAGATCGGCGGGGGTGCCGGAGGTCAGTTGCTCTCCTCTGACCAAAGACGATCGGCTGATCGGATACGTGCTGGAGGGGTCCCGCCCCGCCTGATCGAGCGAGGCTCGCGCTGGCCGCGCTCCTAATCCCCAGCCGGGATCGGCGGCGTTCGCCACAAGCGCTCAACTTCGCCGCTCTCGCCGGTCATCTCGTAGCGGATCAGCGAGATAGGAAGTCTTCCGGCGGCAAGGAACTGGTCGTGGAAGTCCCGAAGCACGAAAGCCGGCCCCAGCTGCCTTGCCCGCTCCGCCAGCAGCGCATCCACCTGAAGCTTGCCGATGGTGTAGGCGAGCCCGTAGCCCGGCGGCCGGCGCAGGTATATTTCGGCGTCCACCCTTGCCACGTCTTCGTCCAGCCATGGGGTCATCCGGCGCATCGAAGCGACCGCCTGGGCAACGCTCCAGCGGTTGTGCTGCATGTGAATGTCGGCAGGGACTCGCGCCGCCCTGAAGATCCCGAACAGCTGGATGAACTCCTCGGCACGCGGGCTCACCGGAGCACCGGCGATGGTCATCGCCTCCTCCAGATAGGTGGCCCAGCCTTCGGCGCGCACTCCGTCCGAGAAGGAGCCCCTGATCGGACGCGCATCGCGCTCGGCAAGCTTGGCGTCGAAACGGTGCCCTGGGGTCACTGCGTGAAGATGATCCGGTATCGGGTCCCGAAACTGGATCTGCTCCCAGAAATTCGGGCCTCCGGGGCGCTGGATCCAGGGCGTGTTGCTGCCCAGTTCGCCCACGTAGGGGGGAATTGTTACGATCTCCTCGCGCCGAAGGAACTCGCGCACGAGCCTGTCGGTCTCAGCGACCTTGGCGGCTTGCTCGGCGGCGCTCCCGGATAGCTGCAGCTGGGGGAGGTTGCGGTTCCGGTGGCGCGTGAGCGCGAGTGCCCCCGACAGACGGTCATGCTCCCGCTGGGCCAGTATCAGCATCTCCGCCGTGGTGTACGGCACCATCCGGACATGGGTGATGTACCATTGGAAGCGCCCCGCCCCCACTCCGGCGCGAGCAGTCATGGCCGGACGCCGTGAGCGGAGCCAGTCGCGAAACTCCACGACCGAGGCTCGCGCTGCAGCGATCTCGGGCACCAGCTCCGGCTGGCTTGCCCGCGCCCGGCCGAGAAGGTCGTCGTACCAGCCGATGATCCCGGCCGGAGGTACCTTGCGATAGGGATGGTAGTGGTTGACGCCGTCGCTGTTCTCCAGGTTGAACAAGGCAAGGTCCGCAAAGTCGGCCGCAACCTCGCTCAGATTGCCGCGAGCGGCGGCCAGCATCGCCGGCACCGTCCGTAACTGCGTGCGCAGACGCTCCAGCCCCTCGCCCCGAGCAGGCACTTCGGTGAAGGCCACGCGCATCAGCGGGTCGAGGTAGAACCCCGGATCGCGCCGCCAGGGGCGAAGCACCTCGAGGTTGAAACGGTAGCCGTTGAGGAGGCTCTTCACCGCCAGCCACTCGACCTGCTGGCTTCGCGGCCAGGAGGCGACGTCCATCGCCGCGAGCCGCTTTTCGAAAGGCGCGAGCCCGGCGAGCTTCGAGCGCATCAGCGGCTCGGCATATTCGTCACCGACACGCGCTCCGGAATCGAGCACCACGCTGCTCGTGAATGCCGGCACCATGTAGGCCCGAAGCTCTTCGTGAAGCGCGAGAAGCTCGCCGTAGCCCGCTGCCGGCCGAGCGCCCTCCTGACCCGCGCCGGAGGTGGGGGAGGCCGAAGCGGGGAGCGGCATGGCGGCGATCATTGCAGCGGCCGAAATCAGCATGGCGTTTCGCACGACTCGTTTCCCCCCTGGGCCAGCTTCGTAGCCGCCACGGATGCTACCGGGGCGAGTTGGCTTTGCAAGTGGCGGTGCCGCTTGAAGGTGGCGCGGCCTGGACGATCGGGCACCCATGATGGATGCTGGGGTACGCCCCGAACGGAACGCCGGACCGAGCCGCCGAGTTTAACAAGGTGAGGCAAAGCGGAACCGTACATGCAGAAGATCCAGTTCCCGATGTCAGTGCGAACGGCCGCCGATCCGGACCCCGCGGTCCTTTGAACGCGGAGCCTCTGAACTTCGCCTCGCGGGGAGCCACCCCGCTCGCGCGCTCGACGAGCGCCCGGCGCGACAGCGACTTCCTCGCGGCGGCGCTTGCGAGGGTGGCAGAAGGCGACAGGGCGGCTTTCGCGCAGGTTTATCACCACACATCGGCAAAGCTCTTCGGCGTCTGCCTGCGCGTGCTGGGCAACAGAAGCGAAGCCGAGGACGCGTTGCAGGAAGCCTTCATCAAGGTCTGGCTGAAGGCAGCGGCGTTCGACCCTTCTCGGTCCAGCCCAATCACCTGGCTTGCAGCCTTGGTCCGCAACACCGCCCTCGACCGCTTGCGCGCCCGCGCCTCTCGCCCTTCGGAGCCGCTCAGCTCGGAAGCCCTGGCTGTCGCGGACTCCTCGGCCTCGCCCGCGGACAGGCTGGAAGCGTCGGAGCAAAGCCGGCTTGTTGCCCGCTGCATCGACCAGCTCGACGCGAGGCAGGCCGCCGCCATTCGCGACGCAGTCTTCGGCGGCGCAACCTACGCTGCACTGGCCCGTAAGGAGGGCGTCCCGCTAGGCACGATGAAGAGCTGGGTGAGACGGGGGCTCGTCAGCCTCAAATCCGCCTGCAGCACCAGCGAAGCGCCTGCAGCCGAGCACCGCCGGCTGGGCGCTCGAGAGGCACGGGCAGCTTCTCTCCTCAGGCCGCTACCGATGCAATTGCATTGAGGCGGTAGCTGGACGGGTCGGTGCCGTAGGCATGCTTGAAGGCCCGGGAGAACTGGCTTCGGCTTGCATAGCCGACGGCGGAGGCCAGGCACTTGATGGGCAATCGCGTGGTTCGCAGTAGCCGCGCCGCGGACTGCATTCGAACCTGCTGCACGAACTCCATCGGGGTTGCTTTGTGCTCGTCGGCAAAACGGGCTGCGAAGGAAGAACGGCTCATTCCCGCCAGTGCTGCAAGGCTGGCCACGCTGTGCGGCTGTTCGGGGTGGGAGACGATCGCCCGCACGGCAGTGAGGAGCCGAGGGTCGCCCCATGTGCCGGAAAGTGGAGAGGCGTCGGTGAAACCGGTGAAAGACTCCCGCAGGTACCAGATCAGGATCTGCTTCATCAGGCAATCGGCCACCATAGCCGTTCCGACGTCCGGTCGGCTCAACTCCTGATAGAGAGCATCGAAGCTGGCGGTGAAGCGCTGGTCGCTCTCGACGCAGGCGATCAGCGGCTCTCGGAGCTGCTCCAGTATCGCCCGGTGTCCGGTGTAGGCGGATGACAGCGAAGCGCATCCGCGCAGCAGATCCGGGGCTCCATCCGAAGCGTGGAACGCCATCAGGTTCTCGCTGTAGAGGGAGCAGCTCTCCTGCGCAGGCACCTGATGCCGGATCGTCCCATCGCCGGTGATGTGCTTTGGAGAGTTCGGCGGCACCAGGATGATGGTGCCGGGACCGATCGGCCTCCGCTCGCCGTCGCTCTCGATGAAGCCGCTACCGCGAAGGACGAAATGGCATACCACGGCATCGATGGCCCCGACGGTGAGTCGCCAATCCCGCCCGATTTCGCATACCCCGAACGCGCTTAGCTGCAGGTCCAGCGACCATAGGCCGTTCTGTCTGACTGGGACGTTCATCGCTCGGCTGCCCCCCCGATCTGCGCGGCCAGCGGCTCGTTCCTTCACTTCGCCAGCGCCGGCGCATGCTACACCTTCGGCCGGCCGGGAACCATCGGCTTCAGCACTCCCTCGGACGCTCCGGCACCACAATTGGCGTTTCCGGTCCCACTTCTGTGATGCGGCCGAGAGCCGCGGCATCCAGACTGCGTTGAGCGGAAGGCCGAGTCCCGCGATTCACTGGGGGACAGACATGGACGATTACAGCTACTGGTCCCGGCGCAGCGCCGAGCAAGCCGAGCTCGCGAAACGATGCAAAGGCAAGGCGCGAGACGCTCACGAAGCGCTCGCAGAATTGCTCAGCGAGCGAGCGAGACGGTCCGAGGACTCGCGCGCAAGCGCTTAGCGCCGCGGGCTTCCCAATTCGAGCGCGGGTGCTAGGGCATCATGGGGCGCTTGTGCACTGCCCTTCTTTTCCAGAAAAGGACCGCCAGCGACGTGAGCATCACCATCGCTACGTCGACTGCCCAGCGCAGAGCACCGCCTGCGATGGTATCCAGATCCCCTGCCACTGCTCCCATCCCGATGAGTGCGGCCCCCGGCACGAGAGCGAGAGCCACCATCACCCCTGCCGTAAGGACTGAGCGCCCCGTCGCCAGCAGGATCGTTCCCACCACTCCCGACACAACCGACACGGCCACCGAGGGGCCGGTGACGCTCGTCCAGTAGGAGATGAGCGTTCCCGCCGGCAGGTAGGAGGCCTCCTCCCCGAGCGGGGGCTTGTCCAGGGCGATCAGAAGGAGCGTCGCGCAAGCCGCCCCGGCCGCGAGCGCGGCATAGCCTTTGAAGATGTCAATGAGGCCCCTCCGCCATGCGTCGTTCTCGGCGACGATCCCCAGCGATACCCTCACCATGGGCAGGAAGCCGGGAGCGATCAGCATGGCTCCGAGCACGATGTGCAACGCATTGGTCGCTATGCCGATGGTGGCGATCACTCCCGATATGAACATGACGATCATCGCGTTGATGGTCATGTTGCTTTGATGGCCGATGGCCAGCTCGATCTCCTCCCAGGACATTTCGCTGGTGTCGCGGGCGATCGCCTCGGCTGCGGAGGATTGGACGAGGCTTCTCGGCTCCGACGTGCTGAAGCTGCTCGATCCGTCGGCTCCAACGCCTTCATCTGCAAGCAACCGGCAGACTTCCGGCATGCCGCTGTTGAGCACGTCTATGGAGATCACGTCTCCCGGGGGCTGCTGGGAGGCTCCCTTCTGAAGCCTGGTTCCGATCACCCCACCCATTTCCTGCAGCCTCGTCAGCAGAGAGCCGCTGCGCTCGGGGGGAGACACAATCTGTATTTGTCGTGGCATTACATTCTCCTGATCGCCCGCTGCTGCGGCCCTGTCCGGCCATCCGCCGCGGCGGATGGCAGCGTCTCGCTACGCTTCAAAGTCATGTTCCCTCGCTGTCACGCTCAACCTGCGGCCAGAAGCAGAACTGCGTAGGCGCCGCTCCCGAGGGCGAAGGCCCAAAAGCGGCTTTCCCTATCCTCCGGCAGCTCCTCCTTCAGCACGTTCATCACGACTCCTCCTGCCAGAAAGGCAAAAACGGCAGAGATGAAGACGGGCGAAACATCGGTTGAGAGCCCCAGCGCCCATCCCGCCAGCGGCGCCGCGGCGAGCAGCCACCGTCCGGTGGAGTCATAAACGTCCCCATGCTGTTCCCGCAGCGCGTGGTCGTTCACCATGAAGTGAACCGCCATAGCGAAGCCGTAGACGAGGAGGCTGATCAGGTCCCCTTCCTCCCGGTGCACCAACAGGTAGCCGATCAGGAAGTTGTAGACCGCGAACGCGCCCAAGTGGATCCAGAAGACCCTGACGGAGGGGCGGCCGTCTTCCTCCGTTCCGGAGGCGCGTGCGGACGTCTGAGCGGCTCGATCGAGGCCGTAGAATGTGGCGAGGCCGATGAGTGCGATCAGATATGAGTGGCGCTCCAGTCCCTTGAGGAAGCCCGCAGCATCCAGATGCCCGCCGATCGCCTCCTGGAATTCCGCCAGTTCCGGCAGCAGGTGGATGAAAACGTAAGCGACGGAGATGCCGCCCGCCAGCGACAACCATATGCTTCTGGGCGTGACTCGAAGGAAGGTGAGCCTGAACCCAGCAACATGGATCAGCGCGAAGAGCGCCGCGATCGAGCCGGAGACGATCAACTGCATGGGCGCCTAGCGCGCTCCATGCGCCATCGGTTCCCCGGAGCGAGAGCGACGCCGCCACAATGCTGCTGCTGGCGCCCATCCGCAATTGGAGGGAGGCGGGCTGCGCCTCCCCCTCGCGGTTGCCTTTATTGGGCGCGCTGATCCTCCAGGGTCCGAAGCGCCTGCTTCGACGTCTGCTGAGCGATCTCGAGCAAAGCGGCGTTGCCCTCGATCAGATTGCGGGTCGAGTTGGAGAGGATTTCCCCCTGCACTTCCGCAAGCTGGGCGAAGTTCCTGCATTCGAGCATCCGGCGCGAGGCTTCCGCTTGCGCCTGCGTCGCCTTGCTCAGCCATTCGACCCAGGCGGAGACGAACTGTGAGGCGCCTTGGGCGGCGACGGTTCTCGAAGCCGACACCGCTCGAAGGTCGGCGGCCGCCTTGTGGAACGTGCCGCTATAGGCGCCAAGAGCACCCTGGACTTCGGACGCCGCCTCGCTGGTTTGCTCCACTGCATGGACCAGCGGAGCTTTGGCAGCTTCCTTCAGCTTCTCGGCCTGCTCGCGGGCCTCGCGCTCGGCGGCCTTTTGCGCGCGTGCCGCTGCCCGCTCGGCCTTGCGTGCTTCCTTGGCCCGCTCCGCCTCCCGCTTGGCCCGGGCTGCAGCCTTGCGCTTCGCGTCGCGCTTCGCCTTCTCGGCGTCGGCAAACCCGCTTTCGATGGCCTCCGCGACCCCGGCAGCTTCCTCGTCATCCAAGGCCTTCATCACGGCCGGCAGGAGCTCCTTGCGCTCGTCCCGCAGGTACTTCTGCAGGAGAGCCTGGAGTTCGCTCACCTGATCGGCGAATTCGTCCGTGTCCTTTGCAACACCGTCGAGCGCGTCCAGGCGGCCGCGCAGTTCCTTGGCGCCCTTGGCTGCATCCGCGGCGAGTGCCTTCGTCTCCGAGTGCTTGCGAAGAAGCGGCAACAGGTGCTGCTCCTCCTGATCGAGGTACAGGGTCATCTGCTCCTTCAGCTCCGCGAAGACGCTCTCGCGGGTCTTCACGGCCTGGTTGGACGTGCCTTTGAGCTTCTCGATCAATTCCTTGGTCTTGGTAGGGGCTGCCTGGAGCGTTTGGCGCAGAGTCATGCGTTGCCTTTCAGAAATGAGGGGGCGCAGCCTGTCACCGGCGGGCCGGCTATGCTGCGATGCAACATACAACCGGTTTTCCCCCGGCTTCGTTCCTTTACAAGCGAGATAAATCGCAGCCCCGGCCTCAAGTCGCCAACGCTTACAAAGGTTATGGTCCTGTCCGAAGGAGCAGCCGGTATTCGGAACCTTCGCCGCGCCAAGCCGGTTGGTTGAGTAAGCCTCAGGGCGTTTCATCAAACAAAAAGGACTTTTCAATGAACAGGAGAATTGCATCCGCGATATTCGACAATAGAGCGCAAGCAGAGCGCGCTATCATGGAGCTGAAACGCGCAGGAGTCCGCGACAGCGATATTTCGATGCTTCACCAGGACAGCGACAAGCATCGCAGTACCGAGCACCATGACCATGACCGCGACCATGACGATAGCGACAATAAAGGCAGCGGCGCCGCCAAGGGCGCAGGTATCGGTGCCGGCGTCGGAGCTCTTGCCGGCCTCGCGGCGCTGGCCATCCCCGGGATCGGCCCCTTCGTCGCTCTGGGCGCTGTCGCCGAAACTCTCGGTGTCATCGGCAGTGCCGCAGCCACCAGTGCCGTCGTAGGCGCGGCCGCCGGGGGTATCGCCGGAGCCATGATGGACTATGGAGTCAGCGAAGAGGATGCACGCTACTACGACAAGCGGGTTCGCGAAGGAGACGTTTGGGTAGGCGTTGACACCACCAGCTCCGCTGTCGATCCAGTAACCGTACAGCGCATCTTGAAGGATGCCGGCGGAGAGTCCGCCGAATTCGCACGGGCCGCTGCCTATTGAGCCGGACCGTCCGAGCCGGTCTAGTGCTCAGCCACGGCTCCCGGGCCCCTGGATCAGGCGGCTTGGGAGCCGCTGGCCCGCGGCTCGCCCGCACCCGCCATTCGTTTTAGGAAACCCAATGAAAGGGGCTTTTCGATGGGATTGCGACTTTACCTGATGATCGGCGCTTTGACGTCGGCTGCCGCGACTTTAGCGGCTTGCGAGGAGAGGGAGGAACCCGAACCGGCCGTGGCGCCCGCCGGGCCGGACGGAATCCAGGTGGTCTACGCGAAGAACGGCGACCTGATCGGCTTGACCGGGAAGGTGACGAGCATCGCAGAAGACGGCTTCGTGTTGGACTACGGCACCGGCTCCATACCCGTCGCCAGCTCCCGCACCACGAGCGACTCGACCGCCTTGACCGTCGGAGACGCAGTGGTTGTGGTCGGCCGTTTCGATGAGCTCGCGTCGGGCGCGCGCGTGGTCGGCACCCAGGTTGCGATGAAGCGGGAGCCCAGAACCTCCGGCCAAGGGCGTTGAGCCAGCACCGCCGTTCCGAAATGACCGCTGCTGGAACGGGGTGGTGCCGCTTAGGTGACTCGAACACCTGACCCCATCATTACGAAGGCAGGTCCCGGACGAAAAGAAAGCGGTGTGTTTCAAGGGATTTTGGCACTCTCCGGCCGGTCCCAGCGCCGCTACCCAACGAGGACCCAAAGTGGCCAGAGTTCCGGATTCCGGCTTTTCCGAGCCAAAGTGCTTTGGTCCAATGGCAGCGCGCTTTGTGACCTCCTCTGGACCCACTGGAGCTGGCCGAATGGGAATGCCCGGTATGGTGGAAAGCGGACATTCGTCGGGAACCGGTGCTAAGCCGGTATCCAGGTCCGACTCTGTTCTCCGCTACTCCTACCCGGTGAACCAAGGGGGCGATCAGCCGTTTTTGGCTGAAGGAGGCGTGGTTGAGAAGATTAGCAGCAGCCTTGTTCGCGGCGGTCGGAAGCACTGCTCTCGTCGCCGCTTGCTCTCAGCCATTGCCCGCGCCCACGAGCGCGTTGGCGGCTCGTTCGGTACTGGCCCGGTCCACCCCTGCCGCCGGCTCCACTGTGACCGGACCTGTCAATCAGCTTAGCTTGACCTTCTCCTCGCCTGCTCGCCTTCACGAGCTAACGGTGAGTGGCCCCGATGGAACCACGCCAATGATGGTTACCACAGCAGGCGAGCAGCCACGCTATAGCTTGCCGCTGCCCGGGCTCGAGCGAGGAACCTATTCCGTCAGCTGGAGGGCTACCGTTGCTCAGCAGGAGCATGAGGGAAGTTTCAGTTTTTCGGTACGCTGAAGGCGCAGCCTCCGCTGTTCCTTCCCAACTGCACTTCAAGCGCCGCTACGGTTGTGCTCCAGTGTCCAGAATACGTGGGTGATCTTCTTGCCACCACCGGGCAGGTCAAGCTGGAATACGTCCGGCCGGCCGTATCCATCGCGATGGATGGCACGTCCCCACTGTGCCGGCGTATCACCGCCAACGCTATCCTCTGCGGAGATACCGGCGCTCCGCTGCCCTGACTGAACGGCAGTCGTGCCCGCTGTGCCTTCCGAGTGGCCGCCGTAAATGAGGGCAAGCTGATCATAATCGTGCTGGTTCGTATACTCGTTGGTGCCCTGACCGTCATTGCGAGCGGGATCGTTTGTGTAATCCATGCACGAGCCGGTGTTCGGGTCGTCGAAATTTTCGTTTACGTGCCCCAGCCCGTAATCATGGCCTACCTCCTGACAGAACACCATGCGGCGCCAGGCCGGAGTGTTGTACTTTGCCGTGTCGAAGTAGGTGTCGTTGAGCTTGGTAATGCCCTGGGTGATGTGCCCGTTTGAAAGCCAGATCTGGGCGATGCCCAACCAGCCAGTCTGACCATATTTGGAATTGCAGACCTGGATCGTGCCAGCGACCGCCTTGCAGTTCTTCGGGTTGGTCAGACCGGCTGCAAGCGCGGAGTTGATAAAGTCCGACCTGTTCCAGTCGTCCAGGACGCGCTGAAAATAGGGGTCCCATTTGGCGTCGACATTGTCTCCAACGGGCGGCGTTATCGCCGCTCCCGTGCGGCTCCAGTGATAGTTGTTCCAGCCGTGACCGGCGAGCGCCGGGAAGCTTACGGCTGCCGCAGCCACTACGGTCAGCGCTGCGCCTGCAGATAGATGCTTCTTCATGAAACCCTCCTCCTTACGCGGTGGACCCTCTCGCAAGTCTCTAATAACGCTCGATTATCCCAACGGTTGCTTCCCCTGCGCTGCCGCGGCCGTGGGCCACCAACGTCCGCAATGGGTCGAAAACAGGCATTTCCTAGCCCTCTCCCGCTTTCGCGGAAAGGGAGTTGCTGTACCGACGATGGTCTTTGGAGGCTCAGCTAAGGACTGCTAGCGCTACTCAAGGCCAGCCTGGGCGCACCGGAGAGCCAAGGGGTCCGCCCGCACCGTCAGGCTAAGCCGCTTCCACCGCCGCCCGTCAGGAACCCCCTTCGGCGCTGACGCGTTTGAACGAAGCGCAAAAGCCGGAAGAACCGGCGCCGGATCGATCCTCACGGAGGGGAGGCGGCCATGGCAGTTGAACAACGCATTGAAGAACCGCTCGACGAAGTACCGCTCGACCCGGAGCGCGTCTCCGACGCATCGCACGAGCTCATTTCTTCTCGCCGCGTGGAAGGCACGCCGGTCTACAACCGCCAGAACGAGAAGCTCGGCACCATCCATTCGGTGATGATCGACAAGCGCAGCGGCCGGATCGCTTACGCCTTGATGTGGTTCGGCGGGTTCCTTGGCATCGGCGGCTATGTGCATCCGGTGCCCTGGGACATGCTCGACTACGACGTCCGCCGCGACGGCTATGTCGTCGATCTGCCTCGCGAGAAGCTGAACGGAGCGCCGACGTTTCGCCTCGACGAAGCGGAGCGGCCGCGCGAGCGCTCCGAGGAGGACCTCGCCTTTGCCTATTACGGACAAATGCCCTGGTGGGGCGGAGGCGCATTCTAGGGGGAGGCACGCATGCGAGTAGAGGGAAGCGACCATGACCGATGACCGCCCGACCGACGACATCGCCGCGATGGAACATGACGAATATCACAGCGCGCTGGAGATCGACGACACCAGCGGCTGGCGCGTGTTCCTCGTTCCGGGCCTCGCCCTCCTCTTCTTGCTAGGCGCCATATTGATGGTTCTCTTGATGCAGGGAGAAGCGGAGCCTGACCCGCGGATTGCCGCCCGCCTGCAAGCGAAACAAGCCGAGGAGAAACAGACCACACAGGCCCCCACCGTAGATCCGGCCGCGCCGGCGCAGCGGCAATAGGCCATCACCTCGCCTAGAGCGGCTTAGAAGGTCAGGTGGGCCGGGGTTGTGTCGCCGCCACAGAGAGAGGCGGGCTTTGCGCCGATCGCCTCAGGCGATCACGTCCCAACGTTTGTGGACTAATATAATCAAGAACATACCTCATTTGGGGGATGTCTATTCAAGCCGCATTCGACATTTCTGAGCCGCGGATCCCTGACGTGGGGACAGAAGGAGTCCAGATGGTCTGTCCTGAGGAACTTCGCCGGATGGCGGCTAAATTGCGAAGCGCAGCACGAGAGGCAGCGGAGGCGAAGGCTGCAAGGGAGCTACTGTTTCTGGCGGAAGAATGTGAGTCTGAGGCCACGACAATCGAGCGGCTTCCCTTGCGATCCGACATTCACGTTGGTGGCGCCTAAGTAGATGCTTCCGTCGATGGTCAGAGACTATCTCGCTCTTCGAAGTCCATCAGCCATTTGTGACGCTTGTATAGCAAAGGTGGTGGAGGCGGAGCCTTCGCGAGTTAACATGGTGACTAGATGCTTTGCCGTAACGAGCGACTTCGAGCGGACAGACGGGCAATGTGGGGACTGCTCACAGCAGCGGCTCCGCACTCGACTGAGTTCTCCCGGTTAGCAACCGCGTTGGCATAAGGGGCCCGGGTCCAATGTCTGTTTTGGGTCGAAATCAGACATGGCAAGGTGCATGCCCACTGCGGTTCAGACCATTGCGACGGCGTTAGTGGCCTAACGAGGGTCCGAGTTGAAGCGGCACGTCCTTTTCCACAAGTCCGACGAAGGCTGTCCCCGCAGGGATCTTGGCGCTAGTTCCCGTCACGAACGCGGAAAACAGACCCGCCGCGAACGCTGCTGCTACCGTGGCGCCGGTTCCGCTCTTGCCGCGATCCCCGGACCGGCCGGTGAGTCGAATTCTGTGGCTCCCAACGGCCACGTAAAGCAGACGGGCTTCAAGCTTGCCGGATTTGCCAAAGGCACCCTTCGGAACAAGTCGGGTTACCTCTCCAATGGCCCGGGCGCCGCGCGGTATCACGACGTGGCCATGGACTACAACGTCGTCAGTTACAGTCAGATCAAATCGGTCACCCTCCTTGTTTGACAAGGAACTCAGTTCACTCACCGTCTTTAGCGGCACCTCTGTTCCCTCGCGGAGCACGAGCTTTGCGGAGGAGGAGGAAAGTGGAACCGCGACGGGGAGGTCTGCGGAGGCCGGTTGCACCTCCTGTGCGACAGCACGCGGGGCAATGCACGCCAGCAGAAGAGCGGACCAGGCGAGTGCCAGGCGAGTTCTCATTGCGGTCCCTCAGTTTCTCTGTGGTACCACGAGCGGGGCCTGATCCACCGAGGCGACCGCGCTGATCGTGCCTGTCGCCGGGTCGAAGGCCAGATCAGTCTCGAAAGAGCCGTTGATGATGTCGCCAGCTTTTAGCTTCGCGTTATTGCCAGGGGCCAAGAGCCCAAGAAGGCCGAGCCCCCCGATCACGCCCATGGCGACCTGGGTAGTCCCAGCAGCGCCTTTTGCCTGGTCGGAGCCAACCAGCGGTATGCGCTGGCCATTCGCCTCGACGTAAAGCAATTTCGCTGAAAGCTTGCCGGATTTTCCCACCGCCCCGCTCGCTTCCGCGCTTGTCACCTCTCCCCAGGCTTTAGTCCCGACCGGAATAATGGTCGTCCCGTTCACCACTACGTCCTCGTCGACACGCAGCACGAACCTGTCTCCGGGCTTTGCTTTGCGGGTGCTAACTTCGTTCAGCACCATCAAACGGACCAAAGTGTCTTTCTCGACCACAAGGGCTCCTGTGGCTGTCACTGCAGGCACGGGAACAGCGACAGGGGCAACAGCAGGCGAGACGTCATCGACGGGCGTCGGCTGACTCGTTGGAGGCAAGAGGCTCCCAAGCCCCAAGGATGCAGAAATGAGCACCAAACCTGGATGCATGGGAGCCCCCGTCGCTTATCTACTGTTCGATTTTACTTCGCGGGCGTGGCCCCGGCGTCGGTCTTGAACCGGACCGCAATTCCCTTTGCATTCGTCTTGCCCCAGCTCGTCAAGCTGACGTGGGATTCTCCATATTCGGCCTGTACGACGGCGTCGGCACCGAGCTTCTCAGCGCGCTCCCACAGTTCCTTGTAGATCTTCCCCTGCGAGGCTTCCTTGCTAAAAATGGTGGCCTTGCGAACGCCCGCCTTAACCTCACCGAGAACTTCATAAGGTCTGTCGGTGATGTCGTGCGGGAACACGGGAACACCCACTTCTTCGTTAACCACAACAAATTCTTTTTTGGGCTTGTCCTTCGCGAGCGCAGGCTGGGCTGCGGCCATGGAAATGACGGCGGCAGCCACGAGGCACTTTAAGATGTTCACTGATTCTCTCCCCCTGAAGAAGCAGCGAAGTTCGTCCCGAACACGTTGATCTGTCAAGCGCCTACTGCTTCATACACAGGACAATCGTGGTTAAACGCTTCGAAGTGGGTGCGCAGACGAATGTCTGCTTCGGGTGGCAAGCGGCCAAGGCGCGTGGGTACGGTACCGCAGGAACTAGGCTGACACACGCGATTCAGTGTTTGCTAGGAGTTTCGGTGTAGAACCTCGACCATGCACTTTCTTCTCGCACTTGTTGTGTTGGCCAGTGGCGCAATGCCGCAGTCCATCTATGGCCTGGGGCGCGCCGGTGACGGCGATTCTCTTCGTATCGGCGAGAACAGGATCCGGCTGCACGGCATCGACGCCCCTGAGCTCGATCAGTCCTGCACTCGTGATGGCCGTGCTTGGGCTTGTGGCCAGGAGGCGGCTGATCAGCTGAGGCGGCTAGTGACAGGGCGCGAACTCCGCTGCGACCCCGTGGGCACCGACCCGTACGGTCGGACTCTCGCCCGTTGCTACCAACGAGGCGTGGATATCAACCGTATCATGGTCGAGAGCGGCTACGCCGTTGCCTACCGCAAATATTCGGATGAGTTTGTAGCAGCGGAAGAGGGGGCGAAGGCAGCCAAGCGCGGGATATGGGCGAGCACTTTTGAGCTGCCAAGCGTCCACCGGCAGGAGGACCGCAACGCGGCCAATGCAGGCGCCACACGCCGAAGCGCAGCCGGGAGTCCCGCGCCGGGGCCCCAATTGAGCGGTGGTTGTCGGATCAAGGGAAACCACTCCCGGCGGCGCGAGTGGATCTACCATCTGCCGGGGATGCCCTATTACAACGAGACGCGCCCTGAGGCGATGTTCTGCACGGAGGCTGAGGCGCAAGCGGCAGGCTA
>DASYWC010000135.1:0-4532 GCA_035936615.1 Allosphingosinicella sp. | reverse complement strand
GTGCAAAGTGGGCTCGGGACGCCCTTCCAGGACCCTCGAAAATAATGTCCGCGAAGGGCAGGTCGTGGGGGCTGATGACGCCGTCGGCATCGTCGACGAAGTTCCTGTCGAACCACCTTACTCGGGTGGTCCAACGGGCGCCGCCCAGCTCGAAGGAGGGCGAGGCCCGGCTCCCCCGCAGCTTGACCGGCCCAATCCGCATGATTGTGGACCCTTCCTCTGCCAGGCCAGCCACTGCTGCAGCTCCCGGGTTCAGGATCACTCCACTGTTGGCCCCTAGGTCCACCTTCAGCTGTAACGGGTGGCCATTCACGGACACTGTGACGAACGGCTGAGCCGCCGGAACGGCCAGCTGCCCCGTGGGAGCAGCCGGTCGTGTCCATGCGGGCGAGGCCACCAAGAGACCGCAAATCAGGAGGACTGCCTTCTTCATTGTCCTGGTACCTTTCCGCGGGCTTAGAACGACAGTGACAGCCTCACACCGAGTTCGGTCGTTCTGTTCTTTGGCTCGAAGAGTTCCAAGACTTCGCCGTCTTCTTCGAATCTCTGGCTGTCGGAACGCTGAATGTCCCAATGGCGCACGAAGGGACCCACGCGAAGCTGCCTTCTGCCCACGGGTATCCCGACGACTGCACTCGCTTCCAGGCCGTGCCCGCCCGGGATTTCCAGCTTCAGATCCGGGAATTCCGGGTCTATCGCCGAAAACTTCGACTCCGCATCTCCGCCGACGACCCAGTTATACTGGGCACTAAGCGTCAGAGTGTTCGAAGCGGCGATTTGCGTAGTGACGGCGGCGCCTAGCGGCACGTAGGCGTAACTGACTTCGCGGTCGTAGCCCTGGAAGCCGTCTTCGGTTTCCTTGCCGCCACTGTTATCGTTCAAGAGACGGGAACCTAAGCCGATGAAGGGCGTGATCGTTGCCGTACGGCCGAGCTGGAAGTCGCGGGCGACCTGAAGCTCAAGCTGGTAGATGCTCTGCCGCACGTTCTTGATCTCACCATCTTCAGAAGAATAGTCGACCGAGCCGTAGTCAATCGAGAGCTTCGGGCGGAAAACGAAGTTGCCGCCGAGACCCGCTGTGTACGAGACGGTCGCACCGCCGAAGGTGCCGTCATCTTTAGCAACCGTCTCCCCCTCGAAACGCTCGCGGTAGCTGTAATCGAATACCTCCGCTCCGATCTCGAAACCTTTGCGCGTCTGCGTCTGAGCATCGGCCTGTGCGGGTGAGAGCAGCAGAAGCCCGCAGGTGCCGGCTAGGAAAACAAGCTTACTATTCATCTCGGGACTCCCCTGATCCGCCAGAATTTGGCCCTCCCCTTGTATGTTGCGCAGATTGCGTGAAACTTACGTGATGGGGCCAAAGCTGTAAGTTTCATGTAAGCAAAGTCGGCTAGTTGGAGAGCTGCCTTGGAGCGGGAGTGACTGGTGCGGATTTTGTTGGTTGAAGACGAGCCGGAACTCCGCACAACGCTCGCGGCGCGCCTCACGGCCGACGGCTTCGTCGTCGATCAGTTCGGCACTCTTGGCGCCGCCATCGAGGCGGTCATGGCAGCGCAGTACAATGCCGTCCTACTCGACCGAAGGCTTCCGGATGGGGACGGCCTCTCGCTCCTGCCGGTGCTTCGCACACGCCCTTCACGGCCACCGGTGATCATCCTTAGCGCGCTCGACGACATCCCGGACCGGGTGGACGGGCTAGATGCCGGCGCTGAAGACTATCTAATCAAGCCGTTTGCATTCGAAGAACTTGTGGCAAGGCTGCGGGTGATGCTGAGGCGCTCCGGTTCGGCGGACGCTGCGCCCTTTGTCTCAGTTGGCCGGCTGCAATACGACCTCGCATCCAGAGAGCCGAAGGTCTCAGGCCAGCCGCTTACTCTGCCGCGCCGGGAGCTTGCGATCATGGATGCGCTGATCAGGCGGGCCGGGCGAGTCGTAATGCGAGAGCACCTTCAGGACCAGGTCTACGGCTTCGACGAGGAGATCAGCTCCAATGCCCTTGAGGCCCACATCTCGCGTCTTCGAAAGCGGCTGGCGGATGCAGGAGCCGGGGTAGTTCTCCATGGCGTGCGCGGGGTCGGCTATATGCTAAGGGCAGCATGAGGAGGCCACGCAGATCGCTGGCGCGCCGGCTCACGTTCGGCTTCATCCTGGGCAATGCTGCGGCGATGCTCCTGTTACTGCTCGCCATGTATCCGGCTGCGCTGGACGAGGATTACCAACCGGTCGGCCCTGAATTGCCGCTCCTGGCGGTGGCGGAGGACGTTCTTCCGCGAGACGGCAACGGCATCCGCCTTCGGCCCGAAGGTCTGGCCAAGGAATTCTCGAAGCACCATCCCGACATGTGGTTCATAGCCAAGGTGGGCTCCAACCAACTTACTTTCGGGCCAGTACCTCAGCAGGCCCCCTCCCTCCTGAGTCGCATGCCCTCGGGTCTTAGAGAGGCGCGATTCAGAGGCTTTGGAATGGCCGGGCCCGCTGGCGAAGCAATGGTGTCCGAAGTGGAGACAAGCGCCGGTATCTCGCTCGTGGCGGCGGGTGGCGTGGTCACCAGCTCGATCACCTTCAGCGACTATCTGCGCTACATTTTTGGTAACGAGTTTCAGTGGGTACCACTGCTTGCCGCAGCGCTGGCTCTTGCAGGAGCGATCCTGGTGGCCCCGATCCTGCTTCGAGGGGTACGGCCGACGGTACGCGCGGCTGCCGAGATCGGCCCCCACGACGTGGAAAAAAGGCTTCCTGAGGACCGGGTAGTGAAGGAGCTTCTGCCCCTGGTGCGGGCGTTCAACCATGCCCTCGACAGGCTTGCCGCCGCTTTCGAGCAGCGCAGGAGGTTCATAGCGGACGTCGCGCACGAGCTTCGAACCCCACTGGCGGTTCTCAACATGCACGTCGAGGAGCTTCCAAGTGGGGGCGTGAAGCCTGACATCCAACGAACGGTCTTCAGGCTCAGCCACATGGTGGGGCAGATGCTCGACGCGGAGCGGCTGAGCCTGCGCGGACGCCGCCGAGAGGCGGTAGACCTGGTGGAGCTTGCTCGAGCCGCCACCGCCGAAGTAGCACCGCTCGCGGTGGCCAACGGCTATGAGATGGGCTTCAATTCAGCGCGGAAGAAGACAGTGATCGACGCCGACCCTGACGCGGTCTCACGGGCATTGGGCAACCTCGTCGGCAATGCCGTTGCCCATGGGGGGGGCGCCGGTACGATCGAGGTGAAAGTCAGCGCCGATGGCAAAGTGGATGTCTCCGACGAGGGTCCGGGGGTGGTCGCCGAAGCCCGTGAACGGATATTCGAGCCGTTCCACCGGGAGCGATGGGACCGGGACGGGTGCGGCTTGGGACTGCACCTGGTGCGGGAGATCATGCGCGCCCACGGTGGTGAAGCGTCCGTTGTTGGATCAAGTCGGGGTGCCACATTCCGCCTCGACTTCTCAGCATCGTTGAAGTCTGGTGGAAGCCGTGATCGAGCAGGGAGTGAAGCGACGGACGCGTACTCTTCTCAAGTGCAGTCGGCGGCTCACCGGTGAAGGACCTGAGCCCAAGAACCTCCGCCTCCTCCGGTTCGCGTCGAACCTGCGGGTCATTCCGCATTGAGGCATTCATGGGAGACTGGCGTCTATGAATATATTGCTTGCTCTGGCTATCGCTCTTGCCGCGGCGCCTCCTTCCGCTGCCGAAGAGGCGCGCCTCAAGGCCGAACTGAAGGCTGCGGCGGAACCCTGGCTGAATTGCTTCATGGAAACGGCCGTCGCCAACGGCAAGAAGATCAAGAACGATGATCGGCTGGCGGATTATGCCTTCGCGAAGTGCGCCACGCTGGAGAACCAGATCGGTGTCCGGGGAGCGAATTTCGCACAGGCCCACGGGGGGCCCCTTCCTCCGCAAAAGCTAGTCGAAATGAAGGCGAAGTGGCGCGCCGAGGCGAAGGTCGCGATGGTCAAGGTAGTGCGGATGACCCGCATGTTCGGGATCACCGACATCAAGGATTGATCCTCCTTCCGTCGTTAGGCCGAGCCAGTGGTTGAGCTGTGGAGATGTCCGCTTTGCGCCCCAAGTCGCCCTCCCGGCGCTTGCCGCTGAGCTTCGAAACCCGACCCCTGGGTCTCGCCCGCGGATGTCTGTGATCAACCATAGCGGACGTTGCCGCTGATGGTTTGCGTGGAGTGGAGGGAGGAACCCGGCCTAAACCGCACCCTAAGTGTCGATCTACTCGCTGATCCGCCGAACAAGCGCTCCCCTAGGGGACATCAGAAGCAGCCAAAAGGTATCATCGGCGGCGCGGCTGCGGACAGGTAGCTCGGCGTTGGAGGAGAGTCGTTGACGTTTCTCATTCAGCCCTGCAACCTGCAGCTGCTGTAGCCGTATGACAGGTCGATACACGATGGCGGACTTCCTTGCTGGCGCTCAATTCGGAGTGATGCCGAGGCGCGCAATGCTTCTCGGAGGGGCGGCTGCGTTGATTAGCATTTCACTTCCCGCGAGCGCATCGCGCAGCGCGTCACCAGTCGGTAGACGGTCCGAGCGCCTTCAAAGGC
>DASYWC010000134.1:0-18322 GCA_035936615.1 Allosphingosinicella sp. | reverse complement strand
GTGACCTCATGCTCCGACAGCAGGTTGATCTGGAGGTCGAGATCGGCTCGCTTATCGGCGGCGGCCTGCATCCGGTTCTGGCTGATGAGGACGAAGGTGGAGAGGAAGATCGCTTCCACCGATGCGATCATGGCCAGGACGACGAAGCTTGGATCCCAAGGCTGGACCTCGGGGAGGAGCCGCAGGTTCGCCAGGATCCAGAAGCCGAAGATCACGAGGTGGAGGTAGACGAAGCGCATGCTTCCGGTGAAGCCGGTGATCGCTTCGGCGACCCGCTCTTGAAGGGACGCGTGCTCGGCATCGCGCTTGCGCCGCCGCTGAAGCGCCTCGATGTTGCGCTCCAGCGCGCTGTTGAGGCTTGCGGGCTGGGGCGGCTCCACGGTCGGGCCGGTCCAGCCTTTTCCTTCGACTTCGGGTTCCGAGGTTCCGATCGCGGAGCACTCCACTTTAGTGTCGGCGTAGAACCTATCGTGGTGGACGCGGTTCCTGAGCCGGCTCGTCCGCCCCCAGCAGCACGTCCTGCTCGGTAACGGACTCATCGCTCCTGAACCCGCTTCGCTTGGAAACAGTGGCCGTCGCAGCGACATCCATGGTGACGTTCCCGACCGTGCGGAAGATATCCGGTATCGTCTCCACTGCGATCAGAAGACCGAGCGCCTCGATCGGTACGCCCATCGCAAGGGCGATCGGGGCGATCGAGGTGATGAAGCTGATCTGCCCGGGAAGGCTAACCGATCCCATCGTCGTGATGGCCGCAGCGGCTATGCCCGCAGCCATCTGCGCCGGTCCGATCTCAACGCCGAACCAGTGGGCGACGTAGAGCACGACCGCGAGGTTCATCGCCGGCCCCGTAACCCGGAAAATGGCGACCGCCAGCGGCAGGACCACTCCGGATGCGGCCACCGGAACCCCCAGCGTCTCCGCGCCCCTTAGCATCGCCGGGAGCGAGGCGAGCGAGGACTGGGTGCTGATCGCCACGGCCTGGCTCGGAACGACCGCCCGGGCGAAGCGGCGAAGGCTGAGCCCGCCCCCGATCACCGCCACCGGATAGGCCAGAAGCCCGATGACGAGCCCCATCGCGGAAACGATCAGCACGTAATGGAGCAGGGCACCGAACGCAGCCGCTCCGGCCTTGGCGCCGACCGCAAAGGCGAGGGCGAACACGCCGATCGGCGCGAGCCACAGGACCCAGCCTATCATCACCAGCATCACGTCCGCCAGGGCGCGGAAGAAGCCGGTGAGCAGCGCCCGCGGCTCCGCCGGAAGCCTGGTGAGGGCAAAGGCGAACAGGGCAGTGAACACGATCAGCGGCAGGATCGCGTCCTCGGCCGCGGCGGCGATCGGATTGGTCGGGACGATCGAGCGCAGGAAGTCGGCGAAACCGGGGACTTCGCCCACCGCCTCCGACCCGCTGAGGGCCGAGCGCAGCGCCTGGCCCGCCTCCACCGGAAGCGGCCATAGCTGGAGGAAGAGCGGAGTGAGAAGCGCCGACAAGGCCGAGCTGCTCCAGAGCAGGACTATGAAGAGGATGATCGCCCGGCTTGCGAGACGGCTCGCCCGGGCGGCTTCAGCGCTTGCCGCGATCCCGGTGATCAGAAGCGAGACCACAAGCGGGATGATGGTCATGCGAAGCGCGTTCAGCCACAGGCCGCCGACCGCTTCGCCGGCAGCCACCGCGTCGTCGACCCAGGCTCCGCCGGCAGACGCGCTTGCAAGGCCGAGGGCAAGCCCGATCACCAGCGCCAGGAGTATCCGCGTAGGCTGAGACATATTACCCCTTCTTCCCTCGGAGGGTGGAAGTGACCCGCGGGTTCGCGCTATCAGCCTTCTTCAAGAGCCATGAAGCCACGGCAAGAGGAAAGTGTAAGCGTGAAACGGAAGTATTTCGGAACCGACGGGATCAGGGGGCGCACCAACGAAGCGCCGATGACCGCGGAAATGGCTCAGCGCGTCGGCCAGGCGGCCGGAGCCCGCTTCCAGAGGGGAGACCACCGCCACCGGGTGGTGATCGGCAAAGACACGCGCCTTTCGGGCTACATGATGGAAACCGCCATGATCTCCGGCTTCACCAGCGTCGGAATGGACGTGGTGATGGTAGGGCCGGTGCCCACGCCCGCGGTCGCGATGCTGACCAAGTCAATGCGCGCCGATCTCGGAGTGATGATTTCGGCCAGCCACAACCCCTATGTCGACAACGGGATCAAGCTGTTCGGGCCCGACGGCTACAAGCTCTCCGACGAGGACGAGGCGGAGATCGAGCGGCTGATCGAGCAGAAGCCCAAGCTCGTGGCGGCGGAGCTGATCGGCCGCTCCAAGAAGATCGAGGACGCTCGCGGCCGCTACATACACTCCGCGAAATCCACGTTTCCGGAGGAGCTCAGCCTCGACGGCCTCAAGGTGGTCGTCGATTGCGCCAACGGCGCCGCCTACGAAGTCGCCCCTTCCGCCCTGTGGGAGCTCGGCGCCGAGGTGGTGGCGATCGGGGTCACGCCCAACGGGATCAACATCAACGACGGCTTCGGATCGACCGCTCCCGGGGCTCTCCAGGCGCGGGTCGTGGAGGAGGGCGCCCATATCGGGATCGCGCTCGACGGCGACGCCGACCGGCTGATCGTCGTGGACGAGAAGGGCTCGGTGGTGGACGGCGACCAGTTGATGGCCCTGATCGCCGCCTCCTGGTCACGCCGTGGAATCCTGAAGGGCAGCGGCCTCGTGGCCACGGTTATGTCAAACCTCGGCCTCGAGCGGTTCATCGAGGGCCAGGGGCTGGAGCTGATCCGCACCCAGGTCGGCGACCGCTATGTGCTCGAGACCATGCGGGAGCGCGGCTGCAATGTCGGCGGCGAGCAATCGGGTCACATCATCCTGTCCGATTACGCGACCACCGGAGACGGGCTGGTAGCGGCTCTTCAGGTGCTCGCCTGCCTCGTCGAGAGCGGCAAGCCGGCGAGCGAGCTTCTTCGCCAGTTCGAGCCCTTGCCGCAGCTCTTGAAGAACGTACGCTTCAGCGAAGGCGAGCCGCTCAACGATTCGGCAGTCAAGGCGGCCATCGCCGACGGCGAGGCTCGGCTGACCGGCACCGGCCGGCTACTGATCCGCAAGTCCGGCACCGAGCCGCTGATCCGAGTGATGGCCGAGGGCGAGGACGAGACCCTGGTCACCCAGGTCGTCGACCGCATCTGCGAAGCGGTCAAAGCGGCGTGATTCCGCCGAAGGTCCTGATCATCGCCGGCTCCGACTCCGGCGGGGGTGCCGGGATCCAGGCGGACATCAAAGCGGTCACGATGTTCGGCGGCCACGCGATGACCGCGATAACCGCGATCACGGCGCAGAACACGCTCTCCGTAGGAGCGATCATGCCCGTGCCGGCCGGGCTGGTGCTCGACCAGATCGACATGGTGGTCGCTGACCTTGGCGTGGACGCGGTGAAGATCGGTATGATCGGCTCGCCCGAAACGGCGGAAGCGGTTGCCGAGCGGCTCTCGCGCCTGGACGGCGTTCCGGTCGTCTTCGACCCGGTGATGGTGGCGTCGAGCGGGGCGGAACTGGCCGATTCAGCCACAATCGCCGCGTTCAGGAAGCTGATGGCGCTTTCGCGGATCGTCACTCCCAACGCGCCCGAGCTTGCGGTGCTGAGCGGGCGGGACGTCCAGACGGTGGAGGACATGGAGGACGCGGCGCTCGCACTCACGCGCGACAGCGGCGTCGCGGTCCTCGCCAAGGGCGGCCACATCAAGGGCGCCACGGTAACCGATACTCTCGTGGAGGCTGGCGGCACGATCACCCGCTGGGAATCGCCGCGAATCGAGACCCTCAACACCCACGGCACCGGCTGCACGCTTGCGAGCGCGATCGCCGCAGGAGTGGGGCAGGGGCGGCCGCTCGCGGACGCGGTCGAGCGCGCACGCGAATATGTGCAACGGGCCATCGCCGAGGCTCCGGGCTTCGGAAGCGGCCACGGTCCCTTGGGCCACACGCTTGGCACCATGCCGTGGGAAGTAATCCACAAATTATTGAAATAAGAGTTCTTCTGAGGCTGGCGGACGGTGAGACCTCTCGCCTATGCTCACTTCGTGCCGGCGCCCTGCTTCAAGCTCGAGAAAGCCTTTCCGGAACCGCTCGCAGGAGTGGACGAGGCGGGCTGCGCGCCGCTGGCGGGGCCGGTGGTCGCGGCGGCGGTGGTGCTTGACCGGACCCGCTTCCCGCGGGGAATCAACGATTCCAAGGTGGTGCCGCCCAAGGACCGGCAGGCGATCTGCGCTCGGCTCTACAAGGTGGCTCGCGTCGGTGTCGGGATCGCGACGGTCGAGGAGATCGACCGCCTCAATATCTACTGGGCGCGGATGCTGGCGATGAGTCGTGCGGTCGAGGCACTTGGCTTCGAACCCGCATGGGTGTTGGTGGACGGCAACGCCTGCCCCCGCTGGGAGCGGCCCTCCAAGGCGATCGTCGCCGGAGACGCAAAATGCAGGTCGATCGCGGCCGCTTCGATTGTCGCAAAGGTCACGCGCGACCGGATCATGGCCGACTATGCGCGCGATTTTCCCGGCTACGGCTGGGAGAGCAACAAGGGCTATCCCACGCCCGACCATTGCCGCGCGCTGAAAGAGCTGGGGCCGACGCCGCTCCATCGTCAAAGCTTTGCCCGCGTGCGCGAGCAGATGCAGCTCGACCTGCTCCCCACGGCGATTGCGGCCGAGTGAGTCCTCGGCGCCACACCACTTCATGTTGAGACTTGGCGCCCGGTGCTTCCACAAGCTGTAGCGGGGACTCCTTCCGTTCCCGTAACATATTAACACTTATGAACAGCCGCTTCTAAGCACTTGTTCTTGACCGCGGAGTCCGGCTGACTCAGTTTCGCCGACTTGTTTGACGGGGGCGGAACTGCATGAGCGCGATGGGTAAGTTCGAGGGCGTGAAGAAGCGCGCCCGCCACACGGGAGCGCCTGCGGCCGATCTGCCACTGGACCGAATCATTCAGCGCGACTGCATCGAGGCAATGGCCGCTCTTCCCGATTCGAGCATCGACATGGTCTTCGCCGATCCGCCCTACAATCTGCAGCTCGGCGGCGACCTGTTCCGCCCTGAAGGCAGCCGTGTGGATGCGGTGGACGACGATTGGGACAAGTTCGACAACTTCGCGCAATACGACCACTTCACCCGCGCCTGGCTCGCCGAAGCACGGCGGATCCTGAAGCCCGACGGAACGCTGTGGGTGATCGGGAGCTACCACAACATCTTCCGGGTGGGTGCAGCGGTGCAGGACGCCGGCTACTGGATCTTGAACGATATCGTCTGGCGCAAGTCCAACCCGATGCCGAACTTCCGCGGCACCCGCTTTACCAACGCCCACGAGACTCTGATCTGGGCGTCGAAGAGCGAGGACAGCCGCTACACCTTCAACTACCGCACCATGAAGGCTCTGAACGACGATCTTCAGATGCGTTCGGACTGGGTGCTCCCGATCTGCTCGGGCGGTGAGCGGATGAAGACCGGAGGCGTGAAGTCGCATCCGACCCAGAAGCCCGAGGCTCTGCTCTACCGAATCCTGCTCGCCTGCACGAACAAGGGGGACGTTGTGCTCGACCCCTTCTTCGGAACCGGCACGACCGGGGCGGTGGCTCGCCGGCTCGGGCGCAGGTGGATCGGGATCGAGCGCGAGGAAAGGTACGTGAAGGTGGCGCGAGAGCGGATCGCCTCGACCCTGGAGCTCGACGAAAGCGCGATGAAGACGATGGCGTCGAAGCGCTCCCAGCCCAAGGTGCCGTTCGGGGCGCTCATCGAGACCGGAATGATCGAGCCGGGCGCCGTCCTCACCGACTCGAAGCGCCGCTGGCGCGCGCGAGTGGGAGCGGACGCTTCCGTCGAGCTGTCAGGAAAGCAGGGCTCGATCCACCAGATCGGAGCCGCCGCCCAGGGCGCTCCGAGCTGCAACGGCTGGACCTTCTGGCATGTCGAGCAGTCCGGAGCGCTTGTGTGCATCGACGAGCTTCGGCAGCGCTATATCTCCACGCTCGGCTAGGCAGCCGCTCATGAGCGGGCGGGGCTCCCCACCGCGAATGGCGGAGGTGCTTCAGCTTGCAAAAGCACCCGCGCCAATTTACCCCTTAGGCTTGTAACCCGGGCACCTGTTCCCTCGGTCACCGCAAGCGTAGATCCATTGCTTCAGTCGATCCCAGATCCAGCCAATCCCTTCCTGGACCGCCTGCGAATCGGGGTTGGACGCCGCACGCTTGCCATAGGCGCGGCGTTGCTGGTGGAAGCGCTCCTGCTGCTCGTGCTGCTGTCTCTCGGGGCGGAGAAGCGGCTGGAGAGAAATATCGAGACCATCTCGCTGGTGGACCTGCAGGCTCCCGAGGTCCTGGAGGAGGCAACCGAGCCGGGCCGCGCCGAGCCGGCCACTCGGGCGGATGAGCGGCCGAGGCCGGAGCCGGTGGCAAGGCAGGATCCGGCGCCGTCCCCGCCTGCCGAGCCATTGCTCCGGAAACCCGCTGAAGCGAAGCCCGTGCCTCCGGTCCGTACCATCGTACCGCAGCTGGACGAGCGGCCGCCTGCGGTCGACATTCCCAAGTACGCCCTTCCGCCAGCGCCAGCGCCAGCGCCGGCGCCGGCGCCGGCCCCAGCGGCCAAGCGGGTGTACGGACCCCCCAATACCGGCGGCTCCCGGGCCATGCGCGACAGCGAGCGGGTGGGAACGGCTCCCAATGGCGAGCCGCTTTATGCGGCGGCTTGGTACCGCGAGCCTCGGCCCGATCAGCTGCGCGGCTATCTATCGACCGCCAGAGGACCGGGGTGGGGACTGATCGCGTGCCGAACGGTGCCGGACTACAGGGTCGAGGATTGCGTCGGCCTCGACGAGTACCCCGAGGGGTCCCAGATCACGCGCGCGGTACTCGCCGCGGCCTGGGAGTTCAGGGTGCGGCCTGCGCGCCTCGGCGGAATACCGCAGGTGGGGAGCTGGGTCAGGATCAGGATCGACTACGACATCGTTCGGCGGTGAGCCTCGAGCAGCCGGGCGAGCCCGGCTGCATCCAGACTCGGCTCTCGGCCTGTCGAACTTATTCCTTCACTTCGACGGTCGGAACTTTCACCGTGGTCTCTTCCGTCTTCACGTCCACATCGGGGACGTTCACTTCCTTTTCGACGGTGCCGGCTTCGACCTCTTTGGCATCCACGTCGAACTCCGGGAGCTGCCCTCCGCTCGCGTTCACGTCGACGTCGGGAGCCTCGGCTTCCTTCGTCTGCTCGACCTCGCA
Source organism: Allosphingosinicella sp. (assembly GCA_035936615.1). Classification (GTDB taxonomy): domain Bacteria; phylum Pseudomonadota; class Alphaproteobacteria; order Sphingomonadales; family Sphingomonadaceae; genus Allosphingosinicella. Next base: position 11,066 of record DASYWC010000134.1, on the reverse strand, counting down.
GGCGCCCGTCAGAGTCATCCCCGCAGCGGCCATCAAGACAAGAAACTTGCGCATTTTCGAATTCCTTTCGTGAGCGTTCCGCACATCAACCGCCGGTGCGAGAGCACGTTCCGTCGGACGCGATGACGTGCCTGGTCCTCGCGCGGTAGCCGAGTGCGTCAGGCGGGGGCGCCGAGTGCTTTCAGAAGGGCGAAATGCTGTCGGACAGCCGAGGAAGCGCTGCCCAGATCGTGGCACGGCAGCCCGTGGCGCTCCGCGGCGGCGCGGACGAGGGGCCGAAGCGCCGGATAATGCGTATGCGCCACGTTCGGGAACAGGTGATGCTCGATCTGGTGGTTCAGCCCGCCCGTGAACCAGTTCGCCACGCGCGAGTTGGTGGCGAAGTCGGCAGTGGTGCGCAGCTGGTGGATAGCCCAGTCGTCTCCGGCACGAACGCCCCCGAACTGCATGCTGGGCGTAAGATGCGCAACCTGGAAGACCGCCGCCAGCACCCAGCTGAACACGAAATGATAGAGGACGAACGCCGCTGCCGCCCAGATCGGCGGCAGGATGAGGAACAGCGGCAGGACGAAGCTCGCGAAATGCAGCGCCTTCGACACGAGCAGTTCGCTGCGCTCGTGCTTTTCGAGGGTAACCTCCTGCCACTCGTTCATTCGACCGCTCGCCAGGCAGGAGAAGTCTTTCAGGAAGACCCATTCGAGCGAGTTCAGGCCGTAGTAGAAGATTGCCTTCAGCTCCTGCCGACGAAAGCGGGGCTCCCAGGCATGTTCGGGCGAGAACCGCAGGAAGCCGCGAGTCTCGAGATCGTCGTCCCAACCGAAGACATTGGGCTGCCGGTGGTGCAGCGACTGATGCTTGTGCACCCAGAAGTGCCTGGACAGCCCCAGCAGCACCGAGCTGAGCCGGGCCGCCCAAAGGTTTCCAGCCGGTCGTTTGAAGAGCGTGCGATGATTGGCGTCATGGAAGATGCAAAAGCCGACGGCGGCCGCTGCGAAGGCGGTAGAGACCGCCGCGAGCAAGGCCACCCCCAGGCTGGGCGCGGAGAGCAACGCTCCATAAGAAAGCACGAACCAGGCGACGATTACCGCCGCCTTCCGCAGCAGCCGCGGATCGCCGACTCGTGACCGCCCTTTGCTGGCCTCGGTGGCCAGATGCGCACGGGCTGCCGCGCTCAACTCGCGCCAGAAGGCCGACTTGCCCGCAAAGGTCGGCATTTGACTGATCGGTTCGGCTCCCATGTCTACTTCTCGGCTCCCATGCTGTACTTCTCCTCTGGGGAGAAAATGCTGTCTTCCGTAACCTGTCAGGTACGGGGCAGCTCCTTCGCCGGATGCTGGGTCGGCGCAGAAAAAGCACATTCTGCCCGACGTTTGTCGTTGTTTTTCAAGCTTTTGCCTAGTCAGCCAGCGATGAACACCGTGTGCACGGTTTCTGGGCTAAACTGCGGAATCTTTTCAGCCTCTCGCACCTATCCCGAATCGGGACAATGGCCGGAAGGGGCTGGAAAACGGCCCTCGCCTGTGGCTTGTCTTTGGCCCATGCTGAAACGCTTCGCCAGGCTCTTCGTGATCAAGACGAGGCTCGAGGCCTGCATCATCATCTACGCGCTTGCCCTCGGGGCGATCGCCAGGGGCGAGGATTACCTCGCCGACTATCCCGGCTTTGGGGGTTACCTGCTGCTTGCAGCGACGACGGGCGCTGTGTTCCTGGCGGGAGCCAAGCTCCTGGAAGCCACTCGTCCCGACAACGGCCACAGGCGCAGGAAGAGCGACGCCCATCCGGAATAGCTTTGCCAGCGGCGAAGCGGGCACGTTATGCGGACCGGGAAGCGATCGTGGAGGCGAGGGTGAAGTCGCGCATCTATCTGCGCCCTGTGGCATTTGTCGATGCCCCGTTCGGCTATGACGGGCAGGTGGCGCGGCTCGCCGGCGGGCTCGCCTGGTTCTCGGCCGTCGAGGCGATCGGCGGCGAACAGCCGGAGCTGGTGGCGGTTGAGGCGGTCCCCGGCCGGCTCGAGGAGTGGGGCGAGGAGGCGCGGCTCGCCTGGGCGAACCTCACCGCTGCGCGCGTTCCGCTGACTCTGGGAGCGCGAACGGTTCGGCTCGACCAGCCGCAGGTGGTCGGAATCCTCAACGTCACCCCGGACAGCTTCTCGGATGGGGGCCGCCATCTGGAGCCCTCCGCCGCCGCAGACGCCGGTTTCGCGATGGCTTCGGCGGGAGCAGCCATCGTCGACGTCGGCGGAGAATCGACTCGCCCCGGCGCCAGGCCGGTATGGGAACAGGACGAGATCGGTCGAGTGCTGCCGGTCGTGGAGCGGCTCGGCGCGTCGGGCACCGCGGTCTCCATCGACACGCGCAAGGCCGCGGTGATGGAGGCGGCGCTGCGTGCCGGGGCCGCGCTGGTCAACGACGTGTCGGCACTGACCTTCGATCCGCTGTCTGCGGCGGCCGTGGCGAAGGCAGGGTGCCCGGTCGTGCTGATGCACCACCAGGGCACGCCCGAGACCATGCAGACGGCCCCGCGCTATGAGCGGCCGGTGCTTCTGGAAGTCTATGACTGGCTTGAGGAGCGGATCGAAACCGCAGTCGCGGCGGGAATCGACCGGCCCAGGATCGTCGTCGATCCGGGTATCGGCTTCGGCAAGACGGTCCAGCACAACCTCCAGCTCCTGAACGGTTTGGCAATGCTCCACGGCCTCGGCTGCCCGGTCATGCTCGGCGCCAGCCGAAAGCGGATGATCGGGGCCCTTTCCGGCGAAGCTCCGGCGGATGAGCGGCTTGCGGGCTCCCTGGCGCTTGCGCTGAAGGGCGCGGAGCAGGGGGCGCAGCTGCTCCGGGTCCACGACGTGCCCGAGACGGTCCAGGCGCTGAAGGTCTGGCGTGGGCTCCGCGATGCGGCGCTGACTCCACAAGGCTCTGGATGATCGCACCGGCCGGGGCTAAAGAGCGGAGAACGGCTGTTGGAGCAAATCGCCGCTCCGGCGAGTTCTACCCGCGTACCATCCCTAGAGAGACCACATGATCCTGGTAGTAGACGACGACAACGACGTGCGCGCGATGATCAAGCGCGCCCTCCAGGAGCTGGGCTACCCGGTCCTGGAAGCGTCGGACGGCCCTTCGGCCCTCGCTCTGGTCGGGGAGCAGAAGCTGTGGCTGGTCATACTCGACTATATGATGCCCGGAATGGACGGAGCAGAGGTCGCGCGGCGGATCACAAGCATGGATCCGGACCTGCCGATCGTCTTCTCGACCGGTCACGGCGCCCTTCGGGCGCTCCGGTCGGCGGCGGGCGAGGACGTGTCGATCCTGGAAAAGCCGTTCGCGCTGAGCGAGCTGTCGGCCCTCATCGAAGAGAAGCTCAGTCAGCGGCGCGCGGGCCTCAGCGTCTAAAGACCGCCACCAGCGGGCCGAGCGGCGCCCGAACGTCCTGACGGACGCCAGCTTCCCACAAGCTTGAGACCGAGCCGTCCAGGAACATGGCGTTCGGACAATGGAGCTCGTCTCGGAACAGCCGAGCGAACCGGCCGAATGAGACCGGCTCGTCGCTGATCGCAAACCAGGCCACCGTCTCTCCGCAGGCGCCGACGCCGTTGCGGATGTTGAGTGACTCGCCGTTCGGGTCGAAGGCCGGGTGGAGCTTGCCGTCGATCACAAGCATCGGGCCCGACTGGGTGGCCCAGAGCGGATCCTTTGCGTTGAACTCCTTGCTTGGAGTGACGGAGGGCCGACCGTCCCGGTCAACGGCGAACACTCCGTTCGGCATCAGGTGGAAATTCCCCCCGCCTTCTCTGAGGTTGATCGCGCGGATCTGCTTCCCCTCCTCGACATAGAGGCCGATCGGCCGCCCTTCCTCGTCGTACATGCCGCCGTTCATGGCGAAGAGCAGGCTGGATGCCCGCGGGCCGAGATGCGCCTCCAGAGCCCCGAAGCTCCGGAGCGGCTGTCCGTCCTCGCCTTCGACGAACATCTCGATCCGGTGCTTCGCCGAATCGTACTTGCACAAGGTGAAGGCGCTGCCCTCGAACGTCCGTTCCTCGCATGCGGCGACCGGCAGTTCCTGAGTGGGTGCCGGAGACTCCTCGGCCCTGCAGGCGCCGAGGAGCGCAAGCATGGCAAGGACACTAAAGCGAATAGCCGCCGTCGCTGACGAGGCAGGCGCCGGTGACGAAGCCGGCCTCGGCCGAAAGAAGAAAGGCGATCTGCCCGGCAACCTCGTCGGGCTTGGCGAAGCGGCCCATGGGCGTCGCGCCGGACGCGATCTCCTTGTACGCTCCCTCTTCGCTTCCGTGCCGCTCAACCATTTCATCGAAGAACGGGACGCCGTTCCAGATCGGAGTCTCGACTCCGCCCGGAGCGATGCTGTTGACCCTTATGCCGGCAGCGGCGCCTTCCTTGGCTGCGATCCGGGCCAGATGAATCACCGCTGCCTTGGATGCGCCGTATGCGGCGATGCGGGGCTCAGCCCTGAGGCCTGCGGCCGACGCGGTGAGAACGATGGAGCCGCCTCCGCCCTTCATCGCCCGCATCGAAGCCTGGAGGGTCAGGAACGCCCCGTCGAGGTTGACCGACATCACTCGGCGCCAGTCGGCGAAGCTGCTCTCGTCGATCGACCCACTGTCGCCGATGCCGGCATTGACGACCGCGTGGGTGAGGCCGGTGAGGTCGGCCCTTGCCCAGAGAGCTTCGTCGGCGACATCGCCAACCAGCAGCTGGCGCTCGCAGGGGAGGGAGAATGCGAAGTCCGCCATCCGATCCTCGTCCCGGTCCATCAGGATCAGCTTCTTGGCCCCGCGGGCCGCGAGCAGGCGGGCAGTTGCCGCGCCGATGCCGGAGGCCGCGCCGGTGATCAGGATATTGGCCTTGTCGAAGTCGCTGCTCATCGACCCCGTTTAGCAGCGGGGGAGGGCGGCCGTCTATTCGGGCAGCTTGAGCCCGTTCAACGCCGCGCCGAGCGCCGCCTCAGGCGGCGTCGCTGATGCCCAGCTCCGCCAGCTTGCGGTAAAGGGTGGAGCGGCCGATGCCGAGGCGGCGGGCGACCTCCGTCATCCGGCCCTGATAATGGCCGATAGCGAGCCGGATCACGTCCGCCTCGATCTCATCGAGGCTGCGCAGGTTGCCGTCGGGTCGGTAGAGCGTGATCCCCGGAGCATGGGCAAGCGCCGCGGCGGCCGAAGCGCCGCCGAGGGGCTCGGCCTGGTAGTCGTCCGAGCGGTTGCTGAAGCTCGCCTCCTGCGCGACCCGGGGAAGGTCAGCTGCAGTGAGCGCGTTCCCCTGGCAGGCGAGGGCGGCTCGGAGAAGCGCGCTCTGCAACTGGCGCACGTTTCCGGGCCAGCCATAGGCCATCAACACCTCCAGCGCGTCGTCCCTGATGCCCAGCGGGCGCATCCCCGGCTGCTGGGAAATTCGGGCCAGCATGTGCCGCGCGAGATCAGGGATGTCGCCCCTGCGTTCGCGGAGCGGCGGAATCTGGACGTGCACCGCACAGAGGTGGCGGCAGAGGTCCTCGCGGAACCTGCCCTCGGCTACCTGCCGAAGCAGGGGAGCGCCGGCGCCCGCGATAATTCGAACGTCGATCGGCTTGAACCCGCGCGCGCCGATTCGGCGCAGCTCGCCGGTCTTGATGAAGTGCAGCAGCCTGTCCTGTGCCTCAACCGGCAGAGCGGCGACGTCGTCGATGAAGAGGGTGCCGCCGTCCGCCTGTTCCAGGCGACCGGGCTGACGGTCGAAGGCTCCCGCAAAGGCGCCCTTTTCGTGTCCGAACAGGGCCGATTCAATGAGGTTTGGAAAGGCGGCTCCGCAGTCGATGCCGACCAGCGGCCTTCCGGCCCGCGGCCCCGCGCGGTGAATGGCAAGAGCGACCGTCTCCTTGCCGGTGCCCCTCTCGCCTTCGATCAGGACGGGGAGACGCGAACGTGCCGCTTTCGCCGCGACCGCAAGCGCCGCTCGGAAGGCGGGGGTTGATCCGACGATCTCGTCGAAGGCCAGCGGCGGTGAAGCCTTTTCGGTTACCGGGCGCAGTTCGCCCCTTCTTCTTCGGCGGTCTCCTGCCTCCCTGAGTGCAGCAACCAGCCGGTCGGGGGTGACGGGAGTGGCCAGAAAGTCCGAGGCGCCGGCCCGAATGGCGTCGAACGCAGCGGAACCGGCACCGGTAACGATCACCGGAAGGTCGGCGCGCGAAGCCAGAAGCTTCTCTAGGGAGTCGCTGCCTAGGCTCCAGCCGCTGAGCAGTGCCGTGTTGGGCTGCGCAGCCTTCTGGAGCACGGTCGAGGCGCTCGCCACGTCCGGAAGGGCCTCTATGCGCCAGCCCTCGCGGGTGCCGACGATCGCCGCAAGCCGGCGAAGTGCCGGATCGGCCCCTATCAGCAGCAATGTACGAGGCGCGTCGAACAGCATGGCTCTGGCAGTAGCGATACGAGGTAAAGACCGCCTTAAGGACAGGCCCGCGAGTTTTGGGCTTGGGTGAGGCCGCATCGCTTGATAAGGATGCGCCCCATCCAGGGTTCGAAGAGGATCGAAATGGCCGCGGATCGCGAGGTTCAGAACGATTATCAGGCGCACAGCGAAGGCTATGCGTGGTTCATCGCGCTGATGAAGTGGGGCACTATCATCAGCCTCATCACCGGCGCCGCCGTCGTCCTCATGATCTCTTCCTGATTTACGAAGGGGCCGCGGGGGTGAAGATAGCGGTCCTCAAGGAGGTGGCGGAGGGCGAGCGCAGGGTCGCCGCCACGCCCGAGACCGTGAAGAAGCTGACGGCGCTCGGAGCGGCTCTGGCCGTGGAGGCGGGCGCCGGGCTGTCGGCCTCCGTCTCGGACTCGGAGTATGAAGCGGCGGGCGCCACCGTCGCTCCGCGGAACGAAATACTTGCGGGGGCCGAGGCGGTGCTCGGAGTCCAAGGTCCCGATCCCGACAGCTTGCAGGGCGTAAAGCCGGGAGCGCTGGTGATCGGAGCGCTCAATCCCTTCGGACAGCGCGAGCGGGTGGACGGCTATGCAAGCGCCGGCCTTGAGGCTCTTGCAATGGAATTCATGCCGCGCATCACGCGCGCGCAGTCGATGGACATCCTGTCATCCCAGGCGAACCTTGCAGGCTACAAGGCTGTGCTCGACGCGGCCGCCGAATACGGCAAGGCGTTCCCGATGATGATGACGGCGGCCGGCACGATCGCCGCTGCCCGGGTGTTCGTGATGGGGGTAGGGGTTGCCGGCCTTCAGGCGATCGCCACTGCCCGCAGGCTCGGAGCGATCGTCTCCGCCACCGATGTCCGCGCCGCCACCAGGGAGCAGATCGAAAGCCTCGGCGCCAAGGCGATCTTCGTCGAGAATGTGCAAGGCATCGAGGGCGAAGGCGCGGGCGGCTACGCGACCGAGATGTCCGACGAGTACAAGGCGGCGCAGGCGGAGCTGGTGTCGGGCCACATCGCCAAGCAGGACATCGTCATCACCACGGCGCTCATCCCCGGCCGCCCGGCGCCGCGCCTGATTTCGGACGCGCAGGTGGCGAGCATGCGCCCCGGAAGCGTCATTGTCGATCTGGCGGTGGAGCAGGGCGGCAACGTGGAAGGCGCGGTGCTCGGAGCGGTGACGGAGCGGCACGGGATCCGGATCGTCGGCCACCGCAACATGCGCAGCCGCCTCGCTACCGACGCGTCAGCGCTTTACGCGCGCAACATCTACAATTTCCTCAACGCCTTCTGGGACAAGGAGGCGAACCGGCCGGTGCTCCCCGACGACGACGAGATCGTGAAGGGGGTGCGGCTGACCCACGGCGGCAAGGTCGTGAACGAGAGGCTGCTTTCATGACCTTCATCACTATCCTCTCGATCTTCGTCCTCGCCTGCTTCGTCGGCTATTTCGTCGTGTGGGGAGTGACTCCGGCGCTTCATACGCCGCTGATGGCGGTGACCAACGCGATTTCCTCGGTGATCATCGTCGGCGCCCTGATCGCTGCGGCCGCGGCGGAGGTGCCTGCCGCCAAGTGGCTGGGCCTCGCAGCGGTGGTGCTTGCGAGCGTCAACATCTTCGGCGGGTTCGCTGTCACCGAGCGGATGCTAGCAATGTACAAGAAGAAGGAGCGCAAGGGCTGATGCACGACGCGGTGGCCGCTCCGCCCTGGGTGATGCTCGCCTATCTGGTGGCGGGGGTGTTCTTCATCCTCGCACTCCGGGGCCTCGCGAGCCCCGAAAGCGCGCGAAGGGGCAACCGGATCGGCGTGGCCGGAATGGCGATTGCCGTCGTCACGACCCTCGTCACCCACGAAATCGCCAGTCTGCTTGAGATCGTGATCGCCATAGCGATCGGCGGTATAATCGGGTTCGTCACCGCCAAGCGGATCGCGATGACGGCCATGCCGCAACTGGTGGCGGCCTTTCACAGCCTGGTCGGAATGGCGGCGGTGCTGGTCGCCGCGGCGGCATTCCTCAACCCGCAGGCGTTCGGGATCGCCGACGCGTCCGGGGTAATCAACCCCGTTAGCCGTGTGGAGATGGGGCTCGGAATCGCGATCGGCGCAATCACCTTCTCAGGCTCCGTAATCGCGTTCCTCAAATTGAACGGCAACATGTCCGGGGCTCCGATCCTGCTGCCGATGCGGCATGTCATCAACCTTGGCACGCTTGCAGCCATTCTTGGCCTGATCGCCTATTTCACGACCGACCAGAGCGGCTGGGTGTTCTGGACCGTCACCGCGCTTGCCTTCCTGATCGGCTTCCTTCTGATCATCCCGATCGGCGGGGCGGACATGCCGGTCGTGGTCTCGATGCTGAACAGCTATTCGGGCTGGGCGGCTGCCGCGATGGGCTTCACCCTTCAGAACACCGCGATGATCATCACCGGAGCGCTGGTCGGGAGCTCGGGTGCGATCCTCAGCTACATCATGTGCCGGGCGATGAACCGGAGCTTCATATCGGTGATCGCCGGCGGCTTCGGAGGCGACGCCGTGGCAGGCGGCGGAGGACCGGCGCTCGACCGGCCGTACAAACGCGGAAGCGCCGAGGACGCGGCCTTCCTAATGAGTCAGGCCGAGCAGGTGATATTCGTCCCCGGCTATGGAATGGCCGTGGCGCAGGCGCAGCACGCGGTGCGCGAACTCGCCGATCTGCTGAAGAGCGAGGGCGTCAGCGTCAAATACGCCATCCATCCCGTGGCCGGCCGAATGCCCGGACACATGAACGTCCTGCTGGCGGAGGCGAACGTCCCCTATGACGAAGTGTTCGAGCTGGAGGACATCAATTCCGAGTTCGCCCGCACCGACGTCGCGTTCGTGATCGGAGCCAACGACGTCACCAATCCGTCCGCGAAAACCGACAAGTCGTCGCCAATCTATGGAATGCCGGTCCTGGATGTGGAGAAAGCGAAGACGGTGCTGTTCGTCAAACGCTCAATGGGCGGCGCCGGCTATGCGGGGGTGGAGAACGAGCTGTTCTTCCGCGACAATACGATGATGCTCCTCGCCGATGCCAAGAAGATGGCCGAGGATATCGTCAAGGCGATGGCATAGCCCACAAGCCGAGCGGTTGTTCCGAGGTGTTGTAGTTTGCGTAAACTGGGCCTGATCGGCGGGATGAGCTGGGTCTCGACCGCCATGTACTACGAAGCGATCAACAAGGGTGTGGCGAAGCGGCTTGGTGGGCTCTCCTCGGCTCCACTGCTGATCGAAAGCCTGGATTTCGCTGAAGTGGGCAGGCTGCAGTCGGCGGGCGAGTGGGAAGCGCTCTCGGAGCTGATGATCCAGTCCGCCAAGCGGCTGGAGTCTGCGGGCGCGGAAGGGCTGATCCTGTGCAGCAACACTGCGCACAAGATGCACGACTGGATCGACGGCGAGATCAAGATCCCGATGCTTCACATCGGCGACGTCACCGCCGCTGAGCTTGCTACCGACGGCGTTAGACGAGCCGGTCTCATCGGCACGCGCTTCACCATGACCGAGAACTTCTACCGCGACCGGCTGGAGGCGCACGGGATAATCGTGACGGTTCCGGAGCCGGCAATGCGGAACGAAATCGACCGGATCATCTTCGAGGAGCTGGCTCGGGGGCAGGTGTCCCGGGTCGCACAGCGGACTTTGAAGACCTGCATCACCATGCTTGCCCAGGCGCGCAACCAGGCGGTGATCCTCGGCTGCACGGAATTGGTCATGCTGGTCGATCCCGGAGCCAACGTCCTTCCGGTGTACGACACGACCGCGCTCCATGCGCGGGCGGCGGTGGGTTGGATCCTGAGTGGGGAAGAAGCCCAGGCCGCACAAGCGCAGGTGTTTGCCCCCGCGAACTGAACTGTCTCCGAAACGGATCAGAAACATGCTCCCTTGTGGAGCAATGGCGGCCTGTAATTCTTCTTGAACGGTGACAATCTGTTCCCACTGCCTTTGAGGGGATGGGTGGCGATGCCGTTGAAGATGAAGCATGATGTGCTGGCAATGACAGAGTATCGCGACGAGCCTGCAGTGCTGGTGCTTGCGGACAGCGAGGCGGGGCTTGAGCGGGCCCGGCTTTCCGCCGAGCGCGCCGGGTGCCGGGTCAGCGCCGCGGTGGGAATTACAGGCGCGGCAGAGCGGCTCGACCGCCAGGTTGCCGCTTCGGCGGTGGTGGCGGAGTTAGAGCAGGACCATGGAGCTGAGCTCGACCGCCTGGTCGAGCGGCTGGACGAAGGCGCCCGAACCGGCCGCCACCGAAGCGTCATCTCAGGGCCGGTGGAGCTGATCGACGCGATTTCCGCCCGAGCCCCGCACCGCGACGTGATCCACCTGTGCGCTCTTACGGAACTCCACCGGGTGATGGCGATCGGCCTAGCCTGCGCAAGGCAGCCGGCGAGGCTGCACGATGTCGGCAAGGGCCAGGCTCCGCCAAGGCTGCAGCAGCTGAGCGAGGAGGTGGGCCGGATCGCAACCATCCTCGCAAGCCTGTCGGAAAGCGAGCTGGTGAGGGAACCGGAGCCGGTGCCGGAGGAGGCCGGAGACGCCGATCTCAACGCCGGGATGGTACGCGCAATCATCCGAGCACGGCGGCTTCGTGATCAATATTTCGGGAGCGAGCTGTTCGCCGACCCTGCATGGGACATGCTGCTC
>DASYWC010000133.1:0-6569 GCA_035936615.1 Allosphingosinicella sp. | reverse complement strand
CGGAGGTCGGAGTTCATCAAGCTCCCTGACGCGCCGCGTTCCCTTCAAAATCTCGGCTCTCGGGTGATGGTGGCGACGGAGGGATTCGGTCGAACCCCCCGATAGTCATGTCTTTCTTACGGTTGGGTGGCCGATGGCGAGGAGGTGAAGGGTGAAATGCGAAGATTAGGCCCAATTCAGCTTCGCCATTCCTTCAACCGCGACATGACGTAATCCGGAATCCGGGGGGCAACACCGAGGTTCACCTGACGAAGCGAGAAATCGAAGGTGAGGCCATCCTGAAAAATGGTGTAGGCGCAATGGTAAGTTTCGCGTCCATTTATATCCGGCGAACTCTGACACATCGGAGGGAGCCATTCCGCTGGCAATTCCTTCAATCCTCCCTTTGGCAGCAAAAAGAAACTCGAATGACCCATTCCGGGAGTGCCTTCGGTTCCGCGCATCGAGTAGACCCGTTCCCAACCCGTAAGTTTCTCGTCCTCCGGACCTTCTCCTGAGGCAATGGCTTCAGCGACCATGCGCTCGAAGCGAGATCGGTCCTGCGGGAACTCAGCAGCTTCCTTGCCACCGAGCACGTTCACAACCATGTCCGCCTCCACTTCCGAGGAATAGCCGTGGAACATGCGACTATAGCTCGGGATGTCTCGCGCAACTTCGCTGGCGGGTAACAGGAGCCAAACTGACTCGTCAGGTTCCTTGTCGAGCCCTTGAAGACCTTCGAGCCATGGCAGGCGGAAGTTGCGGGTGAACTCGTATTTGTGAGGAACGGCGTAAGTGGCTCCGTTCAGGGCGTATCGGGTCGAGCCGACCTGCGCTTCCACAGCGACAGCTACGATCAGTGCACCAAGCGCCAGTGCAACGATTCTCGCTCCTCTCATGCGACGACCTTCTCATGGCAGTGCAATGTCCGCAATGGGTCGTCTCCAGACGGTCATGCCCCAACGGCGCGGTAAACGCTGATGCTGGTCGGCAGCGGTTCCTGCTCTCCACTGTTCTCTGGGGGCAGGTGGTAGCGGAGGAGGGACTTGAACCCCCGACACGCGGATTATGATTCCGCTGCTCTAACCAGCTGAGCTACTCCGCCCCAAGGGCCAGGCGCGTGGGTACGCGGCGTGGCGCGGCCTATAGGCAGAGGCGCGGAACCGGTCAACAGGCCCATCCGCCACCACCCGGAACCCGCAGTCCTTCTTCTCGTTCACGGCTTCTACAAGGCCAGAACGGCCGCGGAGACATGACCATGGACTTGCTGACCCCTCTTGAGACCTATTGCAGGCTGATCCTGCGCGCACGGGAGATGGAGGCGCAGGTGCCGGCGCAGGATCCCGACGAGGATCCGGACAATGTGGACGATCTTGACGACGATTCCGAGGACCAGAGCCTGTCGGTTCTCGCCGACGAGCTCAACACGGGAGTCGAGGAGGAGATGCGGGCGACCCTGGACGACCTGGCGGACGACCAGCTCGCCGAGACCCTCGCTCTGGCCTGGGTCGGCCGGGGTACGTTCGACGCAAGCGAATGGGAAGACGCCTGCGCGGAGGCCAACGACACGGATCCGGAAAGCGCCATCGACGAGCTGATGGATATGCCTCTGCTCGCCTCCTACCTCGAAGCCGGCCTGGCCGCCTTCGACTATAGCTGCGAAGGGATTGGGCAGCTCGACTGAGCTCAGCCTCGAAAGACGTGGGTCCGGATCGGCTCCCACGGGCCGCCGAGATAGCGCCAGGTGGCGAGGCCGCGGATGGCGAGGGGTCGCGGCTGGAACGTGGCCCTCAGCGCCTGCTGGAGTCTCCGGGCCTCCTTCGGCTCGACCTTGTTCTGGATCGTGACGTGCGGGTGCCAGGGGGCGCTGTCCTGCGGAGTCAGAAGCCCGCGCAGAGCCACTGCGAGATCGTAGCGTATGTCCTCCAGCTCCTCGCTCTCGACCCGAAGCGCAGTGCCCACCCCAAGGTCCATCACCCCGGCCACCACGGCGCGCGGTGGCGGGGTGGCGGTATAGCCCGCCAGGCGCCGGCTGAGCTCGCCCTCAAGGCTTGGAGGAAGGTGGCGGAACAAGGTGAGGTGCGCCGGCACCTGGTTCCGCGCGGCCGGGTAGTGGGCGCGGCGAAGTTCCTGAAGCCAGCCATTGTCGCCGTCTCCGAAAATGGCCGTTACGACGATGGGAGCGCTCATTCGCTCAGAGCTCCACCTGGCTTCCGAGCTCCACGGCGCGGTTGGGCGGGAGCTTGAAGAACTCCATCGCGCTTTCCGCGTTTCGGAGCATCCACGAGAAGAGCCGCTCGCGCCACAGCGCCATTCCAGGGCGGGTGCCGGTGGTGAGAAGGGTCTGGCGGGCAAGGAAGAAGCTGGGGTCCATCATCTTGAACTGCGGACCGCAGCTCTCGACCCGCTGAAGGGTCCCGCACGCGCTGCTCCACAATCGGAAGCACAACAAGGTCCTTCCGCTGGCCTGATGATGGCCCTGCCCTGCCGGGACGAACGTCAGGGAGCTCGGAAGTGGCGGCGTATCGGTCATTGGTCAGGCGGGGCTGAAAAGCCCGGGAACCTCTCGATGAAATCCGGGACCGGCCAGGACGGGCGCGCTTAGCACGCGAGCCGGACGTTCCGCAACGGCGACAAACCCGAACGGCACGTCTATAGACCCCGCGTCAACATACCCCAAGGAGTCGCAAATGCGGGTCGGCGTACCGAAGGAAATCAAGAACCACGAATATCGCGTCGGCCTCACCCCGGCCTCGGCCGCCGAGCTGGTCGCTTGCGGGCACGAGGTCATCATCGAGACCAAGGCGGGCACGGGAATCGACTTCAGCGACCAGGACTACATAGACGCCGGTGCGCGGATCGCGGCGAGCGCCGCCGAGACCTTCGCTGCCGCGGACATGATCGTGAAGGTGAAGGAGCCGCAGGCGCAGGAGATCGCCCTTCTGGAGCCGCGGCACACGCTGTTCACCTATCTCCATTTGGCTCCGGACCCCGAGCAGACGCAGGGGCTGATGAAGTCCGGCGCCACCTGCATCGCCTATGAGACGGTGACGGCGCGCGACGGCTCGCTTCCGCTGCTTCGGCCGATGTCGGAAGTCGCGGGCCGCATGTCCGTCCAGGTCGGGGCCCACTACCTTGAGAAGGAGCAGGGCGGGCGCGGAGTGCTGCTTGGCGGAGTTCCCGGAGTGGCGCCAGCCCGGGTGGCGATCATCGGCGGCGGGGTTTCCGGAGTGAACGCGGCTCAGATGGCGGTCGGGATGCGCGCGGACGTCACGATCTACGACATCTCCAACGCGCGCCTCGCCGAACTCGACATGTTTTTCGGAAGCCAGATCAAGACGGCCTACGCCTCCAAGGCGGCGATCGCGCGCGCGGTGGCCAAGTCGGAGTTGGTGATCGGCGCGGTGCTGGTGCCGGGGGCGGCCGCTCCCAAGCTGGTCACCCGCGAGATGCTGAAGACGATGAAGCGTGGCTCGGTGCTGGTCGACATCGCAATCGACCAGGGTGGATGCTTCGAGACCTCGCGGCCGACCACTCACCAGGACCCGGTCTACGAGGTCGAGGGGGTGATCCACTATTGCGTCGCCAACATGCCGGGGGCGGTCGCACGTACCTCGGCGTTCGCCCTCAACAACGCGACCCTGCCGTTCGTTCTGAAGATTGCCATGCAAGGCGCTGAAGCAGCTATGAAATCGGATCCCCACTTGGGGAACGGCCTTAACGTGTCGGGCGGCAAGGTTCGGCACCAGGCGGTGGCGGAGGCGCTCGGGCTGGAGTTTGAAGCGGCCTGAGACGGCGCAGGAACAGATGCGGAACAGGGGCGTTGGGATGCAAACCGCATTTCGAAAAGGAACGTGACATGTCCGAACCTAACGATCCCAAGTCCCAGCCCGAGGGCAATGCCGCCAAGGATCCCGAGGATTGGGTCACCGGCGACGAGCAGATGACCGGCGCCCAGGCCTCCTACCTCAAGACCCTGAGCGAAGAGGCCGGGGAGGAGTTCGACGACAGCCTCACCAAGGCGGAAGCGTCGAAGCGTATCGACGAGCTCCAGCACGAGACCGGGCGGGGGATCGACCACTGAGGCTGGCCTCTCCTCGCAGCTAAAGCCCTCTCCCAATGGGGAGAGGGTTGGGTGAGGGGGTACGGAGTCCGAAATTCTTCCGCTGGGGTCGTAACCCCTCACCCCAGCCCTCTCCTTATGGGAGAGGGGGCTAGGCCTGGAAGGCGAAACTAGCGCGCCGGCACACCCGCCTGCCCCATCGCCTTTAGCTGTTCGATGATCGCCAGCCGCTCCGCAACCACGGGGCGCCAGCTCGCCCTGGCTGGCGCGCTGGCAAGGAGCTCGCGCCAGGCCCGCTCGCCCGCCGCGAGGTCGCCGCTCTGGATGAGGCTCATGCCGTAGAAGAAGCGGGGCGCCGGATGCTCAGGCGCGAGTACCAGGGCTCGCCGGTAAGCGAGTTCAGCCGCGGGGTTCATCGTGCCTCCGCCGTGAAGGACCAGAGCGTTGCCCAGCCCCGTCCATAAGGTGGAGTTCCGAGGCCTGGCTCGAAGGCCGGACTTGATGATCGCCACCGCGCTCTTGGTGTCGCCGCGCCTTTGGTAGCCGTCGGCGATGATCAGCCACCGGGACGCATAGTCGAACCGCTCGACGAACTCTCCGCGAAGGGTCGCGAACGGCGTCTCGGGGAGCTTCTGGCGCTCTCCGGCTTGCTTCGGCTGGCTGCCTAACGCGGGCCTGCCCTGCCAGGCGTAGCCGGCCATCGCGAGCAGCATCGCGGCGGCGAGAAGCTGCAGAGCCGGACCCCGGAACCCCGCGAAACGCCACAGGGCCGCTCCTAAGGCAGCGGCCAGAGCAACCATGACGACCCAGCCCATCATCGCCCGCTCCTCTTGAAGCGACCGCGGGCGAGGTAGAGCCCGGCCCCCAGCAGCAGGATGGGCGCGGCCCAGAGCGGCCAGGTGACGGGCTCGACGGGCGGAGCGTAGCTCACCCAATTGCCGTAGCGGGAGACAAGCCAGCGGCGGATCTCCTCCGGCCGCTCCCCGGCCTCGATCCGGCGCCTGACCAGAGCACGCATGTCGCCAGCCATCTCCGCGTCGCTGTCGGCGATCGACTGCCCCTGGCAGACGAGGCAGCGCAAGGTCTCCATCAGCGCCTTGGCCTCAGCTTCCTGGCGCGGGTCGGGAAGTTGACGGTCGGCATATTCGGCGGGCGGCATGGCGGATTGGGCGAAGGCGGGTGGAGCGAGGGCGAGAACAAGGGCCACCATGAGCGCTTCCCGTGCCCCCGCCGCCCGGCCAGAGCCCTCTCCCAGGGGGAGAGGGTTGGGTGAGGGGGTACTGAGTTCGAGACTCTCGCGCTGATATCGGAACCCCTCACCCCAGCCCTCTCCCCATGGGAGAAGGGGCTTTAGTTCGGGCGCTCCCCCAGGGTCTGGGCGAGTGAAGCTGGGACTCGAGGCCCTCACCGCGCAGCCTCGTACGCGGCCATGATCTCCGGGACGTCATCCGGGTCGATGACGCCGATATGCTGGTGGCGGATCACGCCCTTGCCGTCGATGACGAACGTCTCGGGCACGCCTGAGGAGCCGAGCGACATCTGCACTCGGGTGTCCCTGTCCATGCCGATGCGCTGGAACGGGTCTCCGAACTCTTCAAGAAACCGCGCGACGTCTTCGGGGCGGTCGCGGATGGCTACCGCGTCGATGGGGACTCCGCGGCGCTTCAGCTCCATCAGCTGCGGCGCCTCCACCTTGCAGGGCACGCACCAGCTCGCGAAGATATTGAGGAGGCGCGGCTTGCCGGTTCGGAGGTCCTGCGCGTTAAGGCCCGGGCGGCCCGGAATCGCGGGTTCGAGAGCGAAAGCGGGAAGCGGCTGCCCCACCAGGCGCGAGCGGACCGTGCTGTCCTGGCCGCTGTTCAGGCGCCAGGCGACCGTTACGACGAAGATCACGAAGATTAGGAGCGGGATCCAAAGGATGAGGCGCTTCATGCGTAAATCTCCTCAGCGCTTGAGCGCCGCCCGCGGCGGATCCGGCCGATCAGCGAGAGCAGGCCTCCCAGGGCGATCATCGCCCCGCCCAGCCAGATGAGGGTCACGAATGGCTTCCACCAGAGGCGGAGCTGCCAGCGGCCCTGGTCGTCCTCCCGCCCGAGCACCGTATAGAGCTGGCCCCCTGGAAGCGTTGCGATGGCTGCCTCGCTGGTCTCCGTCATGGGCGAGCTGAATACCCGCGCCTGCGGCTTCATGACTAGAGGGGCCCCGCCGCCTCGGCTTGCCACCAGCCTTGCCTCTATGGCCGTCCAGTTCGGGCCGGCGAGAGGTTCGATGCCCTCGAAGCGGATGGCGTAGGGGCCAACATCTACCGTCTCGCCGAGCCGCGCTGCCACCAGAGTCTCCTTCGCGAAGGCGCTCTCGGACGCCATTCCGGCGATGCTGACGGCGATCCCGAGATGGGCGATCACCATTCCCCAGGTGAAGAGCGGCGTCCGGCGCAGGTTGCGCCTCCACAGCGGCGCGAGGCTGGCGGCAGCGGTGCCCAATGCCAGCGTCAGGCCGAGGAGCGGCAACAAGCCGATGCCGGGTG
>DASYWC010000132.1:0-11979 GCA_035936615.1 Allosphingosinicella sp. | reverse complement strand
TCCAGCCTGTTTCTTCGGTCCGTCCGGCAAAGGAAGCTGGACCCCGGATCAAGTCCGGGGTGACGGTACTGGAGCTAGTGCCGGGACGCCGTCTCACTGTTTCGAGGCGCACCCAGCTTCTTGGCGATCCGCTCCACTTCCTCCTCGCTCGGCTGCTCCGGCAACTCCTCGCCGGGCCCCATCGCCTCGTCGGGGATTCCCGGAGCGGTGCCTGCGATGTTCTCGTTGATCGCCCGCTCGTTCGGGCCGTTGCTGATCTTCTCTCTGTCCTCAGCCATGAATTCGAACTCCTTCACTGCTTCGGGCTCAGCGCCTCAGCCTGCGCCCGGGTTCCTCAGCCGATGATCTTGGCGATGCCCTTGGAGAGTTGAAGAGCGCCGTTTACCCGAGCCTGCGGGTCCGGCCAGCTCCTCGTGATGACCAGCTTGCTGTCCGGGCGAAGCTTGGCCGTCCCTTTGAGCCGCTGAACATAGGCGATGAGGCCCTCCAGGTCGGGGAAGGTGTCGTTGTGGAAATGGACCAGCGCGCCCTTTGGCCCGACGTCCAGCTTCACCACCGACGCGGCTCGGCAATTGTTCTTGATCTCGATGACCTTCAGCAGGTTGTCCGTCGCCTCGGGAAGCTTGCCGAAGCGATCGATCAGCTCCGCAGCGAACGCCTCGATATCCTGCCTCGTCTCAAGCTCGTTCATGCGCCTGTAGAGCCCCATGCGAAGGTCCAGGTCCGGCACATATTCGTCCGGAATCAGGATCGGGGCATCGACGGTGATCTGCGGCGAGAAGGCCTCGGTGGGCGCAGCTAGACCCTGGCTGCCCGCCTTGGCCTCCATGATCGCCTCCTCAAGCATCGACTGGTAGAGCTCGAAACCGACCTCCTTGATATGCCCCGACTGCTCGTCGCCGAGCAGGTTTCCGGCGCCGCGGATGTCGAGGTCGTGAGTGGCGAGCTGGAACCCCGCGCCAAGGGTGTCGAGGTTGGCGAGCACCTGCAGCCGCTTGTCCGCAGTCTCGGTGAGCATCCGATTGGCCTGGGTGGTTAGGTAGGCGTAGGCGCGGGTCTTCGCCCGTCCGACCCGGCCCCGAAGCTGGTAGAGCTGCGCCAGTCCGAAGCGGTCCGCCCGGTGGATGATCATGGTGTTGGCGCTCGGGATATCGAGACCGCTTTCCACGATCGTGGTGGAGAGCAGGACATCGTACTTGCGATCGTAAAAGGCGGACATCCGCTCCTCGACCTCAGTCGGCGACATCTGCCCGTGGCCGACGACGAAGCTCACTTCCGGCACCTCGTTTCGAAGGAACTCCTCGATGTCCGGCAGGTCCGCCACCCGCGGAACCACGAAATAGCTCTGCCCGCCGCGATAATGCTCGCGAAGCAAAGCCTCGCGCACCACCACCGGGTCCCAGGGCATGACGTAGGTGCGCACGGCCAGGCGGTCGACAGGAGGCGTCTGGATGACCGACAGCTCGCGCAGTCCCGACATCGCCATTTGCAGAGTGCGCGGGATGGGCGTGGCGGTGAGGGTGAGGACGTGCACGTCCGCCTTCATCGCCTTCAGCCGCTCCTTGTGGGTAACCCCGAAACGCTGCTCCTCGTCGACGATCACCAGCCCCAGCTTCTTGAACTCCACCGATTTGGCGAGGATTGCGTGGGTACCGATGACGATGTCGACCTTGCCCGAGGCGAGGCCTTCGCGAGTCGCCTTGGCCTCGGCTGCGGGGACGAGTCGGGAGAGGCGGCCGATTTCCAGCGGGAAGCCCTGAAAGCGCTCCTTGAAATTGTTGTAGTGCTGGCGCGCCAGCAATGTGGTCGGGCAGACCAGCGCCACCTGAAGCCCCGACATGGCCGCGATAAAGGCCGCACGAAGCGCGATCTCGGTCTTTCCGAAACCGACGTCGCCGCAGACCAGCCTGTCCATCGGCCGCCCGGCGCCAAGGTCCTCGATCACGTCGCCGATCACCCGGTCCTGGTCTTCCGTCTCCTCATAGGGGAAGCGGTCGACGAAGGCGGCATAGCCGGTGTCGGGCTGCGCGACCTCCCCTGAACGCAGCGCTCGGGCCGCCGCTGTAGCCATCAGCTCGCCGGCGATCTCGCGGATCCGCTCCTTCATCCGCGACTTGCGCCGCTGCCACGCCTCGCCGCCAAGCTTGTCGAGGGTGACCCCCTCGCTCTCGCTCCCGTAGCGGGAGAGGATGTCGATATTCTCGACCGGGACGTAGAGCTTGTCGCCGCCCGAATATTCCAGAGCCACGCAATCGTGTGGGGATGTGCCGACCGGGATCTGGGTCAGTCCGTCATAGCGGCCGATTCCGTGGTCCGCGTGAACGACGAGATCGCCGGGCGTGAGCGTCGCGAGCTCGTTCAGGAAAGCATCGGTGTTCTTCTTGCGCTTGCGGCGCCGGACCAGCCGGTCGCCGAGCATGTCCTGCTCGGTCAGCAGTGCCACGTCCGCGGTGGTGAAGCCATGGTCGAGCTGAATGACGGTGAGCGCCACCTGGCCCTTGCCTGCAGCTCCAAGCGCCTCCTGCCACGTCTCCACTTCGGCGGCCTTGGTGAGGCCATGGTCGGCTAGCAGCCCCTTCAGCCGCTCGCGGGCGCCCGCGGAGTAGCTCGCGAGCACTACCTTGTGCTTGTCCTTTCGAAGCTTTCCGATGTGATCGACCACGGCTTCGTAGACGTTAGCGTTCTGAGCCCGCTCCGGAGCGAAATCGCGTGGCGGATCGACCGCGAAGTCGATCACCGAGGCGCTTTCCGGCTCACGATACGGAGTCGCGAGGTGAAGCGGGCGCTGTTCGATCTGCGACTCCCACTCCTCCCGAGTGAGGTAGAGGCTCGCCGGCTCGAGCGGCCGGTAGCTTCCGGGGTCGCTTGAAAGGGCCCTGGTCCGGTTCTGGTAATAGTCCGCGATCGCCTCGAACCGCGCGTCGGCCGCGCCCGCATCGCCCGCGTCGCGTACGATAATGTCTTCGGGCGAGAGATGATCGAACAGCGTCGAGAGTTTCTCCTCGAACAGGGGCAGCCAGTGGTCGATCCCGCTCAGCCGCCGCCCTTCCGACACCGCCTGGTAGATGGGGTCGCCGGTCGCGGTGGCTCCGAACTTCTCGCGATAGCCTGAGCGGAAGCGCTTGACGCTGTCCTCGTCGAGCAGCGTTTCGAAAGCAGGCAGCAGCGTGAAGCCCTCGACGGTGCCGGTGGTCCGCTGGGTCGCCGGATCGAATCTCCGCACGCTCTCAATTTCGTCGCCGAAGAAGTCGAGCCTCAGCCCGTCCTCCTCGCCGGAGGGAAAGAGGTCGACCAGCCCGCCGCGCACCGCATATTCGCCCGAGTCCTGGACCGTGTCGGTCCGGGCATAGCCGTTTGCGTGAAGCAGGGCGGTGAGCTTGTTGAGGTCGATCCGCTCCCCCGCCGCGAGGTGCGCGACAAGCTGCCGGATCCGGAACGGCGTCAGGGTGCGCTGGGTGGCGGCATTGACCGTCGTGACGAGAAGCTGCGGCCCCTTCGCCTTGCGCTGGAGCGCGTGAAGCGTTGCAAGCCGCTCCGAAGACGAGCGGAGCGAAGGCGAACTCCGGTCGTAGGGCAGGCAGTCCCATGCCGGAAAGCTCAGGGTCTCGAGCTCCGGAGCGAAATAATGCGCCGCATCGACGATATGCCGCATGGCCGCCTCGTCCGGCGCGACGAACACCGCACGCCCCTTCGCCCCGCGCGCCAGATCCGCCGCCAGCCACGGAACGAACCCCTGCGGAGCGCCCGCCAGAGTCATCGGCTCTTTGGCCGAAAGTATCTTCGGGACGTCGGTCACGCGCCTATGCTCCCCAGCATTTGCTGGGGAGGGGGACCATGCGAAGCATGGTGGAGGGGTAACTGCGCAGATCTCGGCAGATACCCCTCCACCGCACTACGTGCGGTCCCCCTCCCCACGAAATCGTGGGGAGGAACATTCGACCGATCTCTCTCACTTGTAATGCTCGATACAATCGAGGCTCTGGAACGCGCTCATCATCGGCCCGGCGTAGCGCTCGGGCGGGCTTTGGGTTCCTATGCCCCAGGCCATGATGTCGACGTCCTGCTCCTCCAGGAACGCCTCGAACCAGTCCATCTCGCCCGAGTCCCAGCCCTGGTGATTCCGGTCGAAGAAGCCGCCGATCATCATGTCGGCCTCTCTGGTGCCGCGATGCCAGGCTCGAAAGCGCAGGCGTTTCAGGCGATGATCGCGGTCCATAAGGCTCCATAGGCGTTTGGCCGGCGACGCTAGGACAAGCGTGTCGGCTGTGGGTGTGGTGGGCATTTAGGTATTCCGGCAGCGACAGTGAAGCGATCGATTTTCTTGTCTCGCCATTGAACCGAACCGGCCGATCGGCGCACCTATATCCCGAACGCAAGCGGGGGGATGAGGATGATGCCGAATACAGCACGCATCCTCGATGAATATCTGCTCGCTTCGGCCAGGGCAGGGGACCACAAGGCTTCCGGGCTTCTGGCCCGCCGCTGGCAGAAGAAGCTTCTCGCCCACGCCTGGCGGTTGCTGGGAGACGGCGAGGCGGCTCGCGATGCGGTCCAGGAGGGGTGGGTCGAGATCCTGCGGGGCCTCCCGCGGCTCAACGACGAGCGGGCCTTTCCGGCCTGGGCCTACCGGATCGTCTCCAGGCGCTGCGCAAGGCAGATCGGATCGGAGGTGCGGCAACGCAGGCTCGCGGAGGCGATCGAGCCCGCTCCTCCGGGCGAGAACGAAGCCGGCGCGGAGCTCGACCGGGAGCGGCTCCGCGCCGCGGTCCGGGCCCTGCCGCCCGAGCAGCGGGCGGCGGTCGCACTGTTTTACTTCGAGGAATTGAGCGTCGCCGAAGTGGCGGTCGCTCTCGACGTTCCGGCGGGCACGGTAAAGACCCGCCTGATGCACGCGAGGCGCAAACTAAGCGCAGCGCTCGGACAAGGAGAAGGATGATGCGCGATCTCGACTACATGATCGAAGAGGCGCTCGACGCCGAGGAGCGCGAGCTGCTCCGAAGCCTCGAGGAGCCCGGCTTCTTCACCCAGGCCTTCGGGATCTTCGGCGGCAGGACCGGGTGGGCGAACATGGTGATGATGGTCGCCCAGGGAGTCCTGTTCGTCGCTGGAGTCTGGGCCGCCTGGAATTTCTTCGAGGCTGGCGATCCGGTGACTCAGCTTCGCTGGGGTCTCCCGGCGGCGGTGGCGCTGATCCTTGCGACGATGATCAAGATGGCCCTTCTCCCCCGGATGGAGTCCAACCGGCTGATTCGGGAGCTGAAGCGGATCGAGCTCCAGATCGCGCACATGGCCAAGCGCTGAGCCTTTATGCAGGGGAGGATTGGCGAGCGGCCATCCTCCCCCTACGAAGCCGAGGATGCGGCCCGACATTCTCAATCCGCTGTTCGCCGAGGTGGAGGTGCTGAAGGGCATCGGCCCCGGCCTCGCCAAGCCTCTGAAGCGCCTCGGTCTGGAGCGGGTGGTCGACATCCTGTTCCACCTTCCGGTGAGCTGGATCGAGCGAAAGCAGGTGGAGCTTCTCGACGAGGCGGATACAGGGCGGGTGGTAAGCGTGGCTCTGACCCCGGTCGACTACCGCCAGAGCGGCGGGCGCGGACCGTTCCGGGTGCACGCCACCGATAAGGCCGGCAATTACGTCACCCTCACTTACTTCAACAATCCTGGCTGGGCGAAGAAGCAGCTTCCGCTGGGAGAGCCGAAGCTCGTCTCGGGCAAGCTCGAGATGTACGGCCAGGAGCTTCAGATCGTTCACCCTGACTTCGTCGCGCCGGTGGCCGAGGCATCGAGCCTGCCGGTGGTTGAACCGGTCTACGCCTTGTCCGAAGGCCTCACCAACAACCGGATGCGTGAGCTTGCGGGACAGGCGCTTGGACGCGTGCCCGAGCTTGCCGAGTGGATCGAGCCGAGCGTCCTCGCACGGCGCGGGTGGCAAGGCTGGTCGCCTTCCTTGCACAAGGCGCATCGCGATCCCGAGGCGGACGCGGCGCGCGAGCGGCTCGCCTATGACGAGGTGTTCGCCAACCAGCTTGCGCTGATGCTCGTTCGGGCATCGTCCCGTAAGCGGCGGGGAGTGCCGCTTAAGGGGGACGGGCGGCTGCGCGACGCCCTGAAGCTCCCATACGCCCCCACCGGGGCCCAGGCGCGGGCTATCAGAGAGGTTGAGGGCGATCTTCAGCAGGAGACCCCGATGCTCCGCCTCCTTCAGGGGGACGTCGGTTCAGGCAAGACTTTGGTGGCGCTGAAGGCGCTTCTGATCGCCGTGGAGGCCGGCGCTCAGGGCGCCTTGCTCGCGCCCACCGAGATCCTCGCCCGCCAGCATTTCGACACCCTTACGCGCCAGCTCGCGGGGCTTCCGGTCAACGTCGCGATCCTCACCGGCCGCGAAAAGGGCAAGGCAAGGGAAGCGACCCTGATGGGGCTGGCCGACGGGTCGATCGACATCCTGGTCGGAACGCACGCAATCTTTCAGCAGGCGGTCGCCTACAAGCGCCTCGGCCTCGCCGTAGTGGACGAGCAGCACCGCTTCGGAGTGGCGCAGCGGATGATGCTCGCTCAAAAGGCCGAGCGCCCTCCGCACCTCCTGGTCATGACCGCAACCCCGATCCCGCGCACCCTGACGCTGGCCCAATATGGCGAGATGGACGTCAGCCGCCTCGACGAGATGCCTCCGGGCCGCCAGCTGATCGAGACCAGGGTGCTGAGCTGCGACCGGTTGGACGAGGTGGTGGACGCGCTCGGGCGGCACATGGCCGGCGGAGGCCAGGCCTATTGGGTCTGCCCGCTGGTCGAGGAGAGCGAAGCGTCCGACCGGGCCGCCGCCGAAGAGCGGTTCCGGGTTCTTCAGCTTCGCTTCGGAGACCGGGTCGGCCTCGTCCACGGGCGAATGAAGGGGCCTGAGAAGGATTCCGTGATGGCCGCCTTCCAGAGCGGCGAGATCGCCGTCCTGGTCGCAACCACGGTGATCGAGGTCGGAGTGGACGTTCCGAACGCCACCTTGATGATCGTCGAGGGCGCGGATCGCTTCGGCCTCGCCCAGCTCCACCAGCTTCGCGGCAGGGTAGGGCGGGGCGAAGGCAAGTCCGTCTGCCTGCTCCTTCGAGGCAATGCGCTCAGCGAGACCTCCCGAGCCCGCCTCGCCCTCATGCGGGAGACCAACGACGGCTTCCGGATCGCCGAGGAGGATTTGCGGCTTCGCGGCGGCGGTGAGATCCTGGGGACGAAGCAGTCCGGCGAAGCCCAGTTCCGCCTCGCAAGCCCCGAACAAATCGCTGAGCTGATCCAGCTCGCCACCGACGACGCCCGACTACTCGTCGACCGCGACGGCGGCCTCACCGGCCCGCGCGGCCAGGCCGCCCGAACCCTGCTCTACCTGATGGAACGCGACGCCGCGGTGGCGTTGCTGAGGAGCGGGTGAAGAAAAGCCCCTCCCTTGAAAGGGAGGGGGAGGGTCAGCGCGTCAGCAGGCCGTGCTTCTTCTTGCCCGCCGAGATGCGCACCTGGTCCGCAACCCGGATCAGCGCATTCTCGTCCTCAGCCTTCTCCCCGTCGATCCGAGCCCCGCCCCCGGCGATCAGGCGCCGAGCCTCGCCTTTGGATCCCACGAGCCCGAGCCCCGTAAGCGCATCGATCAGGCTTATCTCGCCCGGCACCGACAGGGCCGGCAACGCCTCGCCGCCTGAACCTTCCTCGAAGGTTTTCCTTGCAGTTTCAGCGGCCTCCTCAGCGGCGTTCCCCCCATGTGCAAGCGTTGTCGCAGCATCGGCAAGCACCTTCTTGGCCGCGTTGATCTCGCTTCCCTCGAGCGTCTCCAGCCGGGCGATCTCGTCCAGCGGGAGGTCGGTGAACAGGCGAAGGAACCTGCCGATGTCGGCGTCCTGGGTGTTCCTCCAGAACTGCCAGTAGTCGTAGGGGCTGAGCTGGTCGGCGTTGAGCCACACCGCGCCCTTCTCGGTCTTTCCCATCTTGCCCCCGTCAGCGGTGGTGATGAGCGGCGTCGTCACTCCGAACAGGTGACGCCCCTCCACGCGCCGGCCGAGCTCGATTCCGTTGACGATATTGCCCCATTGGTCGGAGCCGCCGAGCTGAAGGCGGCAGTCCATCCGCCGCGACAGCTCCAGGAAATCGTAGCCCTGAAGGATCATGTAGTTGAACTCCAGGAAGCTCAGCGACTGCTCGCGGTCGAGGCGAAGCTTGACGCTCTCGAAGCTCAGCATCCGGTTGACGGAGAAGTGCTGGCCGATCTCGCGCAGGAACGGGATGTACTCCAGCTTGTCGAGCCAGTCGGCATTGTCCGCCATGACCGCGCCGGTGGGGCCCTCGCCGAACGTCAGGAACCGCTCGAAGACACCTTTGATCGAGGCGATGTTCGAATTGATCGTCTCGGCCGTCATCAGCTTGCGAGCCTCGTCCTTGAAGCTCGGGTCGCCGATCTTGCTGGTCCCGCCGCCCATCAGCACGATCGGCTTGTGCCCCGCCTGCTGGAGCCGCCGAAGAAGCATGATCTGCACGAGGCTTCCGACATGCAGCGAAGGCGCGGTCGGATCGAAGCCGATGTATCCCGGCACGATCTCCCTCGACGCAAGAGCGTCCAGCCCCTCGGCGTCCGTCAGCTGATGGATATACCCCCGTTCGTCGAGTAAGCGGAGCAGGTCTGATTTGTAAGCTGTCATGGCGGGCGACCGCGTAGCATGAGGGATGTTGATTGGGAAAGCGCCAGCACCTGCCGGTCGGAAAGCACCATTTAGTGCCGCATCCGGACACGCCGCCAGACAGTGTCGAAGCTGTCGATGTCGAAATCTACATGACGGACACCAATGAGATGCTGCTTTGCTACCGCGTCACCGCCTCGGACGAGGTAGTTACGCCGCCTTGGGTGGTCTCCCAAAGGGCAGATAAGCTTTGGGAGACCACTTGCTTCGAACTTTTCCTTCAACCCGCAGGAGGTCCAGCTTATTTCGAGTTCAATTTTTCCCCTTCAACCGAATGGGCGGCTTACGCCTTTGATGCGTATCGTTCCGGGATGAGGAACGTGGATCTCGTTCTCGATCCGCATGTCGAGCGCGATCCCGAGCTGGAGCCTGAAGAGAGTTCAGTCCGCTTCGCGCTGGACGCGGACGTGGATCTAGCCGCCATTCCACGCGGACCATTGCGGATGGGTCTTGCCGCCGTCATCGAGGAAAAGAGCGGCCGCAAGTCCTATTGGGCCTTGGCGCACCCGGCGGCTAAGCCGGATTTCCACCATCCCGACTCATTTGCCCTTCAACTGCCGGCAGAGTGACTTCATGAAATTCGGAATAGACCGCCTCCTCCAAGATCCCGCCCTCCGAGCCCCGCTCCAGGGCAAGCGCGTGGCTCTGCTCGCTCACCCCGCTTCGGTGACCGAGGACCTGACCCACTCGATCGACGCGCTCGCCGCGTGCGGAGTGAACGTCACCGCCGCCTTCGGCCCGCAGCACGGGCTTCGCGGGGACAAGCAGGACAATATGGTGGAGTCGGAGGACTTCACCGATCCCGAGCACGGCATCCCCGTCTTCAGCCTTTACGGCGAGGTCCGCCGTCCGACCGGCCAGTCGATGGGAACGTTCGACGTCATTCTGGTCGACCTCCAGGATCTGGGCTGCCGGATCTACACCTTCATCACGACCCTGCTCTACGTCCTGGAAGCCGCCGCCGAGCACGGCAAGTCGGTCTGGGTGCTCGACCGTCCCAACCCCGCCGGCCGCCCGGTCGAGGGCCTCACTCTGCGGCCCGGCTGGGAGAGCTTCGTGGGCGCCGGGCCGATGCCGATGCGTCACGGCCTGACGCTCGGCGAGCTGGGGCAGTGGTTCATCGACAAGGGCGGCCTCGACGTCGACTATCGGGTCGTAGAGATGGAAGGCTACGAGCCCGATGCCGCCCCCGGCTATGGCTGGCCGATGGAGCGCATCTGGATCAACCCCAGCCCCAACGCAGCCAATTTGTGGATGGCGCGGGCCTATGCCGGCACCGTCATGCTGGAAGGCACCACCTTGTCGGAAGGGCGCGGCACCACTCGCCCGTTGGAGCTGTTCGGAGCGCCCGACATCGAGGCGAAGGCGGTGCTGGCCGAGATGCAGGCCGTGGCTCCGCAATGGCTGGAAGGCTGCGCGCTTCGGGAGATCTCGTTCGAGCCCACCTTCCACAAGCATGTCGGCAAATTGTGCAGCGGTATCCAGATCCACCCCGAAGGCGGGTTCTACGAGCACCAGGCCTTCAAGCCCTGGCGCCTTCAGTCGCTTGCATTCAAGGCGATCCGCCGACTCTACCCGGAGTACGAGCTGTGGCGCGACTTCCCCTACGAATACGAGTTCGGAAAGCTCGCGATCGACGTGATCAACGGCTCGCCTCTGCTTCGGGAATGGGTGGAGGACCCGGCCGCAACGCCCGCCGATCTGGACGCCCTTGCGGTGCCGGACGAGCAGGCCTGGGACGAAGAGCGGCGGAGTTATCTACTCTACTGAGGCACGGTCGTTCTTTGAGGCCTCCACGCGGTTGGCGGCTGCGTTCAGGCTCGACACCAGCGGCTCCTCCCACTCGGGCTTGTCCTCCGCCACATTGAACGACCTCGTGAGGAGGAATCGAGCCCGCTCCTTGGTCCTGAAGGCGAACTTCCCACGGGTCAGGAAGCGCTGCCTTCGAACCCGGTCGTGGCGAAGCCGGAACAGGGTGGACCACAGCATATAGCCGAGCATTGCCGCCGTGGCCGCCGAAATAAAGTAAATCATTGGAAGCGAACGACTTGCAGTCGCTGCAGTTCCGGCCGGGTGAAGCCCCGAAGGCTCAGCTCTTCCGGCTTAGCGTCCGCATCGCCTCATCGAGGCCGTCCAGAGTCAGCGGGTACATCCGGTCCTGCATCAGCTGGCGGATGAGAGCGATCGAGTGGGAATAGCCCCAATATTGCTCCTGCATCGGGTTCAGCCACACGGCGCTCGGATAGGTGCTCGCCATCCGCTGCAGCCAGACAGCTCCGGCTTCCTCGTTATAGTGCTCGACCGATCCGCCCGGATGGGTGATCTCGTACGGGCTCATCGAAGCGTCGCCGACGAAGATCAGCTTGTAGTCGTGCCCGTATTTGTGGAGCAGGTCCCAGGTCGGGATCCGCTCCGCGTGGCGGCGGCGATTGTCCTTCCACACGCCTTCGTAGACGCAATTGTGGAAGTAGAAGAATTCAAGGTTCTTGAACTCCGCAGTCGCTGCCGAGAACAGCTCCTCGCAGATCCGGATATGCGGGTCCATGGACCCTCCGACGTCCAGGAAGAGCAGCAGCTTCACCGCATTGTGCCGCTCCGGCCGCATCCGGATGTCGAGCCAGCCCTGGCGCGCGGTTCCGTCGATCGTCGAGTCGATGTCGAGTTCGTCGGCGGCGCCCTCCCTTGCGAAGCGCCTCAGCCGGCGAAGCGCCACCTTGATGTTGCGGGTGCCGAGCTCGCGGGAGCTGTCGAGATTGCGGAACTCGCGCTTGTCCCAGACCTTGATCGCGCTCCTCTGCCCGCCTTCTCCGCCGATCCGGACGCCCTCGGGATTGTAGCCGCTGTTTCCGTAGGGTGAGGTGCCGCCCGTGCCGATCCACTTGGAGCCGCCCTGGTGCCGCTCCTTTTGCTCCTCCAGCCGCTTCTTCAGGGTCTCCATAATCTCTTCCCAGGAGCCGAGCGACTTGATCTCGGCCATCTGCTCTGGCGTGAGGTACAGCTCCGCAACCTTGCGCAGCCATTCCTCGGGGATCGGCACCGCCTCAGTGCCGTAGCTGGTCTCAAGCCCCTTGAAGACCTTTCCGAACACCTGGTCGAAGCGGTCGAGCAGAGCCTCGTCCTTCACGAACGTGGCTCGGGCGAGAAAATAGAATTCCTCCGGCCGGGCCGCGATCACGTCCGAATCCAGCGCTTCGAGCAAGGTGAGGTGCTCCTTCATCGAGGCCGGAATGCCAGCGGCCCGAAGCTCGTCGACGAAGGAGAAGAACATGGG
>DASYWC010000131.1:0-7262 GCA_035936615.1 Allosphingosinicella sp. | reverse complement strand
GAAAGCGGGTCTGCGCGGACGCCAGGCGTTTGAAGGCTTCCAGCCGCGCATCGACCAGATTCGCGCCGACTTCCTGGATTTCCTGCTCGACCAGCGCGCGGACGGGAAGAAGGTCGCGGGCTACGGCGCCGCTGCCAAGGGCAACACCCTGCTCAATTATTGCGGCATCAAAGGGAACGAGCTCATTCGCTTCGTCGCCGATCTCTCGCCCCACAAGCAGGGCCGCTACCTTCCGGGCAGCCATATCCCGGTGCTCATGCCCGAGGCGATCGAGATAGAGAAGCCCGACTTCATCGTCATCTTCCCCTGGAACATCAAGGAAGAGGTGATGGCGCAGCTCGCTTTCGTGCGCGACTGGGGCGGTCGCTTCGTGGTCGCCATTCCCGAGCTCAGGACCCTGTGATCGGCGGACGAGTCCTCCTGACGGGCGGCACCGGGTTCGTCGGCCGCGCCATCCTCGCCAAGCTGCTCGACGACGGGCGCGAGGTGCTCGCCTTTACCTCGGGCGGCGAGCCCGACCTGCGCCACCCGAAGCTCGAGTGGCGCCGCTTCGACCTGCTGCGCGCGGAGGAGGAGGATCTCGGCGTTACCCTCGGGGGCGAGGGCCTCAGCCACTGCATCCACGCCGCCTGGTACACCAATCATGCGGACTACCTCGTCCACGAGGTGAACCGCGAGTGGGTGTCGGCGAGCCTGCGCCTGCACGACGCCTTCATCGCCGCGGGCGGGCGGCGCTTTGTCGGCATCGGCACCTGCATCGAATACGGCTCCGGCGCGAATGAGCGGCCGTGCCGCGAATATCAGACGCCGCTGCGCCCGTACACGCTCTACGGTGAGTGCAAGGTGGCCCTCTTCCGGGCGCTCGAGGCGAGGGGCGGCGGCTTCGCCTGGGCGCGGATATTCTTCGTCTACGGACCCGGCGACCGCGACGGCCGACTAGTACCCTACATCCTTTCGGCCTTCGCGCGCGGCGAGGAAGCGGGGCCGAACACCGGCGGCCTCAGGCGCGATTTCATCCATGTCGAGGACCTCGCCCTCCAGATCGTGCGGATCGCGGACAGCGGCGTCCAGGGCGCGATCAATACCGGAACGGGGGCGGCGGTGACCATCTCCGAAATCTTCGAGACGGCCGCCGATCTGTACGGGCGGCCGGAGCTGGCGCGGGCGAATGCCGACATGGGGCAGGGGCAGCCTTTGCTGATCGAGGCGGACCTGACCCGTTTCCGCCGCGACGTAGGCGAGCCGGCGACGCGAAGTCTGAGGGACGGCCTCGCGGAGCTGGTCCGGGCCCAGCGATGAGGCTTTCCGACGCCCGCATCGGCTATGGTGGCTACAGCGCCGACTTTCGCCACCCGGGTGACCGCCGCCGCTTCGCCGCTTATGCCGCCCAGAAGGGGATCGGAGTGGAGCGCGCGCAGCTGGGCCGCGCCTACGACCTTGTCCTCCTCACCCACAATGCCGACCTCACCGGCTGGACGCACCGCAAGCGCGCGCACGGCGACTTCAAGTTCGTGTTCGAATTGGTCGATTCCTATTTTGTCCAGCATGTCAGCCGGTTCCCGCGCCTGCTCAAGGGAACGGCGCGGCGGCTGATGGGCATGGAAACTCGCCTTTCCGCCGATTTCCTCAAGACTCTGATCGCAGCCTGCGAGGCGGCCGACGCGGTGATCTGCGCCACTCCGGAGCAGCGCGCGATCATCGAGCGCTACAATCCCAACGTCATCTTGAGCTTCGATTATTTCGGCGGCGACCTCGAGCCGCCTAAGGCGGACTATAGCCGCTCCGGCAAGCTTCGCCTTGCCTGGGAGGGTCAATCGACCACGCTCTTCAACGTCAATGTCATCCAGCACGTGCTGAACGAGCTCAAAGAGGAAGTCGAGCTCCATGTCGTCACCGACCCGGAGGTCTACCGCCATTTCGGCCGCTTCGGGCGCCACCCGTCCACCGACGTGCTCGGCGGAATCCATTGCGAGA
Source organism: Allosphingosinicella sp. (assembly GCA_035936615.1). Lineage (GTDB taxonomy): Bacteria > Pseudomonadota > Alphaproteobacteria > Sphingomonadales > Sphingomonadaceae > Allosphingosinicella. The sequence goes on along the minus strand of DASYWC010000131.1, from coordinate 5,288 downwards.
AGCATTTTTATCCTTGGGAGAAGGAAAGCTTCTCGAGCCACCTCAAAGCGGCCGACGTGGCGATCATCCCGATCTGGCCGAACCACCGGATGTCGAACGCGAAGCCGGAGAACAAGCTGATCCTCCTCTGGCAGCTCGGCATCCCGGTCCTGACCAGCGCGACCCCGGCTTATGTGCGCACGATGGCCAATGCCGGCCTCGACATGACCTGCGCCGGGCTCGACGAATGGCGCGCGGCGCTGCGGCGGATGATTCATGCTTCCCCAGCCGAGTTGGGGGGGATCGCCAAGACCGGCCAGCAACATGCCGCCACGGCCTATTCCGAGGCTGAGTTTCAGGCGCGGTTCGACGCCGCCTTCGCCTTGGTCGGCTTCGATCCGGGCTGACCGGCGGCAAGGCTGCGATAGACTTGGTCGTAGCGGGCGATGCCGATCTCGACGTCGAACCAGGGCAAGGCCTTTTCCCGCTGCGCGGCGGGCGCCGGCTCCATAGCCTCGACAGCGTCTAGCGCCGCCGCATAGGCGACATCGTCGAAACGCTCGATCGCGACGCCGCATCCGGTGTTGCGGACGATCTCGCCGACATCGCCGACCCCGGCATTGGTGAGCAGCGGCAGTCCGAGCGCGAGCATCTCGCCCATTTTGGTCGGCGAGCTTGCCTTCTTTGAGAAGACCGGCTGGATGAAGAAGATCCCGATATCGGCCGCAGCCATGAACACCGGCACCTCCTCGCGGCTCGCCGGCCGCACCACGATCCGCTCCTCCGGGATACCTCTCGCCCGGGCCGCCGCTCTGATCCCCCCAGGTGCGTCGTGAGTAACGAACAGGAACACCGCGGTAGGGTCCCGCTCCAGCATCACCCGGAAGAGGTCGAGCATCTCGTCGAGCATGTACCACGCGCCCAACGAGCCCAGATAGGCGAGCACCGTGGCCTCCCTGGCGATGCCCAGCGCCTCGCGCGGGGCCTGCCGGTGGGCAGCGTCGAGGAGTGGGAAGTGGCCGAAATCGACGCAGCAGGGGATGACGGTGATCTCTGGTCCGGACGGCTGGAACTGCGGGCGCGTGGCGAGCTGGCGCTTTCCCTCGTGGGTGAGGCTGATGATGTGGTCTGCGCTGATCAGGAGTTCCGCTTCCAGCTTCTTGAACCACGCGTAGACGCCGCGGAATACCGGGTGTGACAAGCGCCAGCTGTTCCCCTCCACCTTCTCGTCGGGCCAAAAGCCGCGCATGTCGAACAGGAAGCGGACGCCGAACTTTCGTTTCAGATGCATTCCTGCGATGCCCGGAATGTAGGAGCGGCAGTGGACGGTGTCGAAGCGCCGCTCCTTGTGGAGCTTCACGGCCGTCCGGCGGAGGACCGCCGCGTCATAGGCGGAGGAGAGGACGGGCGGCTTCTTATGGTAGCGGATCGGGTGCCACTCGATGCTGGCCGCTTCACAGAGTTCGCCGATGCGGGCGCCGTCCTTCGCCTCCCGCTCCGGCTTCTCACATGAGAGGATCGTGATCCGGTGGCCGAGCCTGCTTAGGCCGGTGAGATAGGGAAGAACCTGGCTGCGTCCGAGCGGATCCGTGATTCCGTCGTAACTGATGTAGAGGACGCGCTGTCCAGTCATCTATTCTCGCCTGCTAAGCGTTCATAAAGCCGCTCCCATCGCGGTACGATGGCGGTCGTCGAAAAGCGGGCAACAGCCTCGTCGCGTGCCGCAGTGCCGATCGAGTAACGCAGATCCGCGTCGGCGTGGAGGAGCCGCATCTTCGCGGCCATCGACGTTGAGTCGCCCCGCGGAACGATTAGGCCGGTGCGGCCATCCTCCACCACCTCCACATGCGGCTCGAGGTCCGACACAATGACTGGAAGACCTGCCGACATGGCTTCGAGCACTGCCACGGGTAGCCCCTCGAGTAGGGAGGGGAAGAGAAATGCGTCAGCGGCCGTCAAGTATGGCGCGATCTTCTCGACCGACTCGATGAAGTGGGTGCGCTCCGCGAGCCCCGCCGCGGCGGCGCGCTCGATCAGGCTGCCACGCAAAGTGCCCCGGCCGATCAGGATGAAATGCGCGTCCGGTTGCTCGTCCGCAACGCTAGCAAAGGCCTCGAGCGCAATGCCGTGCGCCTTGGCTGAGTCCATCCGCCCGACCATGAGATAGGTGAAGGCGCCCGGGGGCAGCCCGAGCTGCGCCCGCACCGCGTCGCTTTCGCCAGGTGCCGCCTGGATGCTGGAGAGGCCCACCGCATTGTAGATGAGCTCGGTCCGCTCGGGCCGCGCGCCTAGTCGGCTTCGGGCGGAGCGGGCAACGGCGCCCGAACAAGCAACCCACCGCGTCTCGGCCCGTCGGGCGGTCCAGCGCTCGACATAGCGCCGCACCTCCATTCTGATCGGCGGCCAGCCGGCGGCGCGGATCGCGGCGGGTTCGAATTCCATGCTGACTAGCCAGGTGAGTTGGGGAAGGCCGGCGCGACGGGCGGCGAGGCGCGCGGTGATGTTAGCGTCTGAGGTTGCGCTCTGAACCAGGTCGGGCTTCAGCCGCTCCAACTGAGCCACGAGCTTGCCTGCCGCTTCGCCCCAATTTCTCGTCTTTCTGACATCGAGGAAAACTGTTTCGCAGCCGGCTAAGCTGAAATCGCTCTTCAAGTCGTGAGGCGGCGTGAGGTAGCAAATGGTGTGGCGAAACCGAGTGCGGTCCATCGCCGCCACGATGTCCGCAAGCGCACGCTCGGCGCCGCCTCGGCCAAGGCAGGTGAACAGATGCACGATGTGGATCATGAGTTCAGGAATGGCCTCTTTGCCAGCGTATCGCCCCCTGTAGACGGGGGTGCACCGAATGAGAAGCCGCCGCGCCAGGGCTTGACCTAGCGAGCGCGTCGCGCTTATGCAGCGCTTCTGGCGGAGCCACCCTTTCCGACATGCCGCTTTGCCTCCGAAAGCGCCTCATGAGCATCGAACTGATCAATCCGGCGAACGGCCTCGCCCTACGCCCGACCGGCCACTTGCTTGTCGACGACGCGGGCAACAGCTTCCCAATAATAGGCGGCGTGCCGCGCGTCTGCGGCCCCAGCAATTACACCGAGAACTTCGGCAAGCAGTGGAATCTATTCGCCAGCACCCAGATCGATCGGCCCGAGACGGGGCAGCAGCTCAGCGAGGAACGGTTCTTCGCCACCACCGCCTGGAGCCCTGAGGCCATGGCTGGCGAAAACGTGCTCGAGGTGGGTTCCGGGGCCGGGCGCTTCAGCCGCGTGGTGCTGGAGCAGACACAGGCCACCCTCTGGTCAGTCGACTATTCTAGCGCCGTCGAGGCGAACCTCAAGAACAACGCGCAGTGGTCCGACCGGCTGCGGCTGTTCCAGGCAAGCATCTACGAGCTCCCCTTCCCCGACGGCAGTTTCGACAAGGTCTTCTGCCTGGGCGTTCTCCAGCACACGCCCGATTTCGAAGCCTCGGTTCGCTCCCTCGTCTGCAAGGCGAAGCCAGGCGGCGAGATCGTCGTCGATTTCTATCCGGTACGTGGCTGGTGGACGAAGGTCCACGCCAAGTACCTGCTTCGCCCGATGACGCGCCGGATGAAGCACGCCCGCCTCCTGAAGCTGATTGACCGCAATGCCGGCTGGATGATCAAGGCGAGCAAGGGCCTGAACAAGCTCGGGCTCCACCCCCTGACCCGCTTCATCCCTGTCGTCGACGTTCAGACCATGCCGCGGAGCCTCGGCAAGGCCGAGCTGCGCGAATGGGTCGTGCTCGACACGTTCGACATGTTTTCGCCGGAATATGACAACCCGCAACGGGTCGAGACGGTTGCTAAAATGTTCCTGCGGGCGGGTGCGGAAGTGACCTTCGCCGGCTTTATCCAGGCCGAGGGTACGCAGGCCGCGGTGGTGCGGGCCGTCAGGAAGTAGGCTCCGCCCCGGCGAGCAGCTCCTCGCAATATTGCTCCTGGGTCAGCATCCTGAGCCGGCCCGCTGAGCGCTGGGCGGAGGCGTAGGCGAGGATCTCGTCGAGCGTATCACGGGTGCTCGGCGCCGTAATGAGATTGTGGGGGTGGAACCAGAGATGGGCGACACCCCCCGTCTCGCACGCCCGGTCGATAAGGGTCTTCCAGCGGCGGGCCGTCACGGTACGCGGGATGTAGCGCCGCGGACCAAAGCGCCAGTTGAGGAAATAGCCTGCGGGGATCGCGATGGGAGCGCCCGGCGCCGCCGGAGGCGAGATCTCGGCACGCGGCCACAGATAGAGCTCCGCGGCCAGCGCCCGTAGCCGGCTTACGGGGGGACGGGCGAGGCGATAGCCGATATAGCCCTTCCGCCGAAGCAGCGAGACATGGCCAACGCTATTGCGCGGGAAGACGAAGGTCCGTGGCTGGATCCCCTTCAGCCGCGCCGCCGCCGCCGCCGAGTCCAGCTCCGCCTCAGCCTCCTCTTCCGAAATGGCCGCGTCGGCTAGGTCGCGGTGGCAGAAGCTGTGGCTGGCGATCTCGTGGCGCGGATCGGCGCGAACTGTCTCTAGGGCCTGAGGCTGAAACCACCCGCCGGCGCGGCCTTCACGCTGCTCGCTCCAGAAATGAGAAAGCCAATCGTCGCGGCGTCCCGTGTCGGCGAGAATGTCGGCGAACTGCTGCTGCTCCTCCGCCGTCAGCGTGAAGGCCATTACGAAGGCGAAGGTCGCCGGCACGGCGTGCGCCGCGAACCGGGTAACAATTTCCGCATAGACGCGGGCGAGCGCCTCGTCGGTGAGCAGCCGGTGGTGATACGGCTGGAGTGCGTCCGCCATGCCCCATTTGCCCTCGCAGTCGAGCGAGACGATGAAGCGGCCGCTCATGCGACGACTTTCGTGACGATCGCCTCAAAGCCGAGATCGGCGGCGGCGGCGCCGACCGACAGCGTCGGCGCGCCGAGGACAAAGCTGGACGGCGGATCCTTCTTCAAGCGCCAGCCGGCGGCGAGCAGGCGCGCCTTCATCCGCTCTTCGGTCGTGTAGCCGAGGAGCAGCGACGCGCCGAGCCCGCGGGCGGCGCGAAGCACAGTCTTCACGAAGGAGGGATCGCCTTCTTCCTCATATTCCATGAGCCGGGCGACGGAGACGCCGTTGCGCACGCCGCAGGAGATGATCGCCCAAGGGGAAGCACCGGGAGCGCCGATCAGCACGCACGCCGGTCCCGTCGGCGAAAAATAGCGCCAGCCGACCAGTTCCGGGGTCCAGGCGACGTGCGGATCGCCGCCCGCCGCGCCGCGCGCGGTCATCGCTGCCGCCATGGCCGCGAGGTCTGCGCTGCCGGGGCGGGCGGTGGCGGAAAC
>DASYWC010000130.1:0-6098 GCA_035936615.1 Allosphingosinicella sp. | reverse complement strand
GGTGAAAAGCATGGAGGAAAGCGGCAAGCTCCACCTCAAGAGCCTGATGGAGCCGGTTGCCGAAGCCCTGGGCAACACGCCCGCGATCAGCCGCAAGTCCTACGTCCACCCCGCCCTCATAGAAGCGGCGAAGGACGCGGGAGCGCTGGGAGAGAAGGACTTGCCCCGGGCCGGCAAATATCTCTCCGCAGCCGAGCGGGGGCTGGTCGAGTTCCTCGAAGCCCTTCCCGAGGAGGAAGCGAAGGTCGAGGCCGAGACCGAAGCCACGGCCAAGGTCAAGGGCAAGAGCCGGGCCGAGGCCGAAGCGGAAGTAGCTGCAAAGGCGGAGGCGAAGCTCAAGGGGAAGGCCGCCTGATGCTGGCCCTCCAAGCCCTGCCGCAATAAGGGCGTTCCGATGAGCCAGGGGAAACAGGCAGCGCAAGGCGCGGCGACGAACCTTTCGGAGCGCTCGGAGCGCCTCGTGGGCGAGACTTCCGACTGGGTGACCAACAACAGCGTCGACATCCTGATCGCTGCCGGAGCGGCGCTGCTGATCGCCCTGATCCTGCTCGGGCTTCGCTCGTTCGGCCAGCGGATCCTGAGCGACGACCGTCCCGACGGCAAGTGGCGGGGCATCTTCGCCCGGGTCCTTTCGAAGACCACCCTGTTCTTCATCATCGCCTCCTCGGCTGCCCTGGTGGCCGAGCATGCGGAGACCCCGCCCAACCTGCTCCGGGTGATCGAGGTCCTGTTCGTCGTCGCGGCCTCAGTTCAGGCGGCGATCTGGGCGCGCGAGCTCATCCTCGGGCTGATCGAACACCGGGTCGGAGTGGCGCACGATCACAGCACGCTCGGCTCCGCGATCGGGATCATCCGGCTGCTCGTGACGGTGGGCCTGTTCACGATCGCACTGATCCTGATCCTCTCGAACCTGGGAGTGAACGTCACCGGCCTGGTGGCCGGCCTCGGGATCGGCGGAATCGCAATCGGGCTTGCCGCTCAAGGCATCTTCTCGGACCTGTTCGCGGCGCTCGCCATCATCTTCGACAGGCCGTTCCGCCGGGGGGACACCATCCGCTACGACACCACGACCGGAACGGTCGAGCATATCGGCCTCAAGACCACTCGGCTGCGTTCGCTGGACGGCCAGCAGGTCGTCATGTCGAACACGAACCTGCTCAACAAGGAGATCAACAACTTCGCGCTTCTGGAGCACCGCCGGTTCCTGCTGGTGCTTGGGGTCGTATACCAGACCCCGCTTCAGAAGCTTCGCGCCATTCCGGATATGGTGAAGGAAATCGTCGCTCGGCATGACAACACCAGGCTGGTGCGCTGCGGGATGCGCGGCTTCGGCCCCTCGAGCCTGGATTTCGAGGTGCAGTTCGACGTGCTCGGGGCGGAGTACGATCCTGCGTTCGCCACCCGCGCGGCCATCTGCCTGCAGATATTGGAGGCGTTCGGCGAGGCGGGAATCCAGTTCGCCTACCCGACGCAGACCACCTTCACCGCTGCTCCGGACGGGACACTCGTCCTACCCTACGCCACCCACATCCACGCCGAGACGGGCGGGTCAGAAGCCGACATCGTCCAGCGATAGAAGGGTCGCGTTGCCGCCGGAGGAGGTGGTGTCGGTGGAGGTCACCCGCTCGGCGCAGAAGCGCGGAAGGTAGTGCGGGCCCCCGGCCTTGGGGCCGGTGCCCGAAAGCCCCTCGCCGCCGAACGGCTGCGATCCGACGATGGCGCCAATCATAGAGCGGTTGACGTAGAGATTGCCGACGGTGGCGAGGTCCTCGACCTCCTCGGCCGAGCGGGCGATCCGGCTGTGGAGGCCCATGGTGAGGCCGAAGCCGCTCTTGTTCACCCGCTCCACCGTCTCGGCAAGGCGGCCGGCGGCCCAAGTGGTCACGTGCAGCAGCGGCCCGAACCACTCGCGCCGCACGTCCTCCACTTGATCCACGCCGATCAGCGTCGGCGGCACGAACAGCCCCTGCTCCGGAACAGCGATAGTCTTGATCCAGCGGTTCTGGCTTGCGGCCCTGTGCTCCATCAACCGGTCGTAAGCGCCCTGGTCGATCACCGGCCCCACATCCGTCTTGGGATCGGCGGGGTCGCCGACGACTAGGGCGTCCATCGCTCCGGAAAGCATCTCCAGAGTCCGGTCCGCCACCTCCTCCTGCAGCAGCAGCACCCGAAGCGCCGAACAGCGCTGGCCGGCGGAGCGGAAGGCGGAAGTGACCACGTCCTGGACCACCTGCTCGGGCAGCGCGGTGGAGTCGACGATCATCGCGTTGATCCCGCCGGTCTCGGCGATCAGCGGGATGATCGGGCGATCATCGTCCTCCAGCAGAGTGCGCGCGATGCGCTTTGCGGTGGCGGTCGAGCCGGTGAACGCCACTCCGGCGATCCGGACATCCTCCATCAGCGCCTGGCCCATCTCCGGCCCGCCGCGGGCAAGGATCAGCGCATCCTCCGGCACCCCCGCACCATGCGCCAAGCCGACCGCGAAAGCGGCGATCTCGGGCGTCTGCGGAGCGGGCTTGGCGACGACGGTGTTGCCGGTCACCAGCGCCGCCGTCACCTGGCCGAGGAAGATCGCCAGCGGAAAGTTCCAAGGCGCGACGCAGACCCAGACCCCACGCCCCTCCATCCGCATGACGTTGCGCTCGCCGGTCGGGCCGGGAAGCTCGATCGGCTGCAGCCCGCTCCGCGCCTGCGCCGCATAATAGCGGCAGAAGTCCACCGCCTCCCGCACCTCGCCAAGCGCATCGGGGATGGTCTTCTTCGCCTCCTGCACGGCCAGCGCCATCAACGTGTCGCGCTCACGCTCCAGCAGGTCGGCGAGTCGGTCCAGGCAGGCGGCGCGATGCTCTATGCTGGTCGCGGACCAGGCCGGAAAAGCCGCAAGGGAGCGGGTGACTGCCTGCTCGGCAAAGGCCGCCTCCGCGCCCGCCGCATGGCCGGGCTGCGCATAGTCCCCCTGCTTCTCCCGATCCGGAAGAAACGGAAGCGGCTGTGTCACAGCCCCCGCGACGCGCTGCAGCTCCACCCGGTCGTTCAGGTCCAGCCCCTCGCTGTTCGGGCGCTCAGGCGCGAACAAGTCCTTCGGGAGCGGAATGGCGGGATGGCGCGAGCCCCCCACTGCCTCGATCTTCGCGACCGGGTCAGCGAGGATCTCCTCGTCGGTCATGGTCTCATCGGCGAGCTGGTGGACGAAGCTGGAATTGGCGCCGTTCTCCAGCAGGCGCCGCACGAGATAGGCAAGCAGGTCCCGATGCCCGCCTATCGGAGCGTAGATGCGCGTGTGGTAGCCTTCCTCGCGGAGCAGCTTCTCGTAAAGTCCCTCGCCCATTCCGTGCAGCCGCTGGAACTCGAAGTCGCGGCTGTCCCCGGCCCATTCCAGGATGGTGGCCACGGTCAGCGCATTGTGGGTCGCAAAGGCTGGATAGATGTTCTTCGCGCCAAGCATGTCTTTGGCGCAGGCGAGGTAGGAGACGTCCGTCGCCGCCTTGCGGGTGAACAGCGGATAGTCGGAAAGCCCCTGCTCCTGCGCGTGCTTGATCTCGCTGTCCCAATAGGCGCCCTTGACCAGGCGGGCCGAGATGCGCCGGCCGGTCCTGGCGCCGACCGCATCGGCCCAGGCGATGGTTGGGCGAGCGCGCTTGCCGTAAGTCTGGATCGCCATCCCAAGGCCGTCCCAGCCTTTCAGCGCCGGCAGGCCCGCCACCTTCTCGATAATGTCGAGGCTCATCTCCAGCCGCTCCGTCTCCTCGGCATCGATAGTGAAGGCGATTCCGTAGCTCTTGGCGAGAGTCGCAAGCGCCTCCACCTGCTCGGTCAGGGAGGAGACGCAGCGATCGTACTGCGCCACCTCGTAGCGCGGATGGAGCGCCGACAGCTTGACCGAGATGGAGTGACCCAGCTCCGGAACCTCGCCGACGGCTCGGATCGCATGCTCGTAGGAGCGGTAGTAGCGCTCGGCGTCCGGGAAGGTCCGGGCCGCCTCGCCCAGCATGTCGAAGCTGGCGGTGAAGCCGCGGTTCTCGCGCTTCTTCATCCGTCCGATCGCTTCCTCGATGGTCCGGCCCATGACGAAGATCTCGCCCATCATCCGCATCGCCGCGCCCACCGCCTGCCGAACGAACGGCTCGCCCGCCCGCGCCACCAGCTTCTTCAGCACGCTCGCCTGCTGAGTCTCGCTGACCAGCGCCCGGCCGATCACCAGCCCCCAGGTGGCCGAGTTCACCAGAGCCGAATGCGACTTGCCAGCATGCGCCTTCCAGTCGGCATTCCCGAGCTTGTCGGCGATCAGCTGGTCTGCAGTCTCCGGGTCCGGCACGCGAAGGAACGCCTCGGCGAGCGACAGCAGCGCGATGCCTTCCGACGTGTTCAGGCGATACTCCTGGAGGAACTGGTTCACCCACCCGGAAGTCTGCGCGCTTCGAAGCTCCGACAGCATCCCGCGCGCACGAAGCTCCACCCGCCGCCGCGATTCGGGATCGAGCGCGGCGTCCTTCAGCTGCGGCCGAAGCACCTCGGGCTCGGGTGCGCGGTGGAGACGCCGGATCTCGGCACGCGCCGATGCCGTAGCGTTCGCTTGGCCGTCGGCCATCTTCTCACTCCAAAATGCTTGTTTCCTGCGGCAAGCAGCTTCTAGACGAGCCCCTAGCGAACCGGCGCCGCCCGGACAATGTGGGGAAAGCTTCGAATGCCGGTCGCCGATCTTGACGAGATCAGAGCCAAGATGGAGAGCGAGATCGGCGTCTCTCCATGGATCGAGATCGACCAGAAGAGCATCGATACCTTCGCCGAGGTGACCGGCGACCACCAGTTCATCCACGTCGATCCGGCGGCAGCCGCGCAGACGTCCTTCGGCGGCACCGTCGCTCACGGCTTCCTGACTCTGTCGCTTCTCAGCCAGATGGCGGCATCAGTCATGTACGTGCCGGAGGGCCTCAAGATGGCCGTCAATTACGGCTTCGAGAAGGTCCGCTTCATCGCCCCCGTCCGCTCCGGCAAGCGCGTGCGCGGCCGCTTCACCCTCGCCCGTATGGAGGAGAAGAGGGCGGGCCAATGGCAATTCCTCCACAATGTCACCGTCGAGATAGAGGGCGAAGACAAGCCCGCACTGACTGCCGACTGGATCGGAGTTATATTCACATGAATTCCTCCCCACGATTACGTGGGGAGGGGGACCACCCGTAGGGTGGTGGAGGGGTAACCCTCGCCGCCCAGATTACCCCTCCACCATGCTTCGCATGGTCCCCCTCCCCAGCAAAGGCTGGGGAGGAACTAGAAAGGAAGACACATGGCCACGCGCGACGCAGTTATCGTCTCCACCGCCCGCACTCCCATCGGGCGCGCCTATAAGGGTGCGTTCAACGCCACGCCCTCCCCCACCCTTGCCGCGCATGCTATCCGCGCAGCGGTTGAGCGCGCGCAGGTCGCTCCCGCCGAGATCGAGGACGTGGTGATGGGCGCCGCCCTTCAGCAGGGCGTGCAGACCACCATCGGGCGCACCGCCGCGCTCCGCGCTGGCCTTCCGGTCACCGTCTCCGGAATGTCGATCGACCGCCAGTGCGCGTCCGGGCTGATGGCGATCGCCACCGCCGCAAAGCAGGTGATCGTCGACCGGATGGACATCTGCGTCGCCGGCGGGGTGGAGTCGATCTCACTCGTTCAGACTCCGGAGATGCGGCTGGGCTCCGACCCGGAGCTGCTGTCGATGCACAACGGCGTCTACATGCCGATGATCCAAACCGCGGAGGTGGTGGGCGACCGCTACACGGTCAGCCGCGACCGTCAGGACGAATATGCGCTGAAGTCGCAGCAGCGCACCGCCGCCGGCCAGGCCTCGGGCAAGTTCGATGACGAGATCATCCCCGTCACCGCCAAGATGATGGTCAAGGACAAGGAGACTGGCGAGACCTCGATGAAGGAGGTCACTCTGGCCAAGGACGAGGGCAATCGCCCCGACACCACCCTTGAGGGCCTCAAGGCGCTGCATCCGGTGATGGGGCCGGAGGGGATGATCACGGCAGGCAACGCAAGCCAGCTCTCCGATGGCGCGTCCGCCTGCGTGGTCATGGAGGCGGAGCTAGCGGCCAGCCGCGGCCTCTCTC
>DASYWC010000129.1:0-6562 GCA_035936615.1 Allosphingosinicella sp. | reverse complement strand
GTGCGAGCTGCGCCGCCGACTTCCAGGGCCGGACCTCCTTCCACAGCCAATGAGTCGGCACTTCCGGGTGGCCGAGCTGACGATAGGCCTCGGCGAGGCGCGCGTTCACGCCCGGCGAAAAGGCGACGGGGGCTTCCTTGGCGGAACGGCGCAAAAGCATCAGCCCGACGCCGCTCTTCACCGTCGACGAAACGATATGGTTCTGGAGGCTGTGGAGCTCGTCCGCACCGCCAGCGCCAGCGAGCGGCAGGCGCATCCGGTGCATGCAGCCGACGATGGCCCCGTCGCGGACCGCCACGAGGCAGTCTTGGAGGCCCTTTGCGTGAGGATTTTCGCCGTAAAGCCAGTCCAGATAACGGCGCGTGCCTTGGTAGGAGCGCTCGCCGAATTCCGCCCGCGAGAATCGCAGCAGATCGTCGACTTGGGCGGCCTCCAATCCGTGCATTTTGACCGCCATCGAGCACCTTTCACATCGGCGGCCCGTATCGCCGCTTAGGTCGCCGGGGGCTGGTGCGTCAACCATCCGAGCCGTTGCGTCCCTTTCGACCGATTAGCGTAGCGGGCGGCGGCGTCAATGCACCTCTCGCGTCGGTGCTTTTCGGTGATTTCTCCTGCAAAATGCAGAACTTTCCTTCATATGCATTGGCCCCAGGCCGCAGTCCGGCTATGGCGACGCGCTCGAGACGGAAGGCGAACGACATTGTGCGGCATTGCAGGACTGATGCACGACAGGATCGATTCGGCGCGCCTGCGCCGGATGACGGACCGGATCGCGCACCGGGGCCCGGACGACGAGGGCGCTTGGATCGACGCTGAAGCAGGCATCGGCCTCGGCCACCGCCGCCTTGCGATCATCGACCTTTCGCCGCTTGGGCACCAGCCGATGACGTCGAACGACGGCCGCTGGGTGATCTGCTACAATGGCGAGATCTACAATCATGCGGCGATCCGCGCCGCGCTCAACGAGGACAGCCGCGGTCCGAAATCCAACGGCATCCCCTGGCGCGGCCACAGCGACACCGAGACACTAGTCGAGGCGATCGCCGCTTGGGGCCTCGAGGTAGCCATCCAAGAGTGCGTCGGTATGTTCGCCCTGGCGGTCTGGGACCGGAAGGAGCGCGAGCTCCACCTCGTCCGCGACCGCTTCGGCGAGAAGCCGCTCTATTACGGCTGGGCCGCCGGCGGCTTCGTCTTCGGCTCTGAGCTGAAGGCGATCCGCAGCCTCGAAGGCTTCGACAACGCGATCGACCGCCGCGCCGTGACTCTGCTCGCGTCGCGGACATACATCCCGGCACCGCTTTCCATCTACAAGCGGCTGTTCAAGCTGCCGCCGGGCTGCATCCTCACGGCGCGCGCCGACGCTGCCCGCCAGCCGCTCGACGAGCCGCCGATACCGGGCGATCGCTCCGGCGCCGTCTCGCTCCGCCGCTACTGGTCCTATCGCGATGTCGTGGCGCAAGGCCTCGCCGATCCCATTGGAGACGAGGAAGAGGCGCTCCGGCTTCTCGAGGAGACGCTGTCGGTCGCGATCCGTGGCCAGTCGGTTGCAGACGTGCCGGTTGGCGCCTTCCTCTCCGGCGGCATCGACAGCTCCACCGTGGTCGGCCTCTACCAGAAATATTCGTTGCGCCCGGTGCGCACCTTCTCGATCGGTTTCGAGGAGGCGGGCTTCAACGAGGCGGAATATGCCAAGCAGGTGGCCGCCCATTTCGGAGCCGAGCACAACGAGCGCTACGTCACGGTCCGGGAGACGCAGGAGGTAATTCCGCTCCTGCCGCAAATGTACGACGAGCCCTTCGCCGACAGCTCGCAGATCCCGACCCACCTCGTCAGCCGCTTCGCACGAGAACAGGTGAAGGTCGCCCTCTCTGGGGATGGGGGCGACGAATTGTTCGGCGGCTACAACCGTTATTTTGGCACGGCGCGGCTCTGGAAGCAGTTCAAGCGAATGCCGGGGCCGCTCCGCCGCAGCGCCGGCCGCGCCTTCGGCACGCTCCCCCCGGGTGTGTGGAACGGTGCGGCCCGTTTCATCCCCGGCGGCGGCCGGCCGAAGCATTTTGGGACAAAGGTCCAGAAGACCTTCCGGACGATGGCGCGGGCGGACCGCCTCGAAGGGGTGTTCGACAGCTTTCTCGACGAATGGGCGGGGGAGCGCTCGCCGGCCATAAACGGGATCGGCATGCACCCCCAGTGCGCGTTCGACATGGATGTAGGCGAAGGCGCGGGCGACGCGACTCGGATGATGTACTGCGACGCGGTCAGTTACCTCCCGGACGATATCCTCGCGAAGGTGGACCGCGCCTCGATGGCCGTGAGTCTCGAGACCCGCGTCCCCTTCTTGGATCACAGGGTGGCGGCGGTAGCGGCGCGGATACCGGAGCGGATGAAGATCAGGGGCGGAAGCGGGAAGCAAATCCTCAAGAAGCTCCTCTACCGCCAAGCCCCCCGAGATCTGTTCGAGCGGCCCAAGGCAGGCTTCGGCGTGCCCGTGGGCGAGTGGATCAAGGGGCCGCTCAGACCGTGGGCCGAGGAGCTGCTCGATCCGGCGCGGATGAAGCGAGAGGGCTTTTTCGATCCCGCGATCGTCCAGCGGCGCTGGCAGCGGCATCTCAGCGGCCAGAGCGAGTCGACGCCGGCGCTCTGGGCAATCCTGATGTTCCAGGCATGGCAGCGCGAGGCCGCCACCGCGCGATGAAGGGGATCATTCTCGCCGGGGGCAGCGGCACGCGCCTCTATCCGGTCACGCTCACTATCTCGAAGCAGCTGCTGCCGGTCTACGACAAGCCGATGATCTATTATCCGCTGTCGGCTTTGATGCTCGCCGGCATACGCGAAATATTGATCATCTCCACCCCGCACGATCTTCCGCTGTTTCGCAACCTGCTCGGGGACGGCAGCAATTACGGCATCTCCCTTTCTTATGCCGAGCAGCCGGCGCCGGAGGGTCTCGCCCAGGCCTTCGTCATTGGCCGGGACTTCGTCGGCGGGGACAATGTGGCTCTGGTTCTCGGCGACAATATCTTCTTTGGCGCCGGCCTCACTTCGCATCTGCGCGCCGCAGCCAACGAATCGGAAGGGGCGACGGTCTTCGCCTATCACGTCGACGATCCGCAGCGTTACGGGGTCGTGGGCTTCGATCCGCAGACCAAACGGCCATTTGAAATCATCGAGAAGCCGAAGGAGCCGAGTTCGAACTGGGCGGTGACCGGCCTCTATTTCTACGACAATGCGGTGCTTGATATCGCGGCGGCAGTGAAGCCGTCGGCACGCGGCGAGCTCGAGATCACCGATGTCAACCGCGAATATCTGCGGCGCGGCACCCTCCGGGTCACGCAGCTCGGCCGTGGCTTCACCTGGCTAGACACCGGCACCCACGACAGCCTTCACGACGCTTCCTCCTTCGTCAAGACGATCGAGCAGCGCCAGGGCATGAAGGTGATGTCGCCGGAGGAAATCGCCTTCGATCTCGACTATCTGTCGGCTGACGAAGTGCTGCGCGCCGCCGAGCGGATGGGCAACTCCGATTATGGCGCCTTCCTCCGCCGCCGCGTCGAGGAAGGCCGCAACCCGCCTCCGCCTCACGTCCTTGCGGGTAAGTCTGCCTGACATGAGCCCCAAACCCGTTCTCGTCACCGGCGGTGCCGGCTTCATCGGTTCGGCGCTCTGCCGCCACCTCGTCGGCACCGGCCGCTACCGCCTCGTCAATCTCGACAAGCTCACTTATGCCGGCAACCTCGCCTCGCTGGTCGAGATCCAGGCGAGCCCGAACTACCGCTTCGTCGACGGCGACATCGCCGATTGCGAGTTGGTGTCGCAACTGCTTGCGGAGGAGCGGGCGGAGGCGATCATCCACCTTGCCGCCGAAAGTCACGTCGACCGGTCGATCGACGGCCCCTCGGACTTCATCGACACCAACATCGTCGGCACCTTCCGCCTCGTCGAGACCGCCCTGCGCTACTGGCAGGGGCTCGAAGGCGACGCCAAGGGCGCATTCCGCTTTCACCACGTCTCGACGGACGAAGTGTTCGGCGATCTGCCGTTCGACAGCGGCGTCTTCACCGAAGAGACCCCCTACAAGCCCTCGTCACCTTATTCGGCGTCGAAGGCGGCCTCAGATCATCTCGTCCGCGCTTGGGGGCATACCTACGGCCTGCCCGTGGTGCTCTCCAACTGCTGTAACAATTACGGGCCGTATCACTTCCCGGAGAAGCTGGTCCCGCTCGTCATCCTGAACGCCCTCCACGAACGGCCGCTGCCGGTTTATGGCAAGGGTGCGAACGTGCGCGACTGGCTCTATGTGGACGACCATGCCCGCGCGCTGGAGCTGGTCGCGACGAAGGGCGTGGCGGGAGAGACCTACCTGATCGGCGGCCGAGCGGAGAAGACGAACCTCGAAGTGGTGGAAGCGATCTGCAACCTCCTCGATGAGCGGCGTCCGCGCGCCGGCGGCGCCCCGTACCGCAATCTCATCGAATTCGTCGCCGACCGGCCGGGGCACGACCGACGTTATGCGATCGATCCGTCGAAAGCCGAGAGGGAGCTCGGCTGGCTCCCGCAGGAGAGCTTCGAGAGCGGGCTTGCCAAGACCATCGACTGGTATCTCGCGCGGGAGGATTGGTGGCGGCCACTTCGCGAGCAGCGTTACGCCGGGGAGCGGCTCGGCTCGGAAGGGGCGAGAGACTGAGCCGCCTTAGTCGATGTTAAGGCTGGGCCGGACCGCCGGGAATTCCTCGTTCGCGGCGGCATATTCGTCCATCGTGCCGATGTCCCGCCAATAGCCGTCGAAGCGGTAGAGGTTGATCCACTCGCCTTCCGCGATCAGCCGCTTGATGAGATCAGGGAGATCGAAGCGCTGCCCCTTCGGGATGCGGCCGACCACTTCGGGACTCATCGCATAAATGCCCATCGAGACGCGGTACGGAATGACCGGTTTTTCGACATAGTCGATGAGGCGGTCGCCGTCCGTTTCCAGAACGCCCAGCTCGATCTTCACCTCCTTTGGATAGGAGGCGATGGTGACTGATGCGCCGGAGGCGCGGTGCACCTCGATCAGTGCGCCGTAATCCATCGAGCAGAGAAGGTCGCCGTTCAGGACCAAGAAAGGGTTTGAGAGCCGCTCCACGAGTGCGATCGGGCCGGCAGTGCCGAGTGGATCGGCCTCGTGGCTGTAGTCGATGCCTATGTCCCAGCCGCTGCCGTTTCCGAAATGGGATTCGAGGAGACCGTGGAGGTGGCCCACCGACAGCGTCAGGTCGGTGATCCCGAAGTGGCGTAGCTGGCGGACGATGATCTCGAGGATCGGCACGCCGCCGACCGGCACGAGCGGCTTTGGGAGGTTCTCAGTGAGCGGCATCAGGCGCGTGCCCTTGCCCCCGGCGAGGATAACCGCGCGCACGCCGCCTTCAGACATTGTAGATCTGCGGCTTGTAGCGCTCGCTGTTGGCGGCGATCCACTGGACTGTGCGGCGCAGGCCCTCCTCGAGCGGCACTTCCGGCTTCCAGCCGAGCAGTTCCGCGGCCTTGCGCGTGTCGGCGAGCAGCAGGCCGACCTCGCTCTTGCCCGGGCGGATTCGCTTGGGGTCCGTGATGACGTTCAGCTCCTTGCCGGTGATCTTGGCGACTTCCTCGATGACGTCGGCGATGCTGACGGTGCGGCCCGACCCGACGTTGATCACTTCCCCCAGCGCCGCGTCGTGCTCGGCGACCGCGACGAAGCCGGAGACGGTGTCGTCGACATAGTTGAAGTCCCGCTTCGGGTCGGTCGACCCGATGTGGAGCGTGTCCCCGACCAGCGCCTGGCTGATGATGGTTGGGATGACCGCGCGGGCGGACTGGCGGGGGCCATAAGTGTTGAACGGGCGGATGGTCGCGACCGGCATGTCGTAGGAGAGCCAGTAGCTCTCGGCGAGCTTGTCGGCGCCGATCTTGGATGCCGAATAAGGCGATTGGCCGACCAGCGGATGCTTCTCGTCGATCGGCTGGTACTGTGCCGTGCCGTAGGTTTCACTCGTCGAGGTGTGCACCACCCGCCGCGTCTCATATTCGAGGGCGGCGTTGAGGACATTCGCCGTGCCGATTACGTTAGCCTGCACGAAATCGAATGGGTTGCGGTAGGAATAGGGGATGGCGATCAGCGCGCCGAGGTGGAAAACGGTATCGCAGCCCTTCACCGCCTTGCGGACGCCGTCGCCGTCCTTAAGGTCGCCCGGGAAAATCTCGATCTGCGCGAGCACTTCCTTCGGAAGCACCTCAAGCAGGCCGTAGTCGTTCCGACTGTTGTAATGGACAAAGGCGCGGACATCCGCGCCCAGCTCGACCAACCTCTCGGTGAGGCGGCTGCCGATGAAGCCCGTGGCCCCGGTGACGAGGACCTTCTTTCCCGAAAAGTTCATAGATGCCCCTATACGCGGCGGACGACATCGCGCCAGTACTGAAGAAGATCGGCGAGAGTGCGTCCTAGCGGGATTTCCGCCTTCCAGCCGAGCGTGCGCTCCGCCTTGTGCGGGTCGCCCACTTGGACCGGAACGTCCGATGGCCGCATCCGTGCCGGATCCTGCTCAAC
>DASYWC010000128.1:0-4618 GCA_035936615.1 Allosphingosinicella sp. | reverse complement strand
GGCGGAGATGATGTCGTATACGTCCGCCTGCCACGCCGCCTTGCGAACGACCCGAAGCCCTTCCGGCGCGCCGCGAAGGAACACGTCCCGCCCGATCCGGTCCCGCGCAAGCAGCCGGGCGCCCGCCTCACGCATGGCGTTCAACCGCTGAAGCCGAAGCTGGAGCCGTACCGCCAGCTCCTCCGGGCTCGGATCGGCCTCCTCGTCCTTGGGCAGGAGCAGGCAGGACTTGAGGTAAGCGAGCCAGGCGGCCATCACGAGGTAATCGGCCGCGATCTCGAGCTTCAGCTTCTTCGCGTCGGCGATGAAGGCGAGATACTGCTCGACCAGAGCGAGGATCGAGATCTTGGCGAGATCCACCTTCTGCCCCCGGGCAAGGGTCAGAAGCAGATCGAGCGGCCCTTCCCAGCCGTCGAGGTCGAGCGTCAGCCGGTCGGCCTCTGCCACCGCCGGCTGCTCTTCGAACGAATCCCCCTCATCCATCACGCAAGTCTATGCCGACCCGCAGCGCTTGTCGAAGGGCTTTGATCTGTTCCTGGCCGCGGTCAGCTTCGGTCAATATAGGATTGGCGAGAGGGCCTTTGTGACAAAGCTTCTGATCAGCGCCGTGACCGCAGCCCTGCTCGCCGGGACGGCAGGCGCAGCCCAGCCCCAGGCTCCGAGGATCCAGACCGCCGAGGAGGCGCTTGCTCAGGACGCCGCCGAATATGCGCTCCAGAACCAAGTGAGCATCGAAGAGGCCAAGCGACGGCTGAGGGCGCAGGAGGAGAGCGTCGCCGCCACCGACGCGATCCGGGAGACCTACAAGCATCGGCTCGCGGGTATCTCGATCGAGCACAAGCCGGACTACAGGATCGCGGTTCTGCTTACCGGCTCGGAGCCGGTGCCCGACAGGACCCTCTTCGCCGGCGGAGTGGCGGTTCCAATCGTCTTCAAGACCGGCGCCAGGGCAACCGGCGTCGAAATCGTCTCGGCCTGGATGTACCACCGCGACCGGGTCAAGGCGGCGCTGCCCAACGTATCGGGGGCGGGCCTCGACCCCCGCACCGGCGAACTCGTCCTGATGGTGAGGGCGCGGGACGCCGACCGCTACGGACCAGGCGAGCTCGACTCGGCGATGGAAAGCCTGACCGGAGTTCCGGTCCAGATCCGGGTCCTCGACCGCTCCGACGTCAACTTGAGCGTCGAAGGCGGCGCCCGAGTCGAAGGGGTCGATCCCGCCAACGGCAAGAGATACTCCTGCACCACCGGCTTCGTCGTCGCGAACGGGCCGAGGACCGGAATCCTCACCGCCGCCCACTGCCCGGACTCGCTCACCTACATCAGCCCCAGAGGGACCAGGACCGAACTCAGCTTCGACGGCCAGTGGGGCTGGCGCTATCAGGACGTCCAGGTCCATGCGACTGCGGAGGCGCTGCAGCCCGTCTTCTACGCCGACAGCGCCAAGACGCTGCTTCGAACCGTCACCGGCTCCAGGCTGAGGGCAAGTACCCGCGCCGGCGACTTCGTCTGCCGCCGGGGCGAGACGACCGGCTACAGCTGCGCGCAGGTGGAGCTGGTGGACTACGCGCCGCCCGGCGAGCTGTGCGGCGGCCCCTGCGACCCCGTCTGGGTTACCGTGCCCGGGCCCGCCTGCAAGGGCGGCGACAGCGGCGCTCCGATCTTCAGCGGCACGACCGCGTTCGGGATCGTCAAGGGCGGCAATTACAGCCGCAATGGCACCTGCAATTTCTACTACTACATGTCGACCGACTATCTCCCTCCCGGCTGGGCCCTGCTTCGCTACTAAGCGCTCAGCCGCAACCAAGCGCCCGCCCAAGCGTAGCGCGAGCGGGAGAATTCATGCCTCGATCCATCCTTGCACTGCTTGCCGGAACCGCTCTCCTCGCCTCTGGCTGCGGAGGCGACAACAGGAGCGACCCGGCCGACTACAGCCCCGAGATCGAGGAGTCGGAAAGGCGGCTCGGAGCGGAGCAGCATCCGCAGCTTCTGGCCGAGTTCGGCGGCAGCTACGACGAGTCCGAAGCTTCCTACCTCGCCCGGATCGGCGACAAGGTCGCGTCCGCCGCTGGCCTCGAAGGCCAATGCACCTTCACCCTGGTGAACAGCGACGTCGTCAACGCCTTCGCGGTCCCCGGCTGCTACATCTACGTGACCCGGGGGCTCTTCGGACTCGTCAACAGCGAGGCCGAGCTTGCCTCGATCCTCGCCCACGAGGTCGGCCATATCGTCGGCGACCATGGCGAACGCCAGCAGAAGCGCTCGCTCTGGCGGGGCCTGGGAGTAATGGCGGTGGGGCTGCTCACCGGCTCCGAGAAGCTCGCCCGGATCGCTGGAGGAGCGGCGGAGTATTTCACGCTTCGCTATTCGCGAAAGCAGGAATACGAATCCGACGACCTTGGAATCCACTACCTGAAGCGCGCGGGCTACGATCCCGAAGCCGCCGCGGACATGCTCGACGCCCTGGCCCGGCACGAACAGTTCCTCGCCCGCACCCGGGGCCGCGACGAGGCCCGATCGATCCCGGAATGGGCCCGGACGCACCCACTGACCGAGAACAGGATCGAGCGCGCGCGGGGCACGGCCGTCGCCACCGGAGTCGCAGCCAACCAGCTTCCCGAGAACGAAGAGGCGTACCTGAGGGAAGTGGACGGACTCCTCTACGGCGACGACCCGGCCCAGGGCTTCGTCCAGGGCCGCCGTTTCGCCCACCCCCTGATGCGCATCGCATTCGAGGCGCCGGAGGGGTTCACGCTCACCAACAGCCCCAAGGCGATCCTCATCGACGGCCCGGACGGCCTTCGCGGCGAGTTCGGCGGCGGGCCGATGCCGCCGGGGGGCCTCGAGGCCTATGCAAGCGCGCTGATCGAGCAGCTTCTCCAGGGTGCCCCTGCGCAGGTCGGCACCGCCCAGGCGGCGCTGGTCAACGGAGTCCCCGCATTGTTCGTGCCGATCATGGTCGGGACCCCGCAAGGAGACGTGGAGCTCTCGCTTGCGGCCTATCGAGGACGTGGCGGGGAGGCCTATCACTTCATGATGATCTCATCGCCTTCGCAAGCGAGGGCGGCGGCGCTCGGGCAGCTGTTCGGCTCGTTCCGGCTGCTCTCCGACCAGGAGGTCGCCGCGTTGAAGCCCCGGGTGATCCGGGTCGTCCCCGCGCGCCCCGGGGACGATCTGCAGACCATGGCCCGGCGCATGGCAAGCGAGAACCCGATGGAGCACTTCCTGGTGCTGAACGGCCGCTCTCCCGATCAGCCGCTGCGCCCGGGGGAGCGGGTGAAGATCGTCACCCTTGCCCGGTAATCTCCGCTTCATCTGGAACAAGCGATTGATAGGAGCCGTTTTTTGGTTCCTGGCGCGGCGAGTGCGAGGGCCAGTACCCAATGGAGTCACTCAATGCGTAATCCGATCCTGCCCCTTCTGCTCGCAGCCGCCTTGCCCCTGGGCGGGTGCGCATTCGTTCCATTCGCACCGGTCCTGGCCGACGCGGTCAACAGCGCCCGCCAGCCCCGAACCTTCGAAGGGCAGGACCTCGCAGCCGCAGGCGCCGAGGCATGCCGGGCCCGAGCAGCGCGCTTCGGCCGGGTGAACATCACCAGCGTCCAGCCGGTCGGAACCGACGTGGTGCAGGTGTCCGGCACCATCGACGGAACCCGCGGCTTCGTCTGCAACTTCAACCGCGACGGCCGGATCACCGGCTATCGGGGAAGCTAGGGGACAGCCGCTCAGGCGTAGGCGAGAAGTGAGTCCCGCTTCGCCGCAAGCTCCTCAAAGGACGCAGTGCCGCCGGCTCCGGCGACGCTCGCCATCGCCCGCTCCAGCCGCTCCATCGCCTTGTCCGTCATCGGCCGGACTCCCTGGGCCAGATCGACCATCTCCTCCATTTTGCCGGAGCAATGGAGCGCCACGTCGCTGCCGGCATCCAGCACCCCTGCCGCTCGCCCAGAAAAGCTTCCCGAAAGCGCGTGCATGCACAGGTCGTCGGAGATGAGCAGGCCGTCGAAGCCGATTCGGCCGCGGATGATGTCCTCGGTTACGATCCGCGACACGCTGGCGGGGCGCTCCGCGTCCCACGCGGTGTAGACCACGTGGCAGATCATCCCCATTGGCGCATTGCTGAGAGTCGCGAAGGGCTCGATGTCGATCTCCAGCGCCTCGTCGGCGGCGTCGACGAACGGCCGCTCCTTGTGGCTGTCGACCAACGACCGCCCGTGGCCGGGCATGTGCTTGACCACGCCCACTACGCCGGCAGCTGCCATGCCTTCCAGCACCGCCCGCCCCAGCGCCGCCACCTGCATCGGCTCGCATCCGAACGCCCGGTCGGCAATGATATCGCTTGCACCTTCCTGCCGAACGTCGAGCAGCGGCAGGCAATTTACGTTGAGCCCCGCCTCCTTGAGCATCAGCGCTATGGCTTGAGCGTTGGCGCGCGCCGCCTCGATCGCGCTTGCGGGAGCGACTTTGTACAATTCGCCGAATTTGCCTGCTGCGGGAAAGGCGGGCCAAACCGGGGGCCGCATGCGTGCAACGCGGCCTCCTTCCTGATCGATGAGGATCGGCAGATCGTCGCGGCCATGCAGAGCACGAAGCGAATCCGTCAGGGCGCGCAACTGATCGG
>DASYWC010000127.1:0-8339 GCA_035936615.1 Allosphingosinicella sp. | reverse complement strand
CGCATCCAGAGCATCGGCCCCGCGGCGCGCACCCGAATTCCTGCGGGCGCGGTCAGGATCGAAGGTCGCGGGCGATACCTGATGCCGGGCCTGTCCGAGATGCACGCCCATGTTCCTCCCAACCCAGCCGATGTCCAATGGACTCAGGATGTGCTGTTTCTCTACGCGGCGAACGGAATAACCTTCGCTCGAAGCATGCTCGGGGCTCCCCATCATCTCGATCTTCGGGCTCGGGCGGAGCGCGGCGACATCGTCTCGCCGCGAATCTATGCTGCAGGTCCATCGCTCAACGGCAACAGCGTGGCCTCTCCCGCGGCCGCGCATGCCATGGTGGCCCGACAGAAGGTCGCTGGCTACGACACTCTGAAGATCCATCCCGGCCTGGATCGTGCCCGCTATGACGCGATTGTCCGGGCTGCGCGCTCTCACAAGATAAGCTTTGGCGGCCATGTGCCCGAAGCGGTCGGCCTCAACCGAGTCCTGGAGGCGAGGCAGGCGACGGTCGACCATCTGGACGGCTATATGGAGATGTTGCTTCGCGAGGGGGCGCAACCGAAAGCCGAGGCAGGCTTCTTCGGCTTCAATCTCGTGGACCAGGTCGACGAGGGCAGGATCCGGCAGGCCGCGCGCCGAACGCGAGAGGCGGGGGTGTGGAACGTACCCACCGACAGCCTCATCCACCATGTGCTGCTGCCCGAGCCGTCTACGGCGGAAATGGAGCGGCGCGAGGAGATGCGGTACGTCCCTCGTCCCATGCTCGCGCAGTGGAAGCAGGCTCGGGCGGGGCTGCAGAGCCAGGCGGGCTACGACCCGGACCGCGCGCGGCGCTTCGTCCGGATACGGGGCAAGCTGATCAAGGCGCTCCACGATGAAGGAGCGGGCCTGTTGCTGGGCTCGGACGCCCCGCAATGGTTCAACGTTCCCGGCTTCTCCCTCCACCGCGAGCTCGCCTACCTGATCGATGCCGGCCTCACTCCATATCAGGCTCTGGCGACCGGCACCCGGAATGTGTCGCGCTTCCTTGGAACGCCCGACGAGTTCGGCACGGTTCGGGCGGGAAGCCGGGCCGACCTCATCCTGCTCGAAGCCAATCCGCTCCAGGACGTCGGCAATCTCCGCCGAAGCGCTGGGGTGTTCCTCAATGGACGCTGGTTGCCTCAGAGCCGGATAGAGGCGGGGCTCGCGGCGATTGCGGATCGCTACAAGCAATAGCCGCCGGATGAAAGTCGCCGCCGCCTTGCGCCGCGCCGCGCCGCGTCTCGCGTCGGCAAGCGACACTCCGCGCCTCGATTCGGAAGTGCTGATGGCCCATGCGCTGAGGGTAGAGCGCGAACTGCTGCTCCTTTCCTTGATGGACAGCGATGCGCCGGAAGCGTTCGAAGCTCTGGTCGAGCGCCGTATCCTCGGCGAGCCGATCGCCTATATCACGGGCCGCCGAGCCTTCTGGACGATCGAGCTGGAGGTCGGCCCCGGAGTGCTGATCCCGCGGCCGGACAGCGAGACCCTTCTGGAGGCGGCGGTCGAGCATTTCGGCCCGAAAGGGCCGGCTACAGTCCTGGACCTGGGGACCGGGCCGGGCACGCTGCTCCTCGCCGCGCTCGATCAGTGGCCGAGTGCGAAAGGCCTGGGAGTGGACTCGTCGCAAGCGGCGCTTGCCTTTGCGGTGCGCAATGCGGAGCGGCTGGGCCTTTCCGGGCGCGCCTCGTTCAGGCTCGGCAATTGGGGTGAGGGGATCGGCGAAAGGTTCGACCTCATCCTGTGCAATCCACCCTATGTCGAGGACGGCGCCGAGCTGCCCGTGGAGGTCGCGGGCTTCGAGCCGGCCTTGGCGCTGTTCGCCGGCCCGGAGGGACTGGGAGCATACCGAACGCTGGCGCCGCAGATCGGGCCGCTGCTCGCTCCGGGAGGCATTGCCTGCGTCGAGCTGGGCGCGGGGCAGGCGGACCGGGTGGGCGCCCTGTTTGCAGCTGAGGGATTCCGGCCGGGGTTCAGGAGCGACCTCGCCGGCCACCGCCGCTGCCTGCTGCTACGGCATTGATTCAGGTGTAATCTTTTCCGCTTGGTTTTATCTGCAACCATAGCTACATAGGGGCCAGGGACGGGGCCGATCACAGCGAATTAGCGTGAGGCTTACCGTCGCCGACCCCCGACTGCTCTGGCGTCTTTCGACGGTCCTGGCGTGAGGAGGCAGGAGCCGCGTTGCGGCTTTCCAGCCTGTAGGTGTCGTGCAGAAAATGCGGCCGGGACGGGCCCGGCCGGTGAAAGTGGCTAGTAACGACCACCTTTGACGAGGACCAACGTTTGATCAACAATCGTCAGAACGGCCGCAGGCGCGGTCGCGGCAGCGGACCCCGCACGCCAAACAATGCGCCCAGCCCCGGCAATCGCCAGGACAACCGCTCGCGCGGCAACGCCGCCCAGCTTCACGAGAAGTACAAGGCGCTCGCCCGCGACATGCAGCTCGCCGGCGATCGGGTGCAAACCGAATATTATCTCCAGTTCGCGGACCACTATTTCCGGGTGCTGAGCGAAGGCCGTGCGCGCTTCGAAGAGCAGCGCCCGCGCCGCGACGACTTTACCTCCGACGAGGATGAGGACCAGGATCAGGACGAGGCTTCGAACGCTTCCGACGGCAACGATCGCGACGACGGCGAAGAACGCCAGGAGCGCGAAGTCCGGGCCGAGCGCGAGCCCCGCTTCGATCGCGAGCGCAGCGGCGAGGGACGGCAGCGCCGCCCGCGCCAGCCGCGCGAGCGCAGCGAAGAGGATGCCGACGGAGGCGAAGCTCGGATCGCGCTCGACAGCCTTCCTCCCGCCATTGCGGTGGTGGACGGAGACGGAGGCGAGCGGGCTCCCCGCCGCCGGACTCGCCGGCCACGAACGGACAACGACGAGGCGGAGATCGCCCCGGCGGCCTGAGGTTCGCCAGGACACAAGAAAGAGCGGCGGCCCCCCGGATCGCCGCTCTATTCTTATCCGCGAGGTGAGATACAGCCTGGATTGTTGCAGCTGCCCCCTCGCAAGGCGTTCCATCCAAAGCACATTGACTTCGTGCGTAACAATGTATCATTCTCTTGGCGGAAACAGCTTCCGGGGGAGACTGGCTGATGCGCCGCCTACTGCTGCTTGCGATTGCCTTGCCCGCGCCTCTTTCGGCGCAGTCCGCTCAGGGGGACGTGGCGGTCACCATCTACAACAACGATCTCGCGCTGGTGCAGGACAGCCGCCGGCTTAACCTCCCGGCACGCCGCTCGCGCCAGGAGTTTCCGGATGTGTCCGCCCAAATCCGCCCGGAGACGGTGACTCTCAGCGGGGAGGGCGTCGAAGTCGTCGAGCAGAATTTCGACTACGACCTGCTCTCGCCCCAGGCGCTGATGCAGAAGGCGGTGGGAGAGACGATCACCGTGGTTCGGACGAATCCCGCCACAGGCGCTGAGATCCGCGAACGGGCCAAGGTGCTGGCTGTGAATGGCGGGGTCATCCTGCAGATCGGAAACCGGATCGAGGTTTTGCGCGACGACGGCCTTCCGGTTCGAGTCGTATTCGACGATGTGCCCGAGAACCTGCGCGCTCGGCCGACGCTGTCGGTCACCCTCGAAAGCGCTCGGGCCGGAACTCGGCCCGTCACGCTCAGCTACCTCACCCCCGGCCTCGGCTGGAAGGCCGACTATGTCACCATGTTCGACGAGGCGGCGGGGCGGATCGACGTGCAGGGCTGGGTCACACTCAGCAACAATACGGGTACCGCCTTCCCCAATGCGAAAACCTTGCTTGTTGCGGGGCAGGTGGGCCAGGCCCAACAAGCTTACGACCGCCGCTATCTGCCTCCCCCGCCGCCCCCACGCCGCGGCAGGCCCATGCGTGAGCCGGGCACCGAGACCGCCCCTCGGGAGCGTCTTGGCGACTTCTACCTCTACCCGCTGGCGGAGCGGACCACCCTTGCCAACCGGCAAACCAAGCAGGTGAGCTTCCTCGACGTCAGTGGAGCTCCCGGACGCAAGGCTTACGAGTTCCGCAACCCTTGGCTCGGAACCCTGGAGCAGCCTGTCAGCGCCGACACCGTGATCAAGTTCTCGACTTCGCGGGAGCAGGGGCTCGGCGATGCGCTGCCGGCCGGGACCGTGCGGGTCTATATGAAGGATGCCCGCGGCAACGCGCAGTTCATTGGGGAAAACAATATCGGCCACACGCCGATGGGCTCCGACCTGGCTCTCAAGACCGGCGAAGCCTTCGACGTGAAGATCCAGCCGGTGGTGGAGCAGCGGGAGCGGATTGGAGACAGCCGCTGGCGCACCACCATGCGCTACACGCTCACCAATGCGCGGCCGGAGGCGGTGACGGTGGACCTTCTCCAGTCGGGGCTCGACAGCTATTGGGACGACACCCGGATCTTGTCGGAAAGCATCAAGAGCGAGCGCCGCTCGTCGGGCGAAGCGCTCTGGCGGGTGCAGGTGCCGGCAAACGGCAGGGCAACCCTCACCGCAACCTTCGACACGCGTCACTAGGGGCCCGCGTGCGGCTCCTGCTGGCCTTGCTGATCGCCTTGCCGACCGCGGCGTTCGCGCAGGCCGTCACCAGCTCGCCTGCTCCGGACAAAGTGTCGGTGACGATCTACCGCGACCCGCGGCGGGATGCATCCCAAGGCCTCGATCTGGAGTGGCTGAACGGCTACGCGCTGATCAGCGAAATTCGCCGAATCTCCATTCCCGCAGGGGAGGGGGAAATCCGTTTCGAAGGGGTGGCGGGCGGAATCCTCCCGGAAAGCGCGATCGTCACCGGGCTTCCCGAAGGAGTGATCGAAAAGAACCAGGACGCGTACCTGCTCTCGCCTGCAAGCCTGCTCGACCGCTCGCTCGGCCGGCGGGTCCATGTCCGCCGCACCTCTATGGCGAGCGGAAAGGTGGTGGAGCATGAGGCGGTGATCCGCTCCAGTCCCGACGGCGCCGTCGTCCTCCAGACGGCTGAGGGCTTCGAAGCTTTGCGCTGCTCGGGCCTTCCGGAAACGATCGTCTACGACAAGGTCCCGGAAGGGCTTTCGGCCAAGCCCACGCTGTCGGTCCGAACCCGAAGCAGCCGGCCCGCCAGTGCCACTGTCACCCTGTCCTACCTCGCCTCGGGCTTCGATTGGCAGGCCAACTATGTGGCGACGCTCGCTCCCCAAGGAGACCGTCTGGACCTGTTCGCCTGGGTCACACTTGCCAATGGCGACGAGACCAGCTTCGTCGACGCGGAAACCCAGACGGTGGCGGGACGTCTCAACCGCGAAGAGCGGGATCGAGAGGAGCCGCGCGGCGAGCCGTTGAACCTGCAGTGCTGGCCCGCCGGCTCGACCAGCGACATCGAGCTGGAGGAAGCCGGGCTTGTGCCTCCGCCGCCCCCTCCGCTGGCTTATGTTCCCGCACCCGTTGAGGAGATGTCCTCGGAGAGCATCGTGGTGACCGGCTCGAGAGTGAGGGCCATCCGGGAAGAGCTTGGCGACCTCAAGCTCTACCGGATCCCGGAGCGGGTGACGGTAGCATCCAACAGCCAGAAGCAGGTTGCGATGCTGGAGAAGGAGGGGGTGAAGGTCCAAACCGTCTACCGCGCCTCGGTCGGCGCCCAGGAGCCGGATCGAGGGCTGGAGGTCACTCAGCTCCTGGTGACCCGCAACCGTGCTTCGGAAGGGCTCGGCCTCCCTCTGCCGGCGGGCCGGATCGTGCTGTTCGCCGGCGGTCGGCCGCAGCCGCTGTTGCTCGGAGAAGGCTTCGTCGACGACAAGGCCGTCGGCGAGGATGTCGAGATCAGGATCGCCCGCGCAAGCGGCGTTGGAGCGCGCGTGACGAAGCTTGCCGAAACGGGCGAATGGCTGCTGACGGTCACCAACGACCAGGCGCGGCCGGTGCTGTTCGAGGCGGAGATCTATGCCGGTGAAGAGAGGTTCCGCCCGGCCGCCAAGTTGGCGCGCCGCAACGGAAAGCCCCTCTGGATCGTCACGGTGCCGGCCAACGGCAGCGCTACCCTTCGCTATTCCTTGGGTTAGCTTTCCTTCACCGGCCGAGGCCGGTTGGTTTCGTCGAGAGCCACGAACGTGAAGAGCCCCTCGGTCACCTTCGCCTGGGTGGTGCCGCGGTTGCGGTCGGCGATCACTTCGATGCGAATCCCCATCGAGGTGCGTCCCATCCGCTCGATCCGGGCGTAGATCGAGATGATGTCGTGAAGCAGGATCGGAGCGATGAACTCCATCGCCTCGATCGCGACGGTGGCGACGTGCCCCTTCGCCTCCCGCGAAGCGACGATGCCGGCGGCAATATCCATCTGGCTCAATATCCAGCCGCCGAAGATATGGCCGTTGGCGTTGATGTCGCCCGGCCTCGGCACCACCCGCAGGATCGGCTCGCTGCGTTCAGCCTCGGTCATTGATTATCTTCTCCTCGATGGGCAGCCTCGTCGTGCCCGCTATGGCTGCTGAAATAGGCAAGGCCCATCAGGCCCGTGCCGAGCAGGACCGTGAAGCCTACCCCGGCGATCGTCGCGATCATCATGTGCAGCGGAACCGGCCGGCCCGAGCTCTTCAGGTAGATGAGCGCCAGAAGCACCGCGACCACGGCCGCGATCGCCATCCACGACATCAGCCGCTTGTACCGCGCCCAGGCGAGCGCGGTCCGCTCGAGCTCGGCCGCACGGCGAAGCTCGGCCTCGGCCGAATCGGTCTTGGTCCGCTGCCGCCGCGGCGGAACTGGGTCGTGTCTGGGCATGCCTCCATTTGGCGGCGGGCCATTGGATCATCAAGGCGAGTTGTGTAAAAAGGCGAAAAGACTGAAGGAGCCGCAATGACCATCGCCGCGATACTTGGGGTCAAGGGTGGCGAGGTCGTCTCCGTGGAGTGCGACACCAGCGTCCGCGACGCGGTCTCGCGCCTCGCCAAGAACCGAATCGGCGCGGTGCCGGTGACGAAGGACGGCAAGGTCGTCGGGATCATGTCGGAGCGGGACATCATCTACTGCCTCGCCAGCGCTGGAGCCGAAGTTCTCGACATGGCGGTTGAGAAGGTGATGACCGCTCCCGCCATCACGGTCGGTCCCAATGTGCCGATTCTCGCCGCCTTGTCGCAGATGAGCGCCAGGCGAATTCGCCATTTGCCGGTGGTTGAAGGGGAGCGCCTGGTGGGAATCGTGTCGATCGGGGATCTCGTCGCCTACCGCATCGCCCGAATCGAAGAGGAAGCGGAGGCCATGCGCGCCTATATCCAGAGCGCCTGACCGCCGGCGGGCCTCGCTCCGGCGCAGTAGCCAGCGCCGTTCCGCAACTTTTTGATCTGGATCGTGTTTTTTCCCTGGCGCTCTTGAACGGGCTCTAGGCGGCCTTATCTGGGCCTTCCGCGGTACCGCCGCGGGGTTCTTTGAAATAGAGAGTTTTTCAAAACGGCGGTTGACGATCCGGTTCGTGCCGATCATATGCCGCCGAACGCGAGGCAGAGCTCACGGGCACTGCTTAGCTGTTGGAATGATTTGAATTTTTCACGTCCGGGCACTTGAAGGTGAGGTCAGCCCTCCCCAGATAGATTGGACGGCGCGAAACGAAGCTTCGGCTTCGCCCCCGCGCTCGAAAGCTTCAAAAACTTTCAACAAAGCCATTGACGGTAGGATTTGTCCTCCATATATGGCTCTTACCGACGGGGCAGGTCATCTGGCCCATCCCGTTCGCGTCTCACCAATCGGTAACTCCGGTGCCCCGGATCAAAACGGGGAGGGTGAAACGTCGGCTCTTTGACATTGTTGGTTTAGATGAAGGGACATGTGGGCGGCGGCTCCGGTCTCCCGGGAGTTTAAGGCTCGGGTCGATCGGTTAAATTAAGCCGTTCCTATATGTCCTCTTACATATCCACAGTAATATGTATTTGTGCAGGAACGGCTCCTTGAAGCCGGTCTTTGGTGTTGCCCTTCCAGGCGCATCGCTGATCGGACATTAACTTGAGAGTTTGATTCTGGCTCAGAACGAACGCTGGCGGCATGCCTAACACATGCAAGTCGAACGAGACCTTCGGGTCTAGTGGCGCACGGGTGCGTAACGCGTGGGAATCTGCCCTTAGGTTCGGAATAACTCAGGGAAACTTGAGCTAATACCGGATGATGTCTTCGGACCAAAGATTTATCGCCTAAGGATGAGCCCGCGTAAGATTAGCTAGTTGGTGAGGTAAAGGCTCACCAAGGCTACGATCTTTAGCTGGTCTGAGAGGATGATCAGCCACACTGGGACTGAGACACGGCCCAGACTCCTACGGGAGGCAGCAGTGGGGAATATTGGACAATGGGCGAAAGCCTGATCCAGCAATGCCGCGTGAGTGATGAAGGCCTTAGGGT
>DASYWC010000126.1:0-5307 GCA_035936615.1 Allosphingosinicella sp. | reverse complement strand
GGCGAACGGCCCGGTGCGTGTGCGCCTGACGCTCACGCTCCCACTCCTCCGCTGAGCGTCGGAACGTCGAGGCTCCTGAAGCCGTAGTGCTTGAGCCAGCGAAGGTCGCCGTCGAAGAAGGCGCGAAGGTCGTCCATTCCGTATTTGAGCATCGCCAGCCGGTCGATCCCGCAGCCGAAGGCAAAGCCCTGCCACTCCTCCGGATCGAGCCCGCACGCTTCGATCACCCGCGGGTGCACCATCCCCGAGCCCAGAAGCTCCATCCATCCCTCGCTCCCGCCAAGGACCCGCCGGCCCTTCTGCATGGTGTAGCCGACGTCCACCTCCGCCGACGGCTCGGTGAACGGGAAATAGGAGGGGCGGAGCCGGAGCACGATGTCCTCGCGCTCAAAATAGGCCCTGAGGAAGGTCTCGAGCGTCCATTTGAGGTGTCCCATATGGATCCCGCGGTCGATCACCAGCCCTTCGACCTGATGGAACATGGGAGTGTGCGTGGCGTCGCTGTCGGAGCGGTAGGTCCGCCCCGGAGCGATGATCCGGATCGGCGGCTTTTGCGACATCATGGTTCGGATCTGAACCGGGGACGTGTGGGTGCGAAGCAGCATGCGCTTGCCGTCGGCGCTCCCGTCTTCGGGGAAGTAGAAGGTGTCGTGCATCGCCCGGGCCGGGTGGCTTTCGGGAATGTTCAGCGCCGTGAAGTTGTGCCAGTCGTCCTCGATCTCCGGGCCGGTGGCGACCGCGAAGCCGAGGTCGGCGAAAATCTCGG
This sequence comes from Allosphingosinicella sp., assembly GCA_035936615.1. Classification (GTDB taxonomy): domain Bacteria; phylum Pseudomonadota; class Alphaproteobacteria; order Sphingomonadales; family Sphingomonadaceae; genus Allosphingosinicella. The sequence continues at coordinate 4,541 of DASYWC010000126.1, read as the reverse complement.
CAAGCTCGTCCATCACCTGGCTGACCGGGTGCACGCTTCCCTGCTCCCCCGCGGACACGGGCAGGGACATGTCCAGGCCCTCACTTGCGAGCCTGCGCTCCAGCTCCGCGGCTTCCAGCGTCGCCTTACGGGCGGAGATGGCGGCGGTTACCTGCTCGCGAAGGGCGTGGATTTTCCGCCCTTCCGACTGCCTTTGCTCCGGAGTCATTGCGCCGAGAGTCTTTAGGAGCTGCGTGATCGCCCCCTGCTTGCCCAGCGCGGCCACCCGCTCCGACTCAAGGCTTTGCAGGTCCGCGGCCGAGTCTATGCGCGCCAGCCAGTCGCTGCTCATGGTTTCCAGATCGGACATGCGCGCCCTTAAGCAATGCTTGGCGCAAAAAGCAAAGGCCGGAGCATCGCTGCCCCGGCCCCTGATCGGCGGACTTCGTGAAAAGCCTTAGCCGCTGATGCCCTTGGCCCTTCGCTGGGCCCGGTGCGCCCGGCGCTCCTCTGGAGTGAGGGTGCCGTCGCGGTTCGAGTCCATCCGGTCGAAGTGGGCGAGGCTCTGGGCGGTGACTTCCGCCGCCGACAGGCGGCCGTCCCGGTCGCTGTCGAGCCGAGCGAACATCCTGCCCGCCACGGCTCCGCGGACCCCCTGCATGCGCTTTGCACGATCGGCGGCGCGGGCGTCGAACTCGGCGCGGGTGATGACTCCGTCGCCGTTCGAGTCGAGCCGGGCGAACAGCCCCGCGTGAGGCTGCTTCCCGCCGTGGCGGCCGGCACGGGCGGCTACGGCCTGCGCTTCGGCGCGGGTCACCGAGCCGTCGCCATTGGCGTCGAAACGCTCGAACAGCTTGCCGCGCCCGTGACCGGCCAGGGCCTGGGCCTCCGCCTGGGTGACGAAGCCGTCGCGGTTGGAATCGGCACGGGCGAACATCGCCTGCACCTTCGCCTGAGTCTCCGCCCGCGTGACGGAGCGGGCACCGCCGTGAGCGGACTCCTGCTGAGCTGCAAGCGCCGGAACGGCGAGGACAGCCGCCGCTGCGGCGGCAAGGATCGATCTCTTCATGGCATGCTCCCGAATTAGAAGGATAACCTAGGTTCGATAGCCTGTATCCGTGTTGAACGAGGGTGAGCGGCTGTGCCACAGCGGCGCGGATGGGAACGGCGGAAACGATCGGCTTTCGGGAAGCGCCCGTATCCCTTCGCGGGGAGGCCACGCCGTGGTGGGAGCGGCCCTATACCCTCCTCGCCCTGATCATCCTCTCGGCCGTGCCGCTGCTCTGGCCCGACATCCCGCCGCTGGTCGACCTCCCCGGCCATATGGGGCGCTACAGGGTGCAGCTGGACATAGACCGGTCCGCTGCCCTTCAGTCCTTCTACAGCTTCGAGTGGCGGCTGATCGGAAATCTGGGAGTCGACCTGCTGGTCGTGCCCTTGTCGAAGCTGTTCGGCCTCGAGCTTGCGGTGAAGCTGATCGTGCTCACCATCCCGCCGCTCACCGTCTTCGGGTTCCTGTGGGTTGCACGGGAGGTTCATGGCTGGGTTCCGCCCACGGCCTTTTTCGCGGTTCCGCTCGCCTACAACTTCCCGTTCCTGTTCGGGTTCGTCAATTTCGCTTTGTCGATGGCGCTTGCGTTCCTGGCCTTCGCATTCTGGCTTCGGCTTGCGAGACTGGGGCGTTTCCGACTTCGAGCATCCCTCTTCGTCCCGATCTCCCTGGTGGTCTGGGTGACCCATGTCTTCGGCTGGGGGACGCTTGGCCTGATGGCCTTCTCCGCCGAATTCGTTCGGCAGCTGGACAACAAGCGTCCGTTCCTCGCGGCCCTCGTTCGAGCCGGAATCCACTGCCTCTCTCTGGCCCCGCCGGTGCTCCTCATATTGTTGTGGCGGACCGGACCGGTCGGCGGGGGCACCGGAGACTGGTTCAACTGGACTTCCAAGTTCAACTGGTTCGCGATGATCCTTCGCGATCGCTGGTTCTGGTCCGATCTGGGAGCGCTGCTGTCGCTTCTCCTGCTCCTTGTCGCCACCGCCGTTCACCGGAAGATGGAGTTCTCGCGCAACCTCGCCGCTTCCTCCCTCTTCCTGCTCGTCACCTTCCTCCTGCTTCCGCGGATCCTCTTCGGATCCGCCTATGCCGACATGCGACTCGCGCCCTACATGCTTGCGGTGCTGGTGGTTGCGATCCGCTTCCGACCCGGTGCAAGCCGGCGACTCGGCAATGTCATCGCCGGGCTAGGCCTCCTCCTCGTGCTTGCCCGGACCGCCGGGACGACGGTCAGCTTCTGGCTCTACGACCGCGCCTACGACCGCGAGCTTGCCGCTCTGGAGCATGTGCCGAAGGGCGCCCGGATGGTGAGTTTCGTCGGCCGGCCGTGCAGGGAAGGATGGATGATGAGCCGGCTCCACCACCTGCCCGGCCTTGCGGTGGTTCGGAGGGAGGCGTTTTCCAACGACCAGTGGGGGATGGCCGGAGCTCAACTCCTCAGCGTCAAGGACATCCCGATGCGCTACTTCAAGGACGATCCGTCCCAGGTGGTGATCCCGCAGCGTTGCTGGAGCAGGAACTGGCTGGGCATCGAAGAGAGCCTGCGCCACTTCCCCAGAAGCGTGTTCACTCACGTCTGGCTGATCGACCCTCCGCCCTACGACCCGGCCGTCGCCCCCGACTTGCGGCCACTCTGGCGCAACGGCTCGAGCGTGTTGTATCGGGTGGAAGGCGCGGACCGGCCACGCCCGCGAGGAGAGTGAATGAACGGGCCCGCTCTGTCGATCGTCGTCCCCTGCTTCAACGAGGAGCAGTGCCTTGTGGAGCTCCACCGGCGCCTGTCCACGGCGGCCAAGGTGGCGGTGGGCGCCGACTATGAGATCGTACTCGTCAACGACGGCTCCCGCGACCGAAGCTGGCAGGTGATGAAGATGCTTGCCGAGGAGGACCGGCACCTCGTCGCCATCAATCTCTCACGCAACCACGGCCACCAGCTTGCGCTCACCGCCGGACTCGACCTCTGCTCGGGCGAGCGGATCCTGATCATCGATGCGGACCTTCAGGACCCGCCGGAACTGCTCCCTTCGATGATCCAGGAGATGGATCTACGAGGCGCGGACGTGGTCTATGCAGTCCGCCGCCAGCGCGCCGGCGAGACCGCGTTCAAGAAGGCGACGGCCTCCCTTTTCTACCGGGCCCTGTCCCGAATCACCGACACCGAGATACCGGTCGACGCTGGGGACTTCCGGCTGATGAGCCGCCGCGCTCTCGACGCCTTCCTCAGCCTTCCCGAGCAGGCGCGCTTCATCCGAGGCATGGTCGCCTGGGTCGGCTTCAAGCAGGTCCCGTTCGTCTACGACCGGGCCCAGCGCCATGCCGGCGAGACCAAATATCCACTTCGAAAGATGCTCGCCTTCGCGCTTGACGCGGTGACCGGCTTCTCGACCGCGCCTCTCCGCATGGCCAGTCATATCGGGCTTTGGCTGGTCGCGGCGTCCGTCCTGCTTCTCCTCTACATCGCAGTCGGATTCATCTCGGGCTCGGCGATCCCCGGCTGGACGTCGCTGATGCTGGTGGTGGTGGTGCTCGGAGCTGCTCAGATGTTCGTGCTCGGAATGATCGGCGAATATCTTGGGCGGCTGTTCATGGAGGCCAAGCACCGGCCGCTCTACATCGTCGCGGACATTGCAGGCGAGGCCGGCGGACGCCGGCAATTGGGTCACGTGGCCGAGACGATCGCCACCAGCGAAACCCCGGGAGGAAACGGCACCCGCCCGAGCGCGTGACGCTCAAGGTTGAAGACCGTTTCGAACAGCTTGTTCAACGGCCGCGGCGGAAGCTTGTCGTCGCTGTCCTCCTTGCCGGCGATCCGGCCGGCCAGCCGAGCCCCCGCCGCAAGCGGGAAGAGCAGGCTGTTGAAGTAGCTGACCATCTCCAGCTTCAGGCCGGCGCGCGCGATCACGTCCTTCAGCGACTTCCTGGTGTAGCGCCGCTGGTGGTGGTTGACGACGTCATGAGCGCTCCACATCCAAGGATGGGCGGGCACCGTCAGCAGGATCCGCCCCCCGGGCTTCAGCTTGCGGGCCATGCTGGCAAGCGCCCGCTCGTCCGCCTCGACATGTTCCAGAACGTCGAGGATCGCGATCAGGTCGTAGCTGGCGTCCTCGACCCCGGCCAGCTCCGGAAGCGGTGCCGAGCCCACGGTCTTGCCGAGCCGCTTGCTTGCGATTTCCCGAGCGGCCTCGTCGATCTCGATCGCGTCGACCTCCCCGAAATGCTGGAGCATCAGGACGTTGTGGCCGGTGCCGCAGCCGATCTCCAGGATCCGGGCGCCGGGGGGGAGTGGAATGCGCCGCTGGATCAGGTCCGACAGGATGTTCCGCCGCGCGCGGTACCACCAGTGCACCCGGTCGAGCTCCGCCATGCGGTCGTAGACCACGCGTTCCATCAGCTTTTGGCCATCAGCTGAACACCCACCGCCGGTTCAGTGAAAAGGTGACCAGCGGAGTCACGAGCACGATCGGGATGACCGACCACCAGACCGGCCCCCCCAGATGCTTGACCAGCAGCC
>DASYWC010000125.1:0-1643 GCA_035936615.1 Allosphingosinicella sp. | reverse complement strand
AGAAAGCAGATCTCCGAGTTCTTGCCGCAGAGCAGGCCCAGATGATGCCGCCGGGCACGGACGCGTGGGCCCTTCCTAGCAGGCTGTTGAAGAAGGGGCTCGCGAGTTTGGTTGGGGGATGATTCACTTCGTCCGACAAGGGGGAGGCGAATCGTGCGGGGCGGGGATGATCGGACGGGTGAGCTGTTCAGCTATGTTGATCTCGAGGCGCGGGTTCGGACGGACCATCCACTGCGGGCGATCCGGGCGGTCGTGAACGAGGCGCTGTCGGCGCTGGAGCGAGATTTCGCTGCGCTTTATGCGCCGATCGGTCGGCCGTCGATCGCACCGGAGAAGCTGTTGCGGGCGATGCTCTTGCAGGCGTTCTATTCGATCCGCTCGGAGCGTCAGCTGATGGAACGGCTGGAATACGATCTCCTGTTCCGCTGGTTCGTCGGGATCGGTATCGACGATGCGGCTTGGGACCATTCGAGCTTCTCCAAGAACCGTGACCGGCTGCTCGATGGGGACATCGCGGCGAGGTTCCTGGCCGCCGTGCTGGCGCAGACGCGCGTGAAGAAGCTTCTGTCCACGGATCACTTCAGCGTCGACGGCACGCTCATTGAGGCGTGGGCCTCGATGAAGAGCTTCCGGCCCAAAGCGGAGACAGACTCCGGCGATCCTCCCTTGGGTGGTGGGCGCAATATCGAGGTCGGATTCAGAGGCGAGAAGCGCTCGAACCAAACCCACGAGAGCACGACCGATCCCGAGGCCAGGCTTTACCGCAAGGGAGCTGGCATGGAAGCGAAGCTGTGCTTCATGGGGCATGGTCTAATGGAGAACCGCTCAGGGCTGATCGTCGATGCCCGAGTCACGGCCGCGGATGGTCATGCCGAGCGGATCGCCGCCCTCGCGATGCTTGAGCCCCGTGCCGATCGGCCGAGCGCCGTCACGCTGGGAGCCGATAAGGGCTACGATGCCGAGGACTTCGTCAACGAGCTCAGGTCGATGAACGTGCGCCCGCACGTCGCGCAGAACACCAGCGGCCGACGCTCGGCAATTGATCAGCGCACGACACGACACGCGGGTTATGCCCAAAGCCAGCGCATCCGCAAACGCATCGAGGAGGCGTTCGGCTGGATCAAGACCGTGGCCGGGCAGCGCAAGACCAAGTTCCGCGGGCGCGACCGCGTCGGATGGGCCTTCGCATTCGCGGCGGCCGCATACAATCTGGTGCGGCTGCCCAAGCTCATGGCGGCGACGTGACGAGGCTACCGGGCCACCTGAAGGGGCGTTGGCGGATCGTTGAGACCACGCTGTGGGATCGCGCGCATCTCGACCTGGTCAAGCCGGCCTTCATTGCGCTCGACGGTAAAGGCGGAGGCGAGATGGCGTTCGGGGCGCTCACTGCAATTCTTGACTGCTGGGGGACCTCGCAAGCGGTCGACTTTACCTGGAACGGTGCCGACGAAGGCGATCAGGTCAACGGCGAAGGATCGGCCGAACTCCAGCCCGACGGCTCCCTCGTCGGCGAAATCGCTTATCAGCACGATGATGAAGCGACCTTCCGGGCTATTCCAACTTGATTTTCAACGGCCTGCTAGATACTATGTCCCAGCTTCTGGACGGCGGGGTTCACGATCTGCACGCGGCCCCACCGTCGG
>DASYWC010000124.1:0-4892 GCA_035936615.1 Allosphingosinicella sp. | reverse complement strand
CCCCCCCCCCCCCCCCCCCCCCCCAGTCCTGGAAGACGGGCACCGCGTCCCACGACTCCCCCACCCCATCCCCTGCCCGTCCCGGGGAGGATTGAATGCCCGACCACGCCGTCTCCGACAGCCCCGCAGTCCAGCGCCAGCTCGACCGCCTCGCCAGGCTCTCGCCCGGCGCGGACGTGCTCGGGCTCGGCCGGATCACCACCCTACTCTCCCGCCTTGGCAATCCCGAGCAGCGCTTGCCCCCAGTCTTCCACGTCGCGGGCACCAACGGCAAAGGCTCCACCTGCGCTTTCCTCCGAGCCGCGATCGAGGCCGCCGGACTGACCGTGCACGCCTACACCAGTCCGCACCTGGTCCGGTTCAACGAGCGGATTCGAATCGCTGGCAAGCTGATCGAGGACGAGCCGCTGGCCGCACTCCTCGCCGAAGTCCTGGACGTGGCGGAAGGGGTGAACGCCAGCTTCTTCGAAGTCACCACCGCTGCGGCCTTCCTCGCATTCGCCCGGCAGCCCGCCGACGCCTGCATCGTCGAGGTGGGCCTCGGCGGCCGCCTCGACGCAACCAACGTCATCCCGGCCCCTGCCGTGTGCGGAATCGCCCAGCTCGGCCTCGACCACCAATCCTTCCTCGGCCGCACCCTGGAAGCCATCGCCGCGGAAAAGGCGGGAATAGCCAAACGGGGCGTTCCGCTCGTCACCCAGCACTACCCGGACCGGATCGCCAACCGAATCGGCGAGGCCGCGGCAGCGGCGGGCGCGCAGTGGATTCCACGCGGCGGCAAATGGGACGTGGCCTCCTACCAGCAGCGGCTTCACTACCGCGACGGCAAGGGCGCGCTCGATCTCCCCCTCCCCCGCCTCCACGGCGCCCATCAGGGGATGAATGCCGGCCTCGCAATCGCAATGCTCCGTCACCAGGAGGAGCTTCCGATCCCGGACTCAGCCCTTCGCGCCGCGATGGGATGGGCGGAGTGGCCGGCCCGGCTCCAGCGGCTGGGCCCGGGCCCGCTGCACGATCTGCTCCCCGCCGGCTCCGAGCTTTGGCTGGACGGTGGCCACAATCCGGCCGCCGCTCGCGCGATCGCGGACTTCTTCCGGGGCCATGTCCCGGCAGACCGCCCGTTCCACCTGATCTTCGGACTGCTCGAGAACAAGGACGCTCGCGGGGTGCTGAAGCCGTTCCGGAACCGATCGCTCACTCTGCACGCGGTGCCGGTGGAGGGCCACGCCCACCATGCACCCGCCGCGCTAGCCGGTCTGGCTCGCGAGGAAGGAATGGCCGCGATGCCCGCAACAGGAGTCGAAGACGCGCTCGGCTGGATCGCCCGCCACGCCGACCGCTCCCGGCCGCCGATCGTGCTGATTCTCGGTTCTCTCTACTTGGCCGGCGAGGTGCTCGGGAAGAACGGTCAGGCGCCCGCCTAGGCCGTGTCCCCCTGCTGGGCCTTGGCTGCGTCCGCTGCCGGAACCAGCCCTGGGACCGCCTCGCGATGCCGGTTCTGGTACGCGGAGCGGATCCATTCGAGGATGCAGAAGACCACCGCGATCCCCCCGAGCGCAGCCGTCAGGTAGAAGACAGGGACATAGCCCTCGGTCTCGATCATCTCGCCAAGCGCTCCGCGCCCGAGCGAGCCGACCAGCAGGGTAAGCGAGGAAAGCAGCGCATACTGGACCGCGCTATAATCCTTGCTTGCGATGGAGGAGAGGTAGGCGACGTAAGCCGCGCCCGCGAGACCGCCGGCGATATTCTCCCCCGAAATCGCAACCATCAGCCGCACCATGCGCGGATCCACGCCCAGGCTGTTGAGCCCGAACGTGTTTGCGAAGGCGTCGATATACGGTGCGCCCGCGGCGAGGTCCGCATAGAGCAGGTTCGTCGCCGCGGCGATGATCGCTCCGAAGATCAGAGTCGGCATTCGGCCTATGGTGACGAACATGATCCCGCCGATCGCGATCCCCGCGATGGTCATGAAGACTCCGAACACCTTCGACGCGAAGGCGACCTCGTCCGCGGTGTACTCGAGTTCCGTGAGGTAGAAGGGGAATGCGAACGGCCCCCAGATGCTGTCCGTCAGGCGGTAGGTGAGGATGATCCCGAGCGCGATGATCACGCCCCAGCGAAGCCGCCCGATCAGATCGGCGAGCGGAAGGAGGAGAGCGGAATAGGCATGGTCGGCGGCCCGCTGCGTTCCGCTGGTGGAGGGTTCGTCATGTTCAAGGACGTTGCGGCCGTGCTTGCGAAGCCAGTTGAAGTAGGTCGCGACCAGGGCCGGAAGCACGACCGTGGCCGCGATGATCCAGGGGCCCATCTGCTGAGTGAAGTCGCTCGCCTTGGGCGGAGTCGGATCCGCAGGGTCGACGTTCAGGATCCGGATCATGAACAGTGCGACCGCGCCGATCGCCCAGGCCCAGCCGAGCCCGACTACGGTGAGGCCCACCGCCCGGAGCTTCGGGTGGACCGCGCCCCGCTCCCTGAGCTCGCGATAGCCGAGCTCCTCGACCGGGCGAGCGGTGTCGGGCGCCATCAAGGTCGCAATCACGGTGAGCGCCATCACCACGCCCATCACCGCATAGACTCCGGGCCAGCTGATCCGGGCCGAGAGGACGAGTGCGAGAGCGCCGCCGATCAGGGCCGCGATTCGGAAGCCCATCTGGTAGATGGAGGAGAGGATCTCGACCGTCGCGGTCTCGTCGGCGACATCGATTCGCCACGCGTCGATCACCACGTCCTGGGTCGCCGAGGCGAAGGCGCCGATCACCGCGACGAGAGCGAAGGTGCCGATGGCGATGGCTGGATCGGTGAGCGACAGCGACAGGAAGGTCGCGGCCAGCAGAAGCTGGCAGACGACCAGCCAGCCTCGGCGGCGGCCAAGCCGGCCCAGCAGCGGCAGCCGGGTCCGGTCGACCAGCGGCGCCCAGAGGAACTTGAAGGCGTAGGCGAGGCCGATCCAGGAGATGATTCCGATGGTCGCAAGATCGACCTTCGCCTCGCCGAGCCATGCGTTGAGCGTCCCGACCAGCAGCGAGAAGGGAAGACCCGCCGAGAAGCCGAAGACCAGCATGATCGCGGTCTTGCGGTTCTTGAGCGCCATCCGGAGCAGGCGCACTCCCTTGGGCTTATCTTCAGAAGGCCTGGCGGTTTCCACGGTGGTTGCCACGCGGTTCTCCCTTTACGCTTGTCGCACTGACTTTAGCGACGTTGGGAGCCTTGCATAGCGTCCGGCGCTAAGTGTCAAGCCTCGCCGTAAAGGCTAAGCCCGGCGGGCAGCTTCTTGACCTTCTTGCCCTGGAGCTGATCGTCCAGCGCCTCCAGCGCGGCCTTCAGCGCCTTTTCCGAATAGGGCTTGGCAAGGCATCCGATCGAGAGGCTTCGAGCCTCCACCGGGCAATTGCCCGTGACGAACAGCACCGGCACCTCCTTCGCGGCCGCAGCTCGGGCGAGGTCGATCCCGTCCCCCTCGCCCCGCAAGGTGACGTCGCTGACGATCAGGTCCAGATCCTGGCCCTCCAGCACTTCCAGGGCGTCCGCCAGATTATCGACGGTGGACACCACCTCGTATCCGGCCTCCCCCAGCAAATGCTCGTTGTCGAAAGCCACCAGCGGCTCGTCCTCGACAATCAGGATCCGCCGGATTGCTCTTTCGCGTTTACCGAACAACATGATAGTGGAACTGCCTCCCGACGGGGTCGATCTGTTTGCGAAACGAGCGAGCGCCGAGTCGGTGCCCGCTGCCCGCAATCGTCTGATCGCGTTTCGTTTTCCTGCTGTCCGTTGCGGCGGCCCTTTTTTCGGAGGACAGCCTGCCCAAGCCCCCGTCAAGAAGCGCCCCGCGAGGGACAAGCGCCAAGCAGGCTCCGGCGAAGAAGGCAGCCAAGCAAAGACCCCCTCGCCCGCCCCGCCCGGACAAGAAGGCCGAACCCGTGGAGGCGAAGCCCAGGCCGAAGCCGGCCTCCAAGCGCCAACAAAAGCCTCGCCCGGAGCGGGAGCAAAGACCCCATCCGTCGCGGATGAAACGTGCAAGAGTGCACCGGGAGTCGCGCTCCGAAGAAGGAGCTGCTCCAGCCGCTCCGCGCCAGGCCAGGCCGGCGCCGCGTCCCCTGCGGCCTTCCCCCGTTCGCGAAGAACCCTCGGCGCCCCATCGCTCCGGAGCGCCGCAGCGCATCGCCAAGCTGCTCGCCCGCGCCGGAGTGGCCTCCCGGCGCGAGATCGAGCGGATGATTGGCGAAGGCCGAGTCGCCCTCGACGGCGCGGCAATCGACACGCCCGCGACCATCCTCACGTCGCTGAAGGGGGTCACCGTCGACGGAAAGCCCGTCTCGGCACCCGCGGCAACCCGCCTGTTCCTGTTCCACAAGCCGCCGGGCTTCCTCACCGCAGCCAATGACCCCGGCGGGCGACGGACCATCTACGACCGCCTGCCGCCCGGCCTGCCCCGGCTCGTGCCGGTCGGCCGCCTCGATCTCAACACCGAGGGCCTGCTGCTGATGACCAACGACGGCGGGCTGAAGCGCCAGCTCGAACTCCCCTCCTCGGGCGTCGAGCGCACCTACCGAGCCCGGGTGTTCGGGGATATCAGCCAGGATCAATTGGAAGAGCTGATCCACGGGATCGAGATCGAAGGCATGCGCTACGGCGCCATCGACGCGAACCTGGAGCGCCGAACGGGCCGCAACGGCTGGGTCGAGATGAAGCTCACCGAAGGGAAGAACCGCGAAGTCCGTCGGGTGCTCGAGCATCTCGGCCTGCAAGTCTCCCGCCTGATCCGCACCGCCTACGGGCCTTTCGTTCTGGGGGGCCTGGCGCCGGGCGAGGTGGCCGAGGTCAACCAGCACGAACTGGTGCAGTTCAGGAAGACGCTAAAACGCCCCTCCCCTTCAGGGGAGGGGACGGGG
>DASYWC010000123.1:0-9225 GCA_035936615.1 Allosphingosinicella sp. | reverse complement strand
GCGGTTGGACTCGGCATTTCTAGCACCGGACTCCACGAAGCGGCGCCCGACGAAGAGGTTCGCAATGCCCTCCGCGTTCACCCGACCCGCGGCAATGAACGCTTGCCGCGTCTGCTCATTGAAAAAGGGGCTGTTGATCGGCACCTGAACCGCCTGGGCGATCGGAGTTGGGGCAAGCTCTTGTGCGACCCGGTTGTTGGCGAAGCTGATCTCGGCGAACGGCTTCACTCCCGGAGTGATCTCATAGGAACCATAGCCGCCGAAGAGGTAACGCTCCTGCGGAAGCTGCAGGTAGTTCACCGGCGCATAGTTATAGCGGTCGGCAGGGTCCTGGAACGGCCGAGTGCCGCCGCCTTGGTTATCGAAGATAAGGAAAGTATTTAGCTCGAGGGTCGACGGAACCAGCACCGAGCCGCCTGGAGCGAGCCCGACTTCGCCACCCCTGGCAACGCAGGTAGCAAGGCTGCCACCGATGCTGGTGCCGATCCCGAACCTGCGATCAGTGCTTCCGGCACGAATACAAGCGTCTTGCGCCGCGAAGCGCGAGAAGTTGCGCTCACCCTGGAATACAGATTCGCGCTTCGTATAGTTGGCAAAAGCAGTGACGTTGCCCCTGCCATCCGCCATTGGCGCGCCGAGCGCGAGGTCCAAGCTCTTGCGCGCGCCGTCACCCTCTTCGGTGATCGAATACTGAGCGCCGAGATGGATGCCCTCGAGATCGTCGCGGAGCCGGAAGTTCACGACGCCGGCCACAGCGTCGGAGCCGTAAACGGCCGACGCGCCGCCGGTCACCACGTCCACGCTCTCGATCAGGAACTGCGGGATGGTGTTGAGATCGACGACTTGGGCGACGTCGAAGAACATGAAGCGGCGGCCGTTGACGAGCACAAGGGTGCGGGTCGCGCCGAGGTTGCGAAGATTGAGGGTGACGGCGCCGTTGCCGGGGTTGTTCGAAAATCCGGTGACGCCGGGAAGAACCTGGGGCAGCGTGTTGATCACCTGCTCGACGTTGGTGGCACCGCTGAGCTGAAACTCCTCGTCCTGAACGACGGTGAGCGGGCTGGTGGATTCAAGGTCCCGACGACGGATGCGCGATCCCGTGACGATGATGGAGTCGGTTCCCTCAGCATCCTGGGCGTCAGGATCGATGGTCGCCTCAACAGGGGTTTCCGGCTGATCGTCGTCGGCCGGCTGCGCGTAGGCAGGGCTGGCCAAAGCAGCTGCTGCGACGATCAGGGTCGACGACAAAAGGCGCTGGCGAAAGTTCAATCTCATTATAGGTCCCCTTACTCCATGGCAGCCGGGCCGCCTTGTTTTGATCTCGTCCCTGCGCATGTACTGATGCGGCGCAGTCACAGCTTATCGCGGCCTGTGTATGTCACGCCGACGCGCAATGACAACTGGGCTCACTGGCCCAAAGCAACTTGTGGGGGATTCTGTAACAAAAAGGTCACAGCTGCTTCTGGGCGCCCGAGCGGCTGTTGGGGCTCAGGTATCCCTGAACCAGCCGGTGATCGCAAATCTCTCAGCAGGAGCGAAGCTGGGCACGTAGGTAACGCTATGTCCTTGCGGGACCTTGAAAATGTTCAAGGCGTTGAAGCGCGGCTTCAGCCCGTGGATAACATCCCCTTCCTCGTCGTAGAAGGTCAGGTAGCCACCCCAGTCGGGGCGCCAGTCCGCCGCGCAGAAACTCATCACATAGGCGACGCGCCATCCTTCCGCCTTATGGCTGTCCGTGTGCAGGGCCAGAAACTGGCCCGGTGCATAGAGGGTGGCCTGGGCGTCCGCCTTGACCAGTTCAGGGATGCCGGTGACGGCTCGGACAAGATCGAGCAGGGGCTGATCGTTGATATGCTCGAGGAGAAGATCGTGAGGCCCCCCAGGCGCCCATTTCTGCAGATAGGCGTGGACCATCGGATATTGGCCATAAAGAAACGCATATTCGCCCGACCGCGCCGCAGTGGCCACTTTCCGGCTGATCTCCTCCCGCTGAGCCGAACTGAGCCCGCGCAGTGCCTCGGCCCGGATCGAGTGAGGGCCGTCCGATCCGGCCTGCCAGGCGAGGCCCCACCTCGTTCCCCGGGCCAGGATCTGGTGCACGGTGCTCGCGCTCTCCGCAGTCAGAAAATCCCGGATCTGCAAACGCCCGTCAGCGGCGAAGCGCTCCGCCAAGGCACGCGCATCCAGCGCGGGATTCAGCTCAAACAGCTTGATAACCTTGCTCAAATCAGTCTCCTCTGCCCGCGGCGGACTCGACAAGTGCTCAGGCGATGATAAGAATCAAGCCTCATCACCTCCAGCCGGTCCTCCGGATCGCTCAACATGCCACTGGGATATTCGCCATGCGCTGCAACCTGATACCGGGTCTCGTCCTCATAGGTGCGCTGACGGTGAGCACCACCGCCCTCGCTCAGCAGCAGAGGCCGGCGGAGCGCCCGCCGGCGTTCAAGAAGCTGGTGGACTGCCGGCGCATCGCGGACGCCCCCACCCGCCTCGCCTGCTTCGACCGCGAAGTGGCCGCAATAGACGCTGCGGAGGCGGGGCAGGAACTCGTCGTTCTTGACAAGGCGCAGATTAAAAAGACGAGAAGAGGCTTGTTCGGTCTCTCGCTCCCGGACGTCGGCATCTTCGGCGGCAGCGGCGCCGATGAGGAGACTGGAGCGATAGAGACAACGATCAAGCGGGCATGGCAGATCGGCGATGGCACCTGGCGCTTCGAGTTGGCGGACGGGGCCCAATGGGTGCAGACCGACAGCCGCAACCTCGCGTCCGACCCGAAGCCGGGGCACGAGATCAAGATCCGGCGTGCGGCCATCGGATCCTATCTGGCCAACATCAACAAACAGGTGGCCATTCGCGTTCGTCGCATTCGCTGACGCTTACGCGAATCCGCCTTGCGCATAGACAGGCGGGCTCCGGCACAACTCAGGACACTTCGATCCTAAACCCCTGCGGGGCTCGGGTTTCGCGATGTTCCTGGTGGTACTTGTCCATCATCAGGTCCTGCCTGCCGGGCTCCGCCGAGCCGCAGTCGAGCTGGAACCGCTGGACGATGCTGCCGAACCCGCCCGTGCCCCCGTCAACGCCTTGGCCCACCGCAGGACGAGACCCGTCTGCGCAACGCAGGCGGGAGAGGTAAGCCTGTTGGCCCGACGGCCCGCCGACCCGCACGGGGTATTGCAACGAACCGAGCGGAAAGGCGGAAGCCGCCGCTATGGCTCGCTCAAGCTCCGCGTCGGAATTCCCCTCCCCCATCTGAGCAAGCACCTGCTCCGGCGCAGCTGTCCGAGCGCCGATCTTCTGAGCTGCTAAGGGTGAGGACGCCACCAGTAGGGCAGCGGTGCCGAGTGTGAGGAATTTGCGCATCGATCTCTCCATAGCGTTCAGCCTTACTTAGCCACTCTGCGCGAAAAACCCAGATGCGCCAGCCGAACCGATAGCCGCCGGGCGCGTTGGATTCCTTTACCGACGCAAGCCAGGTGGCTTGCTCGCCCGAACGTCAGCCAGAGGAGAGCGGTGATGAACAGGAAAGCCAGCGTTCTCGTTGCAGCTCTGTCGGCCCTCGCCGCCTGCGATAGCGGCGGCGACAGCGCACCCAAGAAGGTCACCAGCATCAAGGCGGAGAGCGCCTATGTGGAAAAGCTGCGCTCGCTGAGCCCGCAGAACCGCGACCTGGCTTTGCGCCGCGCGATCCAGGATTCAGGTGAATCGTGCAAGCGGATCACGAGCTCGCAGGAAACCGGCACTCACAAGAACATGGCGACATGGACCGCGCACTGCGAAGGCGGCCGGGACTGGGCGATCTTCATCGCTCCCAACGGCGACGCTCAGGTAAGAAGCTGCCAGCATGTGGAGGAACTGGGGCTGCCCGCATGCCGCAAGGCGGATCAGCAGGGCTCGTCCTCCACCTCGGTGAACGGGTAGCGGCCCCTTATCCGCGAATTGAAATGGCGCCCCTTGATGCGCGCTCCGCCAAAGGCTTCCGCCACCTCCGCCGGGACATCATGGTAGACATAGCGTCGGCCGGTGGTGAACAGCACTTCCAGCTCAGCTCGCTCGGGGTGCCAGGTCGCGACGCGAATGACGGTCGAAGGCATCAAGCCCCGGCTTGGTCAGCGGCTGGCTAGTCGCACTTGCGGGTTTCGCGGACTTCGCCGTCGCGGCCGGTCCGGGTGACGGTGCAATTGCCCTGCCGGATCTCTTCCGTCCAGCTTCCGTCCGGGTTCGTCTTGCGCGGGACCCGGGGCACCCGCTGGCCATTGCGAAGCTCATATGACCAGCCCGGAGGCGTGTTCCCCTCTTTCTGCTGAGGGGTGGAAGCCCATGCCGCCCCGGCCGCCAGGCCTACGGCGGCCGCTCCCGCAATCGCTGCCCAATGTACCGGTCTCATAGCACCTACTCCTCTCCGTCGCGCCGGAGGAGCGAACTTCAGCTCCAGGCGCTCAGTCGCATTTGCGGACTTCGCGCACCTCGCCGTCGCGGCCGGTGCGCGTCACCACGCAGTTTCCCTGCTTCAACTCCTCGGTCCAGCTGCCGTCGGCCTGGACGATCCGGTTGGTCTTCGGAACCCTCTGCCCGTTCCTGATCTCATAGGACCAGGAGGCCGGCGTCTTCGCGCTCCCCTTTGAGTCGGTCGCGCTTGCCGGCGCTGTGACCCCGAAGGTCAGAGCCGCAGCGATAGAGAGCTTCATAAAGTTGATCACGGCAAACACCCTTTTCTTCAGCACTCTATATAGGACCAAACGCGCGAGAAACCAAATCAGGCGCAGCCCCTGCGGCGTCCGCGCTCAAGGATCGGCCCGGAACCTGTCATGACAGGCCGAGCAGGTCGCCTGAGCCGCCTCGAGCCGCGCGGCGAATTGCGCCCTGCCGCCGGCCTGCGCCAGCTGAGGCAAAGCGCCCGCATGGGACGCGAATTCCGCCGCGATGCGGTCGAATTCGGCACGGCTGGTCCAGATCTCCGGGCGCGCGCGGCTCGGAACCGAGGCAGTCGAGGGCGGGAACATGGTCGGAAGAGCGTTGGCCCAGCGGGCTAGTCCCCGCGCCGCAAAGGCCTGGGACTTGAGGTCCGCTCCGCTGGTGACGGCGTTCTTCAGGCTTCCGGAGGTGACGGCGGACATGTGGAACGCGGCTTGACGGGCGGCCACTATGTCGGCCGGAGCCATGGCTTGGGCCGGCGCGGGGCCAATGTCGTTCCGGTCCGCGGCGACGCATGCTGCCAAGAGCAGGGCTGCCGCCGGCACCGACCAGTTGAGCTTCATCATCAGGCCAGCTCCGCGAGCGTCACGGGCTGAGGGGCTCGTCGTCCTCATCGTCGCTCAGCAACTGAGTGTAGATCAGGTACGCAAGCCCGGCGATTATTGCCGCGAAGGCGAGATAATGCATGGCTCCGAGAGGCTCGTCGCCCAGAGCACTTGCCGAACCGGCATGGAGTTGCTCGGCAGCAGGCTGCGGCGTCGTGGCTTCACTCGCCTGAGCGGCGGCGGGCGCGAACGCCAGTGAGGTGGCCGCAAGAAAGGCAAATGGCCGGAAAAACCGCATCTTCACTCCATTGAGCTTGTTACTGAGCGTGTCAGGGAATTGGCACGGTAGCACCGCGCCCCGGCCCGTCAAGGGCGGCGCAGCCCACGGGCGCCGCTTGTGCTATCGTTGCGGCTCTTCAGGCGCTTCCGGTGCTTCTTTGCCACTCTCGCCTTTGGTGTAGAGGTCGCGGGAGAGCACGTCGCGGGTCCCTTGGAGCCTCTCTCCTTGCCCTGCGGGGTTGGAGCCGTTGCCAATGGTCTCCATGACGTCCTCCCCCTCCACAAGGGCGGGCGGAGGCTCCTGATCGGCGTCGATCAGGTTGAGCGTCTCTTCCGCCGCGTTCAACTCCGCCTGGCGAAGCTCCTCTTTCGCTTTCGCTTCGGCTTCCGCCACGGCTCGAGCCTCGCGGTAGATAGCTTCCACCTCTTGCCTTGCCGCCTCCTCGGCGGACGCCTTGGGGGCAGGGGCCGACGGCCTCATCATCACCACGGCTACGGTTGCCGCGATTGCCGCGGCTCCCACCGCCACTGCGCCGAGCGCCTTCTTGTCGAACCTCATGCCGCTCCATGTCCCATGGCAAGATATTCCGCACTCTGCATCTCGATCAGCCGCGAGGCCGTCCGCTCGAACTCGAAGCTGCCGTCCCCGCTCTGATAAAGCTCCGCCGGCTGTGCGTCCGCGGATGCAAGCAGCTTCACCTTGTGCTCGTAGAGCGCGTCGATCAAGGTCACGAACCGCGCCGCCTCGTTCCGCTTCTCCGGACCGAGCTTCGGTATTCCTACAAGTATAACGGTATGGAAGCGGCGGGCGATTGCTAGATAATCCGGCGCCCCGCGCGGCTCGCCGCACAGCCTTTTGAACGAGAAGACCGCCACCCCCTTCAGGCACTTGGGCACATGCAGGGTCCGCCCGCCCGGAACGGGAATGTCGGTGGAGGGAACATTCTCCCGGTCCTCCGGCGGGTAATCGGTCAGGCGGAAGAAAGCCTTGCTCAGCGCCTCCGTCGCCTGCGGCCCGTTCGGAACATACCAGGTGGGAAAGCCGCCGAGCCGCTGCAGCCGGTAGTCGGTTGGGCCGTTCAGAGGCACCACGTCCATCTCCGCCTCTATGAGGTCGATGAAGGGGAGGAACAGTTCGCGGTTGAGGCCGCCCTTGTAGAGGTCCTGCGGCGGCCGGTTCGACGTCGTGATCACAGTCACGCCCTCGGCCAGCAAATGCGAGAACAGCCGCGACAGGATCATGGCGTCGGCGCTGTTGTTGATCACCATCTCGTCGAAGGCGAGCAGCTTCGCCTCCGCCGCGATGGCCTTGGCCACCGGCGGGATGGGATCGCCGCTCTCGCTTTGCCGCTCGGCGCGAAGCCGCTCGTGCACCTCCAGCATGAATTCGTGGAAATGGACCCGCCGCTTGGCGCCGAGCGCGATTGCGGAGAAGGCCAGGTCCATCAGCATCGATTTCCCGCGCCCGACCCCGCCCCACATGTACACGCCGCGCACGGCAGGGGGCTTCTTGCCGGTGATGCGCGAAAGGAAACCGCCCTTTCGCTCCTTGCCCAGTTCGCCCGCCAGCCGGTCGAGCACCGCTACCGCCTTGCGCTGGTCCTCGTCCGGCTGGAGCTCGCCAGCCGCGATCAGTTCCTGATACTTCGAGGAGACGGCGTTCACGCTCCCCTCCCGCTCGCGGGAGGGGCTGGGGGAGGGCATGTCCTTTGAGATCCCGCGATGGCCAGACAGCCCCTCCCCTCGATCCCCTCCCGCAAGCGCGAGGGGAGGATTAGCCCGCCCGCTCCGCGATCATCTTCTTGGTCTCGGCGATCGCCTTGGCGGGGTTGAGGCCCTTGGGGCAGACGTTGGCGCAGTTCATGATCGTGTGGCAGCGGTAGAGCCGGAACGGATCTTCAAGGTCGTCGAGCCGCTCGCCCGTATATTCGTCGCGGCTGTCGGCGAGCCAGCGATAGGCCTGGAGCAGGATGGCCGGCCCGAGGAACTTGTCCGAGTTCCACCAGTAGCTCGGGCAGCTGGACGAGCAGCAGGCGCACAATATGCACTCATAGAGGCCGTCGAGCTTGGCCCGGTCCTCAGGCGACTGAAGCCGCTCCTTGCCCGAAGGCGTCGGCGACACCGTCTTCAGCCAGGGCTGGATCGAGGCATATTGAGCGAAGAAGTGCGTGAAGTCTGGCACTAGGTCCTTGATCACGTCCATGTGCGGCAGCGGGGTGATACGGATCTCGCCCTTTACGTCCTCGAGAGCGGTCGTGCAGGCAAGGCCGTTTCGGCCGCCTATGTTCATCGAGCAGGAGCCGCAAATCCCCTCGCGGCAGGAGCGGCGGAAGGTCAGCGTCGGGTCCTGCTCGCTCTTGATCTTTATGAGAGCGTCGAGGACCATCGGCCCGGTGTCGTCGAGGTCGATCTCGAACCGGTCGTAGCGCGGGTTCTCGCCGCTGTCGGGATCGTAGCGGTAGATCTTCAGCGCCTTGACCCGCTTCGCCCCGGCCGGAGCCTTGTGCTCGCGCCCCTTGCCTTTGATCCTGCTGTTCTTGGGAAGCGCGAATTCGGCCATTTCCAGTCCTTTGCTGCGAGGCAGATAGCCACTTGGAGCGGCTCACTCAATAAGCAGCGTTCCACCTTTCTGAGCTTTTGGGTTCTGGCGAAGCGGTTCGACCATCCCTATAGACCCCGTTCACTCAAGAACCGGCGACAATGAGCGACGAAACTCCCCCAAGCGTTACGATGATCGGCTCCAACAGGACCCGCATGTGGGGCCTTCTGCCCGAGGAGCGCGTTCGCCGAATTGCCGCCAAGGCCGGTCTGCACATGACTGGGCCACAGGCGGACGGGCCGCAGCTGCTGGTCAACAGCGACTATGTGTTCGACCCGCAGTGGTTCGGCTTCATGCGCAGCCGACCCAACTCCGTCCTCACGATCGACGGAGTGCCCGCGATCGCCCATGCAGGTTCAGGCGCAGCCGCCGCGGCCGATCAGATGGAGCGGGGCCAGGTTCCGAACGGCCTCGAGGTCGTGCCGGCCGAAGAGCACCGCAACTTCTACAACAGGACCCTTCGAAAGACGGAATGGCCGTTCCTGGAGCGGCTGACGCCCGAGGCAGTGCCGGCGATCGAGCGACGAACCTATTACGGCGCCTACAAGGGCGTGACCGATATCCTGACCAAATATCTGTGGCCGGAATGGGCGCTGGTGCTGGCGCGCCTCGCAGCCCGCATCGGAATGACCCCGAACATGGTGACCAGCGTAGGGGCCCTGTTCAACCTTGCCGCCATGTATGCCTTCTACCGCGGCGAATACTGGATCGGAATGGCGCTCGCCCTCGTCTTCATGGTTCTCGACACCGTCGACGGCAAGCTGGCGCGCTGCACGATCACGTCCAGCAAGTGGGGCGAGGTGTTCGACCATGGCATAGACCTCGTCCACCCGCCCTTCTGGTGGTGGGCCTGGGGGGCGGGCCTATCCCACTGGGGTCTCGCCTTCTCGCCCGGCACCTTCGCGACCGTCATCGCGGTCATCGTGATCGGCTATGTCGTTCAGCGCCTGATCGAAGGCGCCTTCCTCAGGCGCTTCGGAATGCACATCCATGTCTGGGAAAGGTTCGATTCCCAGTTCCGACTGATCACTGCCCGGCGCAACCCGAATATGGTGATCCTGTTCGTCGCAACCTTGTTCGGCCGCCCCGACATCGGCCTTCTGC
>DASYWC010000122.1:0-2940 GCA_035936615.1 Allosphingosinicella sp. | reverse complement strand
GCGCGGAACCCCTGCAGGGCTTCCTCGTTATGAAGTTCGGATAGTGACCTTTTGCCCCCCCGCTCTCGCTATCCAGAATATGAGCCCGGACGCGCCAACCTCCCCCCCCCCGGTGGCGCCTCCGGGCTCAACATCGTCTAGACCCCGAAAATCGCGAATCCCGCCGGCCGCCGTTGCCGCGCGCTTGCTCTGCTCGCCCCCGCCCGACGGAACCAAGCACCTGTCGATGCTTTTAAGCTGCAGCGCCCCCCGTAACGAGTGGCGGCCCACAGGAGAGTAACCATGGCTCGTAAGCTTTTCACGCTAGTTCTCGTCACCGGCAGCCTCGCACTGGCTGGCTGCAACACCCTCCGCGGCGTCGGCCAGGACGTCCAGTCCGTTCCAGACTGCGTCCAGGGCAGAACCTGCTGATAAATAGGATCGAACATTCATTCGAAGAGGCGTCACCCCACGGGGTGGCGCCTTTTTCGTATCTGCCGAAGCAGCCTCAGCCGGCTTCGGCCTCACTCTGGCGGGCCCGGCGGCGCTCGGTGAACCAGATCGCGATCAGCGACAATTCGTAGAGCAGGATCAGCGGGATCGCGAGCATGAACTGGGAAAGCACGTCCGGCGGAGTCGCTACCGCTGCAATGACGAACGCTACCAGGATCGCGTAGCGGCGGCCCTTTATAAGCTGGGTCCTGGTCACCAGCCCCGCCCGCTCCAAGAGCATCAGCAGAACCGGGAGCAGAAAGGCGATCCCAAAGGCCAGGATGAAGTGCATCACCAGGCTTAGGTAATCGCCGATCGAAGGAAGCGCCTCCTGCTCGATCCCGCCGATATTTCCCTGATAGCCGAGGAAGAATTTGAACGCCGTCGGCATTACCACATAATAAGCGAGCGCTCCGCCAAGAGTGAACAGGATCGGCGTCGCGATAAGGAAGGGCAGGAAAGCGCGCCGTTCCTTGGCATAGAGGCCTGGGGCCACAAACGCCCAGACTTGGTTGGCGATGATCGGAAAGGCGACGAAGAAGGCGGCGAAGAAGGCCACCCTCACCTCCACGAAGAACGCCTCGTAGAGCTTGGTGTAGACCAGCCTGCCCTCTCCTGGGCCAAACGCCCTCACCAGCGGCTGGACCAGGAAGGAAAATATATATTCGGCGAAATAGAAGCAGACCGCAAAGGCCGCCAGCAGGGCGAGGAACGACCGGATCAGCCGCCCGCGCAGCTCAACCAGATGGTCCATCAATGGGGCTCGGGTCTCGTCGATGTCGCTCAACTGGGATTCCCCTCCCCGCGCTCCGGCGGGCTGCTCGGTGCGGGGGTACCCTCATCGCCCAAAGGGAGCCGGGGATCGTCGTGTGTCGGAGGCGAGTCGGGATCAGAATAGGCCGGAGGCGCCATGCTCGGATGGTCGAAGTCCGGAGCGTCCGCCGGCCCGGGGATCATCGGGTGGTCGCGCATGATCCGCTCATTCTCCTCCCGCCACTTCTTCTCCATCTCCTGGAGTTCGGCCTCGCGCATCATCGTGTCGATGCCGGAGCGGAAATGACGTGCCATCCCGCGCGCCCGGCCGACCCACTGGCCCACCGTGCGCATCACGCGCGGAAGCTCCTTGGGCCCGATCACGACCAGCGCGACCACCGCCACGATCAGGAACTCGGTCGGTGCGATGTCAAACATGCGCGCCTACAGCAGCAAAAGCCCTCTCCCTATGGGAGAGGGGGCCGATCTTGGGCGAGGGGTACAACTGCGTCTCCCAACCTACCTTCAGGGATCCCGCCGGTCTTCCGAGTGAAGAGTGCTGCTGCGCTCGGGAGCCGTGTCGATGGTGCGGTCCCCCTCGATCCGCCGAGGCGGCTCCGCAGGCTTGTCGTCGTCCTCGCTCATGCCCTTCTTGAAGCTCTTGAGGCCCTTGGCCACGTCTCCCATCATGTCGGAAAAGCGCCCTTTTCCGAATAGCAGAAGGATGATGATCCCGACGATAAGCCAATGCCAGAGGCTGAAACCACCCATTGATGTTCTCCGATGGCGCTCGGCGAGAGGCGGCGCCTTAGAGGCTTAGCTAGTCATCTTCGGCTTCAGTTTCCAGTTCTAGCTGCCCGGAGCTGCCCAGCTGCTCCATCGCAGCGTCGATCGGATCGAGCAGCCCGGCCGCCTTCAGGTCCTCGATTCCTGGAAGGTCGCGCCGGCTCTGAAGCCCGAAATGCTGAAGGAACGTAGCGGTGGTGGCATAGGTGAGCGGCCGCCCGGGCACTTCGCGCCGCCCTGCCGGCCGAACCCATCCCGCCTCCATCAGAACGTCCAGCGTGCCCTTCGAAATCTGGACCCCGCGGATCGCCTCGATCTCGGCGCGGCTGACGGGTTCGTGGTAGGCGATGATGGCGAGCGTCTCAACGGCCGCGCGCGACAATTTGCGAGACTCATCCCGCTCCCGCCTCAGGAAGTGGGCAAGGTCGGGAGCGGTCTGGAAATGCCAGGCCTTGCCGCGCTCCACCAGCTCGATGCCGCGCCCGCCATAATGCTGCGCAAGCTCGGCAAGCGCTCCGGCCACGTCCACCTGCTCCCCGACATGATCCTTTATGTCGTTCACGCTCATCGGCTCCTCCGAAGCGAAGAGCACGGCCTCGACCGCTCGAACGTCGTCAGCGACCTCGTTCATGCTGCCCGAACGTAAAGCGGCGCGAACGAGGACTTCTGGTCCAGCTGCACCTTGCCCTGCCGAGCGAGTTCGAGCGCCGCGACGAAGCTCGAGGCCAGCGCCGACCGCCGGAACTCGGAGTCCTGGGTTTCGGGCAGGAACGCCTCGAGCCGTTCCCACTCCATCGTGATCCCGATCAGCCGCTCCACTCGAAGGAGCGCCTCTTCCAGGGTCATCACCGGCCGCCGCCCCACGATGTGGACCGCGGGCTCGTTGCGCGCGCGGATGGAGCCATAGGCGGAGATGATGTCGTATACGTC
>DASYWC010000121.1:0-5633 GCA_035936615.1 Allosphingosinicella sp. | reverse complement strand
GCCTGTCACTCCGTCGAGCAGGAAGGGGGCGAAGCTTGCGTCCCCAACCGCCCTGACGAGCTCCTGCGCCGCGTCCGCTTGGGTCTTTTCCAGCCGCGGCGGCGCATGGTCTGGATTGGGCGGGGGGAAGGGGTCATCGATAGCCACCTCTACAGCTTCGATGGCGCCAGCCTTGACCAGGCCGCGTATCACTCCGTCCGACACTCCGGCGGCAAGCGCCAGTTCGCGCACCAGCCCCTGGCGCTCGCCGATCCGCTCCAGCGCTTGGGCGCGCTGGGGAGTCAGGCGCTCCGGCACCAAGCCGGTAGCGCGATACTCGGTAACGGTGCGCGCGCCATCCAGAGCGTTCGAGGAAGCGAGTGCCATGCGAAGGACCGCGCCGATCGGAGCCAGGTAATAATCCGCCGTCCATTCGATCAGCCGCCGCAGCGGCTCTCCCAGCGGCGGAAGGTCGTAGGCCTGGAGCAGCGGACGAAGCCTGTTGTCGCCCACTTCCTCGGCCTCCAGCCGGTCCGGCTCCCAGACCACTCCGATCATCTGCCGCGGGCCAAGGGGAGCGACGACGATCGAGCCCGGCTCCACGCTCATGCCCTGCGGTACCCGGTAGTCAAGCGGGCCTAAGGCGGCGTTGAGGAGGATGACGCGGGCACGGTTCATGCCGCCTCATCTAGTGCCAAAGGGGTTCGGAATGAAACCGGGCGATGAAATGGCTATAGGTGGCTCGACTCGCACCACAGGGACCAGCCATGAAATTCTTCGCCGACACCGCCGACACCGACGACATCAAGGAGCTGGCGGAGACAGGGCTGCTCGACGGGGTGACGACCAACCCGTCGCTGATCCACAAGTCGGGGCGCAACTTCCTGGAGGTGGTGAAGGAGATTGCCGAGCTGGTGCCAGGTCCCGTCTCGGCGGAAGTGGTCGCCACAGACCATTCGGAGATGATGCGCGAGGCGGAGATCCTTCGAAGGATCGCGGAGAACATCACGATCAAGGTGCCGCTCACGATCGACGGGCTCAAGACCTGCAAGAAGCTGACCGAGGACGGGACGATGGTGAACGTCACGCTCTGCTTCTCGGCGAACCAGGCTTTGCTCGCGGCAAAGGCGGGCGCGACTTTCATCTCGCCGT
Organism: Allosphingosinicella sp.; assembly: GCA_035936615.1. Taxonomy (GTDB): domain Bacteria; phylum Pseudomonadota; class Alphaproteobacteria; order Sphingomonadales; family Sphingomonadaceae; genus Allosphingosinicella. Next base: position 4,502 of record DASYWC010000121.1, on the reverse strand, counting down.
TCGTCGGCCGCCATGACGATGTAGGCTATCCGGGGATGGAGTTGATCGCCGACATCCGGGAGATCTACGACAATTACGACTTCGTGACGGAGATACTCGTAGCAAGCGTTCGAAGCCCGATCCACGTCCACGACGCAGCCAAGCTGGGCGCCGACGTGATGACCGCTCCGCCGGCCGTGATCCGCCAGCTGTTCAAGCATCCTCTGACCGACAAGGGCCTGGAGAGCTTCCTCGCCGACTGGCAGAAGACGGGCCAAAAGATCGGGTAGGCATTCCCTCTCCCCAAGAGGGAGAGGGGCGAAAGAATCGCCATCGCTTATTAACCATATCCGGGTTACCTTGCCTTCATGGGTACGGTGATCAGCTTCGAGGACAAGGCGCTTGCGAACCTGCGCGCGCGCGTCGCTGCCGCCGAGGAAGCCAATCAGGACCTGATCGCCTTTGCCCGCGGCCATTCCGGCGCGGTCCACTCGATCCACGAGGCGGTGCTTGCCGCGGTCGAGGCGGAAGGCTTCGACCATCTGATCCATATCGTCACCCAGGAATGGCCGCAGATCCTGGGCCTGGACGCGGTGGCCTTGGGGCTGTTCGCGGGCGACAGGGGCATGCGTGCCGACGCATCGGGGCTGCAGTTCGTGGAGCCGCGCATCATCGAGCATATGATCGGCGATCTGGAGGGCGTGGTCCTTCGCGGCGTCGAGCGCGGGCATCCGCTGTTCGGGCCCGCCTGCGAGCTGATCCGGGCCGAGGCGCTGATCCGGCTGGAGAGCGCGCCTCCGCTTCCGACAGGGCTTCTGGCTCTGGGACAGCGCGGAGCGCAGGGGTTCGAGACTCGGCACGGCTCCGAGCTGCTGGTGTTCCTGGGGCGCGTTCTGACACGCTGCATGGGGCGCTGGCTGACGCCCGGTGACTGAGCCGACAACCGATCATGCCGCGCGCGCTCTGGCGCTGGCCTGGCACGACCATCTCACCCGCGACCGCCGCCGCTCGAACCACACGGTGCGCGCCTATGTCGCAACGGCTCACCGGCTGATCGACTTCCTGGGCGAGCATCGGGGGGAGGAGGTGACTGCGGCGGCACTGCTTGGGCTGCAGCCTTCCGACCTTCGCTCATTCCTGACCGTCCGCCGCTCATCCGGCCTCGGCAACAGCTCAGCGGCGCGGGAGCTGTCGGCGGTTCGCGGGTTCCTCATCTTCGCCGCGGGCGAGCAGGGCAAAGAGGCGACGGTCCCAAAGCTCAAAGGAGCGAAGCGCCCGCGGAGCGTCCCTCGGCCGATCTCGCCTTCGGAAGTGGCTTCGCTCGCCGCGGATGTTGAGGACAGTGCCCGCGAGGAATGGATCGGCGCCCGCGATTTCGCCGTGCTGATGCTGCTTTACGGCTGCGGGCTTCGGGTTGCGGAGGCGCTTGGGATTACAGGGGCCGCTCTGCCGCTGGGCGAAGCGATGCTCGTGACGGGCAAGCGCAACAAGACGCGGGTCGTCCCGCTGCTTGCGCCCGTCAGGGAAGCGGTCGAGCGCTATGTCAGCCTCTGCCCCTATCCTGTGGCCAGGGACGAGCCGCTGTTCCGGGGCGCGCGCGGAGCGCCGCTCAACGGTGAGATGGTGCGGCGCGCGGTGCGCAATGCGCGCAGGAATCTGGGCCTTGGCGAGCGGACGACCCCGCATGCGCTTCGGCACAGCTTTGCCACCCATCTGCTCGGCCGAGGGGCTGACCTGCGGTCGCTGCAGGAATTGCTCGGCCACGCCAGCCTTTCATCGACTCAGATCTACACCGCGGTCGACACTGCGCATTTGATGGACGTTTACCGCACTGCGCACCCGAGGGCTTAGCCGCGGGGATGCCGCTTTCGCCAGGTGAGCTGGCGCCAGACGTAGGCCACCACGATGATCCCGATCACGATCGAGGAGAGCGGGCCCAGGATGGCGTTGATGTTCTCGAATTCCTGACCAAGCCAGTAGCCCGCGATTGCAAGCGCCGAGCTCCAGCCGGCGGTGCCGATGGTGGACCAGATCAGGAAGTTCTTGAGCCGCATGCGAAGCAGCCCCGCGGGGACGGAGACTACCGAGCGCACGGTGGGGAGCATCCGCCCGATTCCGACGATCACCGAGCCGAAGCGCCCGAACAACGCTTCCGCCTTTTCGATGTCGTACCAGTCGAGCGTCAGCCAGCGCCCGTATTTCTCGATGAACGGCCTGAACCTGTGGATGCCGATTACGCGGGCCACCAGGTACCAGAAGAAATTGCCGAACATGGCGCCCGCAGTTCCGCTGGCGATGACGCCGCCGAGGGTCATCGGCCCCTGCGCGGCCGAGACGCCCGCAAGCGGCATGATCACCTCTGAAGGGATCGGCGGGAACACGGTTTCCAGGAACATCAGGAAGCCGACTCCGAGATAGCCGGTCTTCTCGATGAGATCGATCACCCAGTCGCTCATCGGCTGTCCTTGCCGATGAGCGCCTCCGCGGAGGCGGGGCCCCAGCGTAGAGCGGGTGGAACTGGGCTCCCGCCTTCGCGGGAGCGCAAGTGGAGGAGGGGCCGCATCAGGCGAGCTTCGCTTCGATGGCATCCCAGATGAGGGCGGGCGTGTCGGTGCCGTTGAAGCGGTCGATTGCGACGATGCCGGTTGGGGAGGTGACGTTGATCTCGGTCAGCCACTCGCCGCCGATCACGTCGATGCCGACGAATAGCAGGCCGCGCTTCTTCAGCTCCGGTCCGATGGCGGCGCAGATCTCGCGTTCCCTGTCGGTGAGCTCGGTCTTGGCAGCAGTGCCGCCGACGGCCAGGTTCGATCGGATCTCGCCCTCGCCGGGCAGGCGATTGACCGCGCCTGCTACTTCGCCGTGCACGAGGACGATGCGCTTGTCGCCCTCGGCCACGGCCGGCAGGAACGCCTGCACCATGTGCGGCTCGCGATAGGCGGTGTTGAACACCTCGATCAGCGAAGAGAGGTTGGCGCCGTCGCGGCCGATCTTGAAGATCGCCTTGCCCCCATTGCCGTGGAGCGGCTTTACGACGATCTCCCCGTGCTCCTCCAGAAAGCGTCGGGCCACTCCCACCGAGCGGGTGATGACGCTCGGCGGCATGAACCGCGCGAAATCCAGCACCCAGACCTTTTCCGGCGCGTTTCGGACATTCGCCGGGTCGTTCACCACAAGGGTCTCGTTTTGGATGCGCTCCAGCAGGTGCGAGGCGGTGATGTAGCCGAGGTCGAAAGGCGGATCCTGCCTCATCAACACCACGTCGACGTCTGTGCCGAGGTCGAGGACAGTCCATTCGCCGAAGCGGTAATGATCGCCCTCAACCTGCTGCACGGTCACCGGATGGGCGCCTGCACAGACACGACCGTCTACGTAGCTCAGGTCCTCGGGCAGGTAGTGGTAGAGGCTGTGGCCGCGCACCTGGGCGCCGAGCATGATCGCGAAGGTGGAATCGCCCGCGATGTTGATCCCCTCCATGGGGTCCATCTGAACGGCGACGCGCAGGCTCATGCAATTCCCCATAGGAGCGGTGGCAGCCGATTAGGGGACCCTCGCGCTCCTGTCACTATCCCTGCCAGACATTGGGGAGATGGCGGGGGAGGCGGCGCGGCACGATGTATACCGCGTCGATGCGGATGTCGTCGCCGGGGCGGGCATATCGCGGTGCGAGCGCCTCGGCGGCTGCGGCGACCCGGCGGAGGCGGTAATCGTCGAGCGAAAGGTCCGCTTCGGCGGCGGTTGCTCGGGCTTTCACCTCGACAAAGGCGAGCACGCGGCCGCGCCGAGCGACGAGGTCCACCTCGCCACGCGGAGTGCGGACTCGCCGGCCGATCACGCTCCAGCCTTTGAGCTGCAGCCAGAGCGCCGCAAGCGCCTCGGCGCGCCTGCCGCCGCGCTCGGCGCGCTGCCGCTTCATTTGAGCCGCTGCGCCCGCTCGTAGACCTCGCGCCTGGGCAGGCCGAGGGAGGCGGCGACCTCGGCTGCGGCGCGGGAAGGGGAGAGGCGGGTCATCGCCTCGCGCAGGGCCGCCTCGACCTCTTCCTCGCCGGCCGGCTCGGCCTCGCCGGGCGGGCCGACGACGATGACGATCTCGCCTTTGGGCGTGGTCTCGGAGTAGCGGGCGGCAAGCTCGGAGAGAGTGCCAGTGACCGTCTCCTCGAACTTCTTGCTGATTTCGCGCACGACAGCCGCTTCCCTGTCGCCGAGACCCTGGTGGAGCGCCTGGAGGGTGGCTGCGAGGCGGGGGCCGCTTTCGTAGAGGATGAGGGTTGCACGCACTGCCGCGACTTCCGCGATTGCCGTGGCTTTTGCCGAGGTCTTTACGGGGAGGAAGCCGAGGAAGAGGAAGCGGTCGGTTGGGAGCCCCGCAAGCGTCAAAGCGGCGACCGCGGCATCGAAGCGCTGCTCATGGGACTTCGGCTGCGCGAGGGGGTAGATCTGGCCCGCATCCCCTCCCAGCTAGTGGACCAGCACGCGCTCGACCGCCTCTCGCGGCAAGGCCTACTCATCCACGAAGGCGAGCG
>DASYWC010000120.1:0-3969 GCA_035936615.1 Allosphingosinicella sp. | reverse complement strand
GCTGGACCGTGTAGATCTCGGCCGGCTGCCAGCCCAGCCCGAGCGCCATCCGGAAGGCGACCAGGAGAACGGTGACTGCAAGGAACATGCGATGCAGCTCCGGCTTCACCGTCTGCGCGAGGCGCGCTCCGAACTGGGCCCCAACCACGCTTCCGATCAGAAGCAGCACTGCAAGGACGATATCGACGGACTTGGTGGTGGTCGCGTGGACCAAGGTCGTCGCCGCAGTCACGAACAGGATCTGCAGAAGCGAGGTGCCGACGACGACCTGAGCCGACATGCCGAGCAGATAGATCATCGCCGGGACGACCACGAAGCCTCCGCCCACGCCCAGCAGAACGGTCAGCATTCCCGAAAAGAAGCCGAGCAGAAGCGGCGCCAGGGGCGAGATGTAGAGGCCCGACTGGTAGAAGCGCCACCGCATTGGAAGCATCGCGATCAGCGCATTGCGCCGGGCCGGAGCCTTGCGCCGAGCTTCGGAGGTCTTGATGATCCCCAAGGCCCTCGCCGACTCCTTGGCCATCAATATGCCGATGCTTCCGAGCAGGATCACGTAGAGAAGCGCGATCACCGTATCGATCTGGCCGCTTTGCTGGAGCAGCCGGAAGAGGCCCCCGCCCGCCAGCGCTCCGATCAGGCCGCCGACGATGATCACGGCGCCCATCCGGTAGTCGACGCCCTTGCGCCGCCGGTGGGCCAGCACTCCCGACACGCTGGTGCCGGTGATCTGGGTGGTTGCCGACGCCACCGCCACGGCCGGCGGAATCCCGTAGAAGATGAGGATCGGGGTGGTGAGGAAGCCGCCTCCGACCCCGATCATGCCCGTCAGAAGCCCCACCACTCCACCGAGCGCGATGATCATCAGCGCATTTACGGAAAGGCCGGCAATGGGCAGGTAGATATCCACGGCGCGGACGCTAGCGGCTTAGCCCCCGAGGCGGAAGCATCGCCCCTCTAAAAATCTGTGGAGAGGGTGAGGGTCGGGCCGGACGACGGCTTGGCGTCACCTGCTACCTTCAGCCGCCAATCGGCCGAGACCGTGATCTTTCCCGGCAGCCGAACGGAGGCTTGCGGCCCCACGTCCAGCCGCGACACACCGGGCTGGACCGCGCCCCAGGCGCCGGCGCCAAGTTTGACGTCCCCTACCGGAATACTCACTTTGGCTGAGCCGTCGGCGAAGAGGTCGCGCGAGTTCGCTCCGACCACTCCGGCTTGGCCGTAAGCATCGATTCTGAAGGGCCCTGCGGCGACCTCGCTGAGCCCGCCATAGGCCGTGGCAGCAAAGGCAGAGCGCCCCTCGCCCCCAAGCGCCTGCCGACGCTCCACCAGAACATGGACCGGCAGCCGCTCGACCGGCTTCCAATCCAGCCCCGCCGCCGCCTCCGCGCCGCTCATCCGGCCCAAGGGGGCGTAGCCCCTGAAGCTCAACGCCACAGGCCGAGCCTCGTCCCCGCCGATCCGGTAGGCGATCCGAGCTCCTGCCTGACTCCCGCCGAGCACTCCTCCCGGCGCAAGCCCGGCCGTTCCGCCCCGGCGGGTGAACATCCAGGCAGAAGCCGACCAGCGGCTCTGCGCCTGAGCAGCAGCCATTGCGGGCGGCAGGCCCAGGCGCACAGGCGGCTCCTCCAACTCGAACGCTGATGGAGCGGCCGATTGCGGGAGCATAGCGAAGGATCCGACGAGACTCTCGGCGCCCGCAAGCAGGATCGCGTCGCCGCTCCTCGCCCAGGTCGTTGGCGGAGGCGAGTAGACGACAGCCCTCGGCCGCTGGGCCGACGTCTGCCCCTCGGCAGAAGCAGCGGCGGGTGCAACACCCCCCATGGGCTCAGCCCGGGCAAACGCCCGAAGCGGCAGCTCGGCGACGGGAGCTTCCACCCGCCGTTCCTCCCACCAGGCCGAGCCGAGCAAGGCCGCCCTCACGCCGACCCAGCCGCCCAATACCAGCACCAGGAAGCGGAGCGGGGGCGAAACCATCATTCCGCGACAAGCTCCGCAGGGAAACTGTGGCGGTCTTGTACCATTTCGCCCGGCCGCCCTTGCGAAGGCTCCGGTACCGGGCGATCGCCCTCCAGGCGGCAAGCATGGCGATCGCGTTCCCGACCGCTACGCGCGGGATCGACCGGAGCCCTTCGCGCCACCCATAGGCGTAGGTGACGAGGCCGAACCGCATCGCAAGCCGCCAGACCAGCATGCCCAGGTTGATCAGAAGTACGACGAGGAGAGCCTCGGATATGGGCGCAGGCGCCCAGCCGGTCAGCATCTCCGGCACCTTCAGCACCGTCCAGAGGCCAAAGCTGGCTAGCCGGCAAGGAGCAGCACCGCCGCAAGCACCGACTGCCGGTCCCTTACCCGCATCCACCGCTCCACAAGGCCGCCCGACCAGCCGAGCCGGTCCCACCCCGAAAGCGCGATCCCGGTCATCCAGCGCGCCTTCTGGTTGACTGCGGTCTCGATGGTGCCGGGGAAATATTCCCTGGTAGCGACCGCCTTTCCACCTCTGCACTCGGCGATCCGGACGAAGGCGCGGGTGCCGCCCACGTCCGCAAGCTTCAGCCCAAGCTCGTAATCCTCGGTGAGGCTGTCCGAATCGAACGGCAGGCCCTGCTGGCGCTCGGCGATACGGGCGAGTGCTCCGCGGCTGAAGGCGCAGCCCACTCCAGCCGAAGGAATGCCGGCGCCGACCAGGCCCCGCACCACCAGTTCCTTGGCATGGGACTCGGCGAACTCGTCCGCATAATGGCCGCTGATCCAGGGCGAGTCCGGGTGGATCAGAGGCAAAACCGGAAGCTGGACGAGATCATATTGCTCGATCAGCCGGTCGAATATCCGAAGCTCCGCCCGGTGAACGACGTCCTCGGCATCGTGCAGGACGACAGCCTTGAACGCCCGCCCCTCCCGCGCCTCGTCCCCGAGCATCGCCTCCCACAGCCGGTTGAGGCAGTCGGCTTTGGTCGTCGGCCCCGGCGCCGGGCCGATCACCAGCCGCACCCTCGGGTCATCCACCCGCCGAACCTCCCGGATGCTCGCGCCGTCGTTCGGATAGCAGCCGACATAGATCCGGTAGTCGTCGTGTTCGAACGTGCCGAGCGTGTGCCGCAACATGGCTCGGATCACCGCCGCCTCGTCCCAAGCCGGAATGAAGACCGCGAGCCGCCCCGGCCGCTCGGGTGGCGCAAGCCGATCGGCGGCGAGTCGCTCCCGCCGCCCAAGCGTCAGGCGCCAGAGCGACGAAGCGATCCAGGCGAGGTCGACGGCAAGATCGCTGATCCCGAGCAGCAGGAAGCCAACGGCAGCGAACAGGGCCGTCTCGCGCATCGCAAATTCGGCTGCACCGAGCAGCGCCTCCCCCAAACCCATTTCCTGCCGCCCCGATTCGGATGAATCATGATCCGTTACGGCGAGTAGCCTTGCAAGGGCGGGTAAAGCGTTTGCCGATTGCCGGGCAGGCGCTACAGGGAGCCATGCTCAAGGCCCAGGACCGCAACCGCCCGGATTCGGCGCTTAGGAATTTTCTCCGGAACGAGGCTGCAGGCGGGATCCTTCTGATGGGGGCCGCGGCGTTTGCGATGATCGTCGCCAACAGCCCGCTTTACGACGCCTATCATGATATTCTTCACGCCGAGGCAGGGCCGGTTCTGACTCCCAAGCTCGGACCGATGACGGCCCATTTGTGGATCAACGACGGTCTGATGGCGATCTTCTTCCTGCTCGTGGGGCTGGAGATAAAGCGCGAATTCATGGACGGCCGCCTCTCGACCTGGAAGCAAAGGCGCCTGCCCTTCATCGCCGCGGCCTGCGGAATGGCGGTGCCGGCCGCCGTCTATCTGTTCCTGGTCAGGGGCAATGGGGAGCTGATCAATGGCTGGGCAATCCCCGCGGCGACGGACATAGCCTTTGCTATTGGAGTGCTCGCCTTGCTCGGAAGCCGCGCTCCGACTTCGCTGAAGCTGTTCCTCACCACGGTCGCCA
>DASYWC010000119.1:0-35033 GCA_035936615.1 Allosphingosinicella sp. | reverse complement strand
TCTCTCTGTGGCGGGTCCGGACGGAACGAGTCCGGCGCTAGCGGCTGCTAGCACCGGCCGTTCTCGGTCAGAAGTCCATTCCGCCCATTCCGCCCATTCCGCCGCCGGGCATTCCGCCTCCGCCAGCCGGCTTGTCTTCCGGCATCTCGCTCACCGCGGCTTCCGTGGTGATGAGGAGACCGGCGACCGACGCGGCATCCTGAAGAGCGGTGCGGACCACCTTGGTCGGATCGATCACGCCGGCCTGGACCAGGTTCTCGAACACCTCGGTCTGGGCGTTGAAGCCCATCGTCTGGTCTTCGCCGTCGATCAGCTTGCCCGAGATGACCGCTCCGTCATGGCCGGCATTCTCGGCGATCTGGCGGATCGGCGCCTGGAGAGCGCGGCGGACGATGTCGATTCCCCGGGTCTGGTCGTCATTCTCGCCGCTCATGCCCTGGAGAGCCTTGGTGGCGTAGAGGAGAGCGGTACCGCCGCCGGGGACGATCCCTTCCTCGACTGCCGCGCGGGTGGCGTGGAGGGCGTCGTCGACTCGGTCCTTGCGCTCCTTCACCTCGATCTCGGAGGAACCGCCGACCTTGATCACGGCAACGCCGCCTGCGAGCTTGGCAAGACGCTCCTGGAGCTTCTCCTTGTCATAGTCGCTGGTGGTGTTCTCGATCTGAGAGCGGATCGCCTCGACTCGGCCCTTGATCCGGTCGCCTTCGCCGGCACCGTCGACGATGGTGGTGTTGTCCTTGTCGATGGTGACGCGCTTGGCCTGGCCGAGCATGTTGACGGTCACGTTCTCGAGCTTGATGCCCAGATCCTCGCTGATCATCTCGCCATTGGTGAGGATCGCGATGTCCTCGAGCATCGCCTTTCGGCGATCGCCGAAGCCCGGAGCCTTGACGGCCGCGACCTTGAGGCCGCCGCGAAGCTTGTTGACGACGAGGGTGGCCAGGGCCTCGCCCTCGATGTCCTCGGCGATGATCAGGAGTGGACGGCCGGACTGGACCACCGCTTCCAGGATCGGAAGCATCGCCTGGAGGTTCGAAAGCTTCTTCTCGTGGATGAGGATGTAGGGGTCGCTAAGCTCGACCTGCATCTTCTCCGGATTGGTGATGAAGTAGGGGCTGAGATAGCCGCGGTCGAACTGCATGCCTTCCACAACATCGAGCTCGAATTCGAGACCCTTGGCCTCCTCGACCGTGATCACGCCTTCCTTGCCGACCTTGTCCATCGCTTCGGCGATCTTCTCGCCGACCACGGTGTCGCCATTGGCCGAGATGATGCCGACCTGGGCGATCTCGTTGGAGCCGGAAACCGGCTTGGAGCGGGCCTTGAGGTCCTCCACGACTCGCGTGACTGCGAGGTCGATTCCGCGCTTCAGGTCCATCGGGTTCATTCCGGCCGCGACCGACTTCATGCCTTCGCGGACGATCGACTGGGCGAGAACGGTGGCGGTGGTGGTGCCGTCGCCGGCAAGGTCGTTGGTCTTGGATGCGACCTCGCGCAGCATCTGAGCGCCCATATTCTCGAACTTGTCCTTAAGCTCGATCTCCTTGGCGACGGTGACCCCGTCCTTGGTGATTCGCGGGCTTCCGAAGCTCTTGTCGAGGACGACGTTGCGGCCCTTGGGGCCGAGAGTGACCTTCACCGCGTCCGCGAGGATGTCGACGCCGCGCATGATCCTCTCACGGGCGTCGCGCGAAAAGCGTACGTCTTTCGCTGCCATGTTGTTTCTTCCTTCTCTTGTGCCCCCGCGAAGGCGGGGGTCCAGTTATAAGTTGAAGCTGGCCCCGGCCTCCGCCGGGGTTGAACATCGTTGGCTCAGCCAACGATGCCCAAGATGTCGGATTCCTTCATGATCAGGAGGTCTTCGCCGTCGACGCGAACCTCGGTTCCCGACCACTTGCCGAACAGGATGCGGTCGCCCGCCTTGACGTCGAGCGGGGTCACCTTGCCCTCTTCCGAGCGAGCGCCGGAACCGGCGGCCACGACTTCGCCTTCCTGCGGCTTCTCCTTGGCCGTGTCGGGGATGATGATGCCGCCGGCCGTCTTTTCTTCAGCCTCTACGCGGCGAACGAGCACCCGATCATGCAACGGACGAAAATTCATGCGCGTCACCTTTCTTGTCTGTGCGACAGCCCCCCGCTAAGTGCGGAATCGATCGCCTGTTGTTGAACTTTGTTAGCACTCTCCATGGGGGAGTGCCAATGGGGCGGATGTAGGGTCTGTTCACCTCCCGTCAAGCGTGTCGAGCGAAGAAAATTGGCTCGGAGCCGTTGTTACGCGGAGGAGGCGGAGCGGTTTACAGCTGGGGCCGACCCGGGTAGCTCCGGAAGCATGTTTGACAAGGTAGGCGGATGAGGTTTTTCGGCACGATCTGGCGGGTTCTGGTGGGGATCAAGGACGGGCTCGTCCTGATCTTCATGCTGCTCTTCTTCGCGCTCCTCTACGCCGCGCTCACCGTCAAGCCCTATGGCGGCAGCGTCCGCGAGGGCGCGCTGCTGCTCGACCTGTCCGGCGGGATCGTCGAGCAACCCTCGGCAACGGACCCGATGGATGTGCTGAGCGGATCGCCGCTGGCCAAGGAGCACCGCCTGCGCGACCTGGTCCACGGCCTCGATCAAGCGGCCACGGATAGCCGCATCAAGGCAATAGCCCTGGACCTCGATGCCTTCGGCGGCGGGGGCCAGTCCGCCATGGCTAATGTGGGCGACGCGCTGGACCGGGTCCGTCGGGCGGGAAAGCCGGTCGTCGCCTACGCCACCGCCTACACCGACGACGGCTACCAGCTCGCGGCCCACGCAAGCGAGGTCTGGCTGAACCCGATGGGCGGAGTCCTCATCGCCGGCCCGGGCGGATCAAACCTCTATTACCGCGGGCTGCTCGACAAGCTCGGAGTGACCGCCAACGTCTACAAGGTCGGTGCTTTCAAATCGGCGGTGGAGCCCTTTACCCGAAGCGACATGTCCCCTGAGTCGCGGGCGGCGATGCAGGCGCTTGCGGGCTCGCTTTGGGAGACGTGGCAGCAGGACGTTCGCCAGGCGAGGCCCAAGGCGCAGATCGCCGCCTACGCCTCGGCACCCGCCGAGCGGCTCGCCGAAGCGGAGGGGGACATGGCTCGGGCGGCTCTGAACGCAGGACTGGTGGACAAGGTCGGCGACCGCTTCGCCTTCGAAAAGCGGATGGCTGAGCTCGCCGGGGAAGATGAGGAAAAGGTCTTCGCCCGAACCTCTCTGGACGCCTGGACGAAAGCCAAGCCGCTTGCGGACGGCACCGGGCAGATCGGGGTCCTGACAGTGGCGGGTACGATCGTCGACGGGAAGGCCGGCCCCGGAACGGCCGGCGGCGACACGATCGCAAAGGCGCTGAAGCGCGGGCTGGACGAGCACAACCTGAAGGCTCTGGTGGTCCGGGTGGATTCGCCCGGCGGGTCCGCGCTTGCCTCGGAGCGGATCCGGCAGGCGATCCTGGAGGCAAAGGCCCAGGGGCTTCCGGTCGTGATCTCGATGGGTTCGGTGGCGGCCAGCGGCGGTTATTGGATCGCAACGGCAGGCGACCGGATCCTTGCCGAACCTTCGACGATCACCGGCTCGATCGGCGTGTTCGGGATTCTCCCGAGCTTCGAAGGATCGCTCCAGAAGCTCGGGATCGGAGCCGACGGAGTGAAGACGACTCCTCTATCGGGCGAGCCCGATCTGCTGGAAGGCATCTCGCCCGAGGCGTCCCGGATGCTCCAGATGGGCGTGGAGAATACCTACCGCCGCTTTCTCGCGATCGTTTCGAAGGCGCGCAATCTCCCGGTGCCGCAGGTCAACCGGGTCGCCCAGGGCCGCGTCTGGGACGGCGGCACCGCCCGCCAACTCGGGCTGGTCGACCAGTTCGGTTCCCTCGACGAGGCAGTCGCCGAAGCCGCGCGCCGCGCCAAGGTCGATCCGGCCGATGTCAAGCCGGTGTTCCTCGAGCAGGAGCCAAGCTTCTTCCAGCAGATGCTTGCAGCTTACGGCGACGACGGTGCGGGCGAGCCGCCCGCGGATGCCTTCAGCCGAATCGCCGCCCAGCCGCAGCAGCTTCTGACGCGGGCGCTTCAGGACGCCCGGCAGATCATGGCGGGCCCGGCCATCCAGGCCCGCTGCCTCGAATGCCCCGGCTCCGGCACTGTCCGGCTATCGAACCAGCCATCGTTTGGAGCTTGGCTCCTGGGCCTCATCTCCAGGGGCTAGCCGTCATCCCGGCGAAGGCCGGGATCTCAGGCCGAAGACGCACGGCAGCCCCACCACACCCCGGCGTTCGGGGTCTGCGCCGAGCCGACTGCTTGTTCAGATGTGGATGGGCGAGCCGGTCACATCCATCGCCGCTTCCTTGAGCGCCTCCGAATGCGTGGGGTGCGCGTGGCAGGTATAAGCGATGTCCTCGGAGGTCGCTCCGAACTCCATTGCCTGCGCGGCCTGGGCGATCATCGTTCCGGCCAGCGAGGAGATGATGTGGACCCCGAGCACCCGGTCGGTGCGCGCCTCCGCGATCACCTTGACGAAGCCGTCTGTGTCACGGTTGGTCTTGGCGCGGCTGTTGGCGAGGAACGGGAACTTGCCGACTTTGACCTCAATGCCTTCGGCCTTCAGTTCCTCCTCGGTCTTTCCGACCGACGCAATCTCGGGATGGGTATAAACCACCGACGGGATCACGTCGTGGTTCACGATTCCGGTCTGGCCGGCGATATTCTCGGCGACCGCAATGCCCTCGTCCTCCGCCTTGTGGGCGAGCATCGGCCCTGGGATCACGTCCCCGATCGCCCAGATGCCCGGAATGTTGGTTCGGAAGCTGTGGTCGGCCTGCACGACTCCGCGGTCGCTTACCGCAACGCCCGCCTTGTCCAGGGCGAGCCCGTCCGTGTTGGGCCGCCGCCCGATCGAGACCAACACCACGTCCGCTTCGATTGACTCCGCAGCGCCGCCGGCTGCGGGCTCCACCGTCACTGTTGCGGCGTCGCCGTTGCGCTCGACCTTGGTGACCTTGGTGGAGGTGCGGATCTCGAAGCCTTGCTTCTTGAAGATCTTGGCCGCGTCCTTGCGAACCTCGCCGTCCATTCCGGGCAGGATCTGGTCGAGATATTCGACCACCGTCACCTTTGCGCCAAGCCGCTTCCAGACCGATCCGAGCTCGAGCCCGATCACTCCGCCGCCGATCACGACCATGTGCTCCGGCACCTTTGGAAGCGCGAGGGCACCGGTGGAGTCGATGATCACTTCATTATCGATCTCGACGCCCGGGAGCGGAGTGACGGACGAGCCGGTGGCGATGACGATGTTCTTGGCCGTGTAGGCGGTGCCCGCGACATCGATGCTGTTGGCGCCGGTGAAGGAGGCATGGCCCTTCAGCCATTCCACCTTGTTCTTCTTGAACAGCATTGCGATTCCGCCGGTCAGCTCCTTTACCGCCTTGGCCTTCTCGGCGTGCATCTGCGCAAGGTCGAGCTCGACGGACGCGAAGTTCACCCCGAACTTGGCCAGCGCCCCGCTGTTCGCCTCGGCGAAGATCTCGGACGCATGAAGCAGCGCCTTGGAGGGAATGCAGCCCACGTTGAGGCAGGTGCCGCCCAGAGTCTCGCGGCTCTCGACGCAGGCCGTCTTCAGCCCCAGCTGGGCCGCCCGGATCGCCGCCACATAGCCCCCCGGCCCAGCGCCGATCACGATCACGTCGAAATTGGTATCTGCCATTCTTCAAGCCTCTTTCGTCATGCCGGCGAAGGCCGGCATCTCGTCCCGGCACAGCGCCCACTGGTCATGAGACCCCGGCTTTCGCCGGGGTGACGGTGATTACAAGTCGATCAGCAACCTGGTCGGATCTTCCAGCGCTTCCTTCATGCGCACCAGGAAGGTGACAGCCTCGCGGCCGTCCACCAGGCGATGGTCGTAGGAGAGGGCCAGATACATCATCGGCCGGGCCACGATCTGCCCGTCCTTCACCACCGGCCGCTCCTCGATCCGGTGCATTCCGAGCACCGCCGACTGAGGCGGGTTGATGATCGGGGTGGACAGGAGCGATCCGAACACTCCGCCGTTGGAGATGGTGAAGGTGCCGCCTTTCATCTCATCCATGGTCAGCGTCCCGTCCTTGGCGCGCCTGCCGAAGTCGGCGATCGTCTTCTCGATCTCGGCGAAGCTCATTGCCTGGGCGTTGCGAACCACCGGCACGACCAGGCCGTTGGGAGCGCTCACCGCTACCGACACGTCCAGATAGTCGTGATAGACGATCTCATCGCCTTCGATCTTGGCGTTCACCGAAGGCACGTCCCGAGCCGCAAGGGCCGCAGCCTTCACGAAGAAGCCCATGAAGCCGAGGCGGATGCCGTGCTTCTTCTCGAACAAATCCTTGTAGCGGCCGCGCGCTTCCATGACCGCGGTCATGTCGACATCGTTGAAGGTGGTGAGAAGCGCGGCGGTGTTCTGCGCTTCCTTGAGTCGGGCGGCGATGGTTTGCCTTAGACGAGTCATCCGCACCCGCTCCTCGCGCCGCTCGCCCGCGGCCGGAGTCGGGGCTTGCGCAGGAGCCGGAGGGGCCGGAGGCGGAGGCGCCGGTGCCGGAGCCGCCTTGGCCTTGCCTTCCTTGGCGGCGGCGAGCACGTCGTCCTTGGTCAGGCGCCCGTCCTTGCCGGTGCCCTTGATCTTGGAAGGGTCGAGCTGGTGCTCGAGAACCACTCGGCGGACGGCGGGGGAAAGGGTGAGGTTCCCCCCATCCTCGCCTTCCTCCGCATGAGGAGCCATCGGATCGCTCTTCAAGGCGGGAGTCTCGGCCGGCCCTGCCGGATTGACGTCGGACTCGGCAACCGTCGATTCCGCCGGGCTGGCTGCAGCCCTTTCCCCAGCCTCGATGCGGGCGATCACCGAGCCGACATTGACCGTGTCGCCCTCGGCTACGACCTGCTCGCCCATCGTTCCGGCGACCGGGGAAGGAACCTCAACCGCCACCTTGTCCGTCTCAAGGCTCGCGATCGGCTCGTCGGCCTTTACCGGGTCGCCCGGCTTCTTCAGCCACTGGCCCAAGGTCGCTTCAGTGATCGATTCGCCAAGCGTGGGTACGGTTACGTCGGTCGCCATTATTCCCCCTTAGCCGGCCTTGCGCTGAGCAGGCGCTTCGCTGCTGCTGCTATGGCCTAGCGCTTCGGCAATCAATGCCGCCTGCTCCGCCGCGTGCCGTTTCGCAAGCCCCGTCGCCGGAGACGCGGACGCGCTCCTTCCGGCATAGGCCGGCCGCTGCGGCTGCGCGTCCGCTTCCGCGAGGCAGCCTTCGAGATAAGGTTCGACGAACGTCCAATAGCCGCCGTTCTTGGGCTCCTCCTGGGCCCAGACGACCTCTTCGAGGTTCGTCATGCGCTTCAGGCGCCGTACCAGGGGCTCGGACGGGAACGGGTACAGCTGTTCGATCCGGACGATCGAAGTGCTCGAATCGCCGGCCTTGTCGCGCGCTTCCATCAATTCGTAGGCGATCTTGCCCGAACAAAGGACGAGCCGCTTCACCTGCTCGTCGGCGGGCGCGGCCGGATCGGAGAGGATCCTCATGAAGTGGCTGTCGCCGGTAAAGTCGGTCATGCTGGAGACCGCCGCCTTGTGCCGGAGCAGCGACTTGGGAGTGACGATCACCAGAGGCTTACGGAAGTCGCGGTGCATCTGCCGGCGAAGGATGTGGAAGTAATTGGCAGGCGTGGTGAGGTTCGCCACCTGCATATTGTCCTCGGCGCAGAGCTGCAGGAAGCGCTCCGGGCGCGCGGAGCTGTGCTCCGGCCCCTGCCCTTCATAGCCGTGGGGAAGCAGCATCACGAGGCCGTTGGCGCGAAGCCACTTGGCCTCGCCGGACGCGATGAACTGGTCGATTATCACCTGCGCCCCGTTCGCGAAGTCGCCGAACTGCGCCTCCCACAGCACGAGCGTGCGCGGGTCCGCGCTTGCATAGCCATATTCGAAGCCGAGCACTCCGAACTCGGAGAGCGGTGAGTCCCGAACCTCGAAGCCGCCGGGTTCGATGTGGGTCAGCGGGATATATTTGGCGCCCGTATTCTGGTCGACCCAGACGGCGTGCCGTTGGCTGAACGTGCCGCGGCCGCTGTCCTGGCCGGAAAGTCGCACGTTGAAGCCCTCTGCGGCGAGGCTCCCGAAGGCGAGCGCCTCCGCAGTCGCCCAGTCGAAGCCTTCGCCGCTCGCGAACATCTCGCGCTTGGCGTCGAGGATCCGCTGCAGAGTCTTGTGGACCGTGACGTTCTCCGGGACGCTCGTCAGGGTCTTGCCGATCGAGGCCAGCAGCTCGGGCTCGACGCAGGTCTGGACGTTGCGCCGCTCCGTCTCCGGCGTATCCGGCTTGGCGAAGCCGCTCCAGCGCCCCTCGAACCAGTCCGCCTTGTTGGGCAGGTACGACTTGGCCGCCTCGAACTCGGTCTCGAGCAGCGCCGTATAGTCGGCGATGCTCTTGTCGATCCACGCCTGGTCGACCACCCCCTCGGCAATCAGCCGCTTGCCGTAGATCTCGGACACCGGCGGGTGCTGGCGGATGGCGGCGTACATGAGCGGCTGGGTGAAGCTCGGCTCGTCGCCCTCATTGTGGCCGAAGCGGCGGTAGCACCACATGTCGATCACGATGTCGCGCTTGAACTTCTGGCGGTACTCGATCGCAAGCTTGCAGGCGAACGTCACCGCTTCCGGATCGTCGCCGTTGACGTGCAGGATCGGCGCCTGGACGCTCTTTGCAATGTCCGACGGATAAGGCGAGGAGCGCGCGAACTGCGGGGAGGTGGTGAAGCCCACCTGGTTGTTGATGACGAAATGGATGGTGCCGCCGGTCGCGTACCCGGGAAGGCCGGAAAGGCCGAAGCATTCGGCGACGATCCCCTGTCCGGCGAACGCGGCGTCGCCGTGGAGCAGGACCGGCAGCACTTCGCTCCCATCTGTATCGCCGCGCTGCGTCTGCGCGCCGCGCGCTTTGCCGAGAACGACCGGATCGACCGCCTCGAGGTGGCTGGGGTTGGGAACCAGCGACATGTGCACCTGGATCCCGTCGAATTCGCGGTCCGAGGAGGTGCCGAGATGATATTTGACGTCTCCCGAGCCGCCCACGTCCTCGGGGTTAGCCGAGCCTCCGGCAAACTCGCTGAAGATCGCCCGGTAGGGCTTGGCCATGACGTTGGCGAGCACGTTCAGGCGGCCGCGGTGGGCCATTCCGATGACGATCTCCTGAACGCCCATCTGGCCGCCATATTTGATGACGCCTTCGAGCGCAGGGACCATGGACTCGCCGCCGTCGAGCCCGAAGCGCTTGGTGCCGACATATTTCCGGGCGAGAAACTTCTCCCACTGCTCGCCCTGGATCACCTTGGCCAGGATCGCCTGCTTGCCCTCGGGCGTGAAGCTGATGTGGGCATCGCGGCCTTCCATCCGGTCCTGGAGGAAGCGCCGCTCGTCCAGGTCGTTGATGTGCATGTATTCGAGGCCGACATTGCCGCAGTAGTTGCGGCGAAGCACCTCGACGATCTCCCGCACCGTCGCGAATTCGAAGCCGAGCGCCCCGCCCAGGTAGACCGGCCGGTCCAGCGCCGCGCCGGTAAAGCCGTGAAATTCGGGCGTCAGGTCGGCCGGAAGGTCGCGCCTGGCGAGGCCTAGGGGATCGAGGGTAGCCGCAAGGTGCCCCCGCACCCGGTAGGTGCGGATCAGCATCATCGCGCGAATGGAGTCGTCCGCCGCCTGCTGGATGTCCGCGTCGGATTTTCCCGCAGCCGTCGCGGCGGCCTTGGCTTTCGCGGCAACCGGCTCGATGGCCATGACCGTCGGATCGAGGCCGGCATTGACCTCGTCCAGCTCGCTTACCGGCCAATTGGGGCGGGCCCAGCTGGGGCCTTGCTCCCGCTCGTTCTCGCCGAACATATCCACGTTTTTGTCTCGTGCCTTTAAATGGTGCGCCTTACCCAACGCGCGCCTTGCCTGGACTATCCCTCTTAGCCCTTCAAAAGCGCGGCGAGGGTGGTTCCAAGCTCAGATGGGCTCGGCGACACCCGAATTCCAGCCGCTTCCATGGCCGCGATCTTGTCGTCGGCGCCGCCCTGCCCTCCGGACACGATCGCTCCGGCATGACCCATTCGCCGGCCCGGAGGAGCGGTTCGGCCCGCGATGAAGCCGACCATCGGCTTGGAGCGGCCGCGCTTGGCTTCATCGGCGATGAACTGGGCCGCTTCCTCCTCGGCCGATCCGCCGATCTCGCCGATCATGATGATCGACTTCGTCTCCTCATCGGCGAGGAACAGCTCGAGCACGTCGATGAAGTTGGTGCCGTTGACCGGATCGCCGCCAATTCCGACCGCGGTGGACTGGCCAAGGCCTTCGTTGGTGGTCTGGAACACCGCCTCGTAGGTGAGGGTGCCGGAGCGGCTGACCACTCCGACCGAGCCCTTCTTGAAGATGTTGCCCGGCATGATCCCGATCTTGCACTCGTTCGGAGTGAGCACGCCCGGGCAGTTCGGGCCAATGAGGCGCGACTTCGATCCCTGCAGAGCCCGCTTCACCCGAACCATATCGAGCACCGGAATGCCTTCGGTGATGGCGACGATCAGCGGCACCTCCGCATCGATCGCCTCCATGATGGAATCAGCGGCGAAGGGCGGCGGAACGTAGACGACGCTCGCATCGGCGCCCGTCTCCTTCACCGCTTCCGCGACCGTGTCGAAAACGGGAAGCCCGATATGGGTGGTTCCGCCTTTGCCCGGGGTCACTCCGCCCACCATCTTGGTGCCGTAGGCGAGCGCCTGCTCGGTGTGGAAGGTGCCGGTATTGCCGGTCATCCCCTGGGTGATGACCTTGGTGTTCGAATTGACGAGGATGCTCATTCGCTTTCCACTTCTCCCAGTGCTCCCGCGAAGGCGGGAGCCCAGCCTGGGTCCCCGCCTTCGCGGGGACACAGCTCAGATCTACTTCAAGCTCTGATCGATACCCTTGCAGGCTTCGAGCAGTTCCTTGACGGCGTCGACGGACACCTCGAAATTCTTCCGGGCCGCCTCGTCGAGCTCGATCTCTACGATCCGCTCCACTCCGCCGGCACCGATCACGATGGGCACGCCGACGTAAAGGTCGTTGACTCCGTACTGGCCGCTGAGGTTGGCAGCGGCGGGAAGGACGCGCTTCTTGTCCCTCAGATAGCTCTCAGCCATCGCGATGGCGCTCGTGGCGGGCGCGTAATAGGCGGAGCCGGTCTTCAGAAGCGCGACGATCTCGCCGCCGCCGGAGCGGGTGCGCTGGACGATCGCGTCGATCTTCTCTTGGCTGGACCAGCCCATCTTGATGAGGTCGGGGATGGGGATGCCCGCCACGGTGGAGTAGGCCGGGACCGGAACCATCGTGTCGCCGTGGCCTCCGAGCACGAATGCGGTGACGTCCTCGACCGAGACTCCGAACTCCTCGGCGAGGAAGTGGCGGAAGCGGGCGCTGTCGAGCACTCCAGCCAT
The DNA here is from genome assembly GCA_035936615.1 of Allosphingosinicella sp. Lineage (GTDB taxonomy): Bacteria > Pseudomonadota > Alphaproteobacteria > Sphingomonadales > Sphingomonadaceae > Allosphingosinicella. The sequence continues at coordinate 23,566 of DASYWC010000119.1, read as the reverse complement.
TCCGACCACCATGTTGTGCGGCAGCCCCGAGAACTCGCGGAGTGCCCAGACCATCGCGTCCAATGGATTGGTGATGCAGATGACAAAGCTGTCAGGCGCATGGGTCTTGATGCCCTCGCCCACCGCCTTCATCACCTTGAGGTTGATGCCCAGCAGATCGTCGCGGCTCATCCCCGGCTTGCGGGCGACCCCGGCGGTGACGATGCACACGTCGGCGCCGGCGATATCGGCATAATCGTTGGTGCCATTGAGGGAGACGTCATACCCCTCGACCGGACCGGCCTGAGCCAAATCGAGCGCCTTTCCTTCCGGCATGCCCTCCGCCACGTCGAACAGCACGATGTCGCCCATTTCGCGGATCGCAGCCAGATGGGCCAGCGTTCCACCGATCATACCCGCGCCGATTAGGGCGATCTTCTTCCGAGCCATTCGACCCACGTCCTTTCACGTCACCAAGCGAGAGCGGCTGCGGAGCGGCCGCGAAGCGTCGCGTCCGCTTAGCGGCGGCAGTCTCACCGGGCAACCGCCTGCCCGGCTTTTTTGCCGTCGGCATTCGCCGTGCCTTCTGTGCCCTTCCTTCTCCTGCCCCTCTCAGACCCGATAGGCGTTCAGTTGAGCCCGTGCCTCGCCCACGATCGCTTCGGCTTCCCGCATCCGGTCGATCGGGAACAGCACCGCCCACTGGGCCTTCCCGTGATCGATCACGGTTCCGCAGCCGCCTTTGGGATGAACGGCCTTTCGGCAGACCACCAGCAGCCTTCCGTTGTTGTGATACTCGACGCCCGTCTGACCCTCATCGTTCACCGAGAAGATCCTGGGGACTCCAGGGCCGCTTTGAGCGCCGAGCGCTCGGCTGTCATACACGAGCGAAAATTGCTTTTCGGGCGGCTTCAGTCGAACGAACGTATGCGGTTCGCGCGTCAGAGACGAGATGTGGTGCGATGGGAACGAATATCGCTGGTCACTGACGCTCATCACTTCAGCGCCCTGCCCGCGGCATGCAGCAAGACCGAGAAGGAGGGCGCCCGCCGCCAGCTGTCTCATTCTACGAACCTCCGGTCATATCAACGCGGCCGGACAATTCAGTGTCCGCCGATCGGCGGAAAGCGCATAAGGCCGACCGCCTCCCCTTGAGCCGTAGTGACATGCCCCTCCATATACGCCCAACGAGCAGTCGCCCCTGAAGGTCCTGCTTCGAACCGGTGCACCGGATCTCCGGCACCAACAGCGAGGAAAGGGCGCTTTCAAGTAAATGGTCGGGGAGAGAGGATTCGAACCTCCGGCCCCTGCCTCCCGAAGACAGTGCTCTACCAGGCTGAGCTACTCCCCGACCGGTGCGTCTGGCCAAGGGCCAACCGGGAGACAGGGGGCGGGCTATACGGAGGGCACGGGACGAGCGCAAGCAGGCGCTTGGCAAAAGCCTCAGCCGGTATCGCCGCTTCGAGCGCCAAGCATTTCCTCGATGTGGGTAAACTTCTCGCGCGGGCTTCCCGCTCGAGCCCTGGCGGCCTCGGCGGCCTCGATCTTCTGCCAGTCTCTGAAGGTGACTATGTCGACGCCGCGGCCTTCGAGCAGAGTGTCGAGCCCTGCCCGGCCGAACTTCCCGCTGGTCCCGCTCCCCAGCGTCTGCGCGATCTTTTCCGCCACTTCGAACCCGTCGGGCCGGTTGGTGCCGATCGTGCCGGTGGGGCCGCGGCGGGCCCAGCCGACGCAGTAAAGCCCCTCGCCGATCACTCCTTCCGAATTTGCGAAGCGGCCTCGGCCATGTTCGTAGGGCACCCCTTCCATCGGCGGGGTCTTGTAGCCGATGCAGCTGATGACGAGGCCGCAGGGGATCGAATAATTTTCGCCGGTGCCGACGGAGCGCAGCTCGGAATCGAGCCTCGTGCGCTCCACGATCACCCGCTCGACCTTCCCCTCGCCTTCGATTGCAACCGGCATTGCGAAGAAGTCGAAGTCAATCGTCTTGCGCTTGGCTGCGCCGGCAGCGGCGAAGTCCCGAAGATGAGTGACGGACTTGCGCATCCCCGGCTCAAGAAGCGCGTCGTCGGCTTCCGGAGGAAAATCCTCGATGTCCACCTTGGGCGCTGCATCCTCCAGATGGCCGAGCTCGCCGAGCTCCTTGGGTGTCATGGCAATCTGGTGCGGCCCCCGGCGCCCGAGGATGTGGATGCGCCGGATGCTGCTCTCGGCGAGCGCGTCGAGAGCGTGCCCGACGATATCGGACCCTTCGAACTCGCGAGGGGTCTTGGAAAGGATTCGGGCGACATCGAGAGCGACATTGCCGTTGCCGATCACCACCGCCGCCTCCACGTCCAGCGGCGGATCGAGCTCGGCGAAATCGGGATGGCCGTTATACCAGCCGACAAAGGCTGCCGAGCCGATTACTCCGGGGAGATCGCTTCCGGGCAGCTCCATGGTCCGGTCGCTTGGGGCTCCGGTCGCGAGGATGACTGCGTCGTACAGGTCCATAAGCTCGGCTATCGATATGTCCCGGCCGACCATGACGTTGCCGACGAAGCGGACATTGTCGGTGAGCGCCACTTTCTCGTACCGCTTCGATACCGCCTTGATCGACTGGTGGTCCGGAGCCACTCCGAAGCGGATGAGGCCGTAGGGCACCGGAAGCCGGTCGATGATGTCGATCCGAACCTCGTCGCCGAGCAGCTTTTGAAGCGCCTCGGCGCTGTAATAGCCTGCCGGCCCGGACCCGATCACCGCAACATGCCGCATCCACGCCTCCCCCTTGAGCCGCGGATGCTAGCGCACTGGCAGGTGCTGGCAAGAGGCTAGGATTTGGAGTTCGGCTTGGATTTGTCTTCGAGCAACTGCCCGCCCACGGACTGCAGATACCCCTGGATCTGGCTCCCGAAGAAGGAGAGCATTCCGGGAAGCATCACTTCGACCCGGACCACCGTCTCCATGACGTCGATGTTGGCGCTGACTTCCTGCCCCATCGCGTTGACGATCAGGTGCATCCTGTCGCCGTTCCACTCGGCGCTTACGTCGGCGGTTCCGCCGGGGATGTGGTCCTTGAGCTTGCCCATGCTGCCTTGCATGCGGCGCTTGGCCTCCTCCACGCCCAGGGTGTGGGGAAGATCGACTACGAGCGGCTTTGTCATGGCCGGTCCTTAGCGGCTTGGCGGCTAGCGTCCAAGGTCGTCGTAGCGATAAGGCTCGCCGTCCGGATTGACTGCGGGCTTGCGGGGCTGGATCACCGCCTCCCCTTCCTCGCCGGTGCCCTTCTCCTCCTCCATCTGCTCCGGGATCTCGTTGTGGCGCGCCTCGTCGCTTTCCGGCAGCGGATGGCCGCTCTTGCCCTCTTCCACGCTCAAATCCCCTCGTCCTTGTCGATCGGCCGCTCCTCAGCCTCGTCCGCCGGCACGGGGCCGCCCTCGTGGGGCACTCCGGATCCCGCCATCGGGTCGCTGTCATAGTCCTCGCCGGGGTTGCCGCCGCCGCCCGCTCCCGAGCCGCTGCCATGCACTTCCCCGCTGTCGGGATTGAAGCTGGCGCGCTTGCCGCGCTCGTCGCCGCGCCGGCGCTCGTCTCTGTCGTTCAAATCAGCCTCCTCAATGCCGCAATCGAACGCGCCTGGAGACGGGCCGTTCCGGACCCGCACCGGGTTGGCCCGCGCCCGCGCCGCTTTGTCGCAGCGTCGGCACCTAAGTCGGCGGGGGGCGTTGCAGAGGCAGGATCCATCCCGAAAACAGGAGAAAGCCATGCGCGACCAGGACCACGACATCAGCGTGCTCAACAGCCTCATCGAGACCACTCTGGACAGCGTCGACGGCTACCGCCGCTCGGCCGAAGAGGCGAGCGCAAGCCGATTCAGCTCGGAGTTCCTGAGCCGCGCGGGCGAGCGCGAGCAGGTGGTCCGCCAGCTGCAGGATGAAGTCCGCCGGCTCGGCGGCAATCCCGAGGACGACGGAAGCGTTCTTGCCGCAGCCCACCGCGCGTTCCTCACCATCCGCGACCGAGCCACCGGAGGCGACGACGAATCCGTCATAGCCGAAGTCGACCACGGCGAGAGCTACCTTCGCGGCAAGTGGGAAGCCGCGCTCCAGGACGACAAGCTCTCCCCCGAGACCCGAAGCGTCATCACCCAGTGCTGGAATTCGGTTCGCGAGGGCCAGGAGAAGTGGCGGGCCGTCCACCAGAACATGGCACGCGGCTAAGCCCTGATCCGGTGGCGGAAAAGGCGCGGCCGCGGCCGCGCCTTTTTCATGTCGTCTGCAACGGCGGAAGGGGCAGCTGTGGCGTAGAAGCCGCATAGAAATAAGTTAAGTTTATTCCGGCTACGTTTTGGCGCGGGTTCCTGTATCCAGAAGCTTCTTCGAGTCGACCGGGGGGCGGCTGGCTTGGAAGGATGACCGATGGCCAAGTGGCGTTTGCCTGCCCTGGTTGGGCTCTTTGCATCTACGTTAACCCTTAGCAGTTGCGATTATGCCGGCCTCCTGCGCCCCGGCGTACTCGGCCAGCTCGACCCCGAGATGGTCGCTCTGATGAACGAGCTCCCGCACCTGGACGAGCCCAACGAGGCTCTGGTCGGGCGGTTGTTCGCCACCGGAGGCTTGTCCCGCTCAACCATGGGCCGCGACGGGATCATGCGCGACCGGATCCGGGTGCCGAGGGACGAATATCTCTGGTATCCGGCGATCATCACCATGCAGCAGCCCGGCACCTTGGAGCTCGACGTCACCAACGAGGACCACCGGATCCACGCCGTCAACATCCAGAGCAACGGCTCGCGCCAGCTGCTTCGGCTTCCGGCCGCGACCCGCGGAGTGATCCGGGTGCAGCTCGACACTCCGGGTATGTACTGGTTCGGCTGCCCGGTCGAAAACCACGGAACGCGCGGAATGCTCGGCTTCGTTTTCGTGAAAGGAGAGGTGCCGCCGCACGCGCGGCTCGACCGCCCGCCACAGCCCCAGCCCGGAAGCAGGAGGCCGCCCCGTGCGCACCGCAACCACTAAGTTCCTGGCGGCGGCGGCCATCGCGCTGACCGGCTGTCAGACCTCGGAGACCGCACCCAACTGGCCCGTGACCCAGCGCCAGCAATCGTTCGACGAGTTGGACCAGGCGATGGTGGGCCAGGCGCCGCCGGTGGGCGACTCCCTCACCGGAGCCAGGATCGCCAACGCGCGATCGGAGCCCCACAACTGGCTGACCTATTACGGCGCCTATGACGGGCAGCGTTTCTCGAGCCTCGGCGAGATCAACGCCTCCAACGTGTCTCGCCTGAGACCCGCCTGGCAGTTCCAGGTCGCTCCGCTGGGGCTGCTTGCGGCTCCCGCGACATACTCGTTCGAAGCCGCGCCGATCGTGGTGGACGGAGTCATGTTCGTGTCCGGCTGGGACGGCTACGTCTGGGCCTTCGATGCTGCCACGGGAAAGGAGCTCTGGCGCTACCAGCACGCGGTGCCGCTCGACGTCCCCTTGTGCTGCGGCAACGTCAACCGCGGGGTCGCGGTGGCGAAAGGCCGGGTCTTCTATTCGAGCCCCGACGGTGTTCTCTACGCACTCGACGCCCGGACGGGCGAGCCGGTTTGGAAGCAGAGCTGGCTCGATCCTCGGGCCGGCGAGAGCTCGACCATGGCTCCGCTGGTGGTCAAGAACATGGTGATCGTCGGTTCGTCCGGCGCCGAATACGGCGTTCGCGGCCATATCGATGCGTTCGACATCGACAGTGGCCGCCGTATCTGGCGCCGCTATCCTGTTCCCAAGCCCGGCGAACCCGGTTCGGAGACCTGGGGCAACAACGACAGCTGGCAGAGGGGCGGCGGAAGCGCCTGGATCACCGGAACCTACGATCCGCAGCTGGACCTCCTCTATTGGGGCACGTCCAACCCGTCTCCCGATTTCGACGGTCGAAAGCGCCCGGGCGACAATCTCTACACCGACAGCGTGCTGGCCATGGACCCGGACGACGGGAGCGTCCGCTGGCACCAGCAATGGACTCCTCACGACGTGTGGGATTATTCCGGCGTCAACGAGAACATCCTGTTCGAAGAGGGCGGGCGCCGGCTGCTCGCCCATTTTGACAAGAACGGATATCTGTTCATCCTCGATCGAGCCACCGGCGAGAGGCTGAGGACCGTACAGTTCGGGGACCGGGTCACATGGGGCCGGATCGATCCGGCTAGCGGCCGGGTTTCCGATCGGCTTGAGCCGACGGAGACCGGCAGGGAAATCTGTCCGGGACCCTCGGGCGCGAAGGAGTGGGTTCACGCCACCTACAGCCGGCAGACGGGCCTTCTCTACACTCCGGTAATCGACGCCTGCGCGATCTACCGCCGCTTCGAGACCCCTGCCAAGGAAAGCCTTAGCCACTGGGGCGGCGATTATACGGTCCATCCGCAGCAGGTACGTGGCGGCGGAGTGAAGGCGTACCGCCCCGACGGGACCCTCGCGTGGCAGTGGAAGTCGCAGCAGCCGATCGTCGCATCGCTGCTGAGCACCGCCGGCGGCCTGATCTTCGTTGGGACCCCCACCGGAGAATTCATCGCTCTGGACGCATCGAACGGCAGCCAGCTGTGGCAGTTCAGGACCGGTAGCGGGATCCATTCAAGCCCGGTGACCTACAGCGTCGGCGGCAAGCAATATGTCGCGGTTCCGACCGGCTGGGGCGGGTGGATCAAGGGCTTCGCTCCGGGCACCTTCGGCCATGAGCGGGGCAGCACCTTGTTCGTCTTCGCCTTGCCCTAGGCGGATTGCTGCCCGCTCCGCTGCCGCTCGATGTGGCGCTCGAAAGCGGCGAGGGTTTCGGGGCTGACGTGGTGCTCCATTCCTTCGGCGTCGGCGTGAGCCGCCTCGGCGCTTACGCCCAAGGCAAGCAGGAACTTCACCACCAGCTCGTGCCGGTCGCGGGACCATTGGGCCATTCGCCGGCCCTCGTCGGTCAGGAATACCGAGCGATACGGCTTGGTCACCACCAGCCCGTCGCGCTGCAGCCGGGCGACGGTCTTGATCACCGTCGCGTGACTGACCCCGAGCCTTCGAGCGATGTCTACGGCTCGCGCCTCCCCGTCCGTGTCGATGAGGTCGGCGATTAGCTCGACATAGTCCTCGGCGATCTCGGTCTTGCGGGCTCGCCGGGTGTGACAGAAATTCGCTACCTGCTGGTCAGCCCGCAAGGCGGACCGCTCCTCCGATGCCTCGCTTTGTTCGCCCTGGGCCATCTCGCCGCCAATCCCGCCTTCTCACTTAGATTAGCCGCCGCGCCTTCAAAAGGAAAGCATTGTCAGAAGTTGTAACCGAGGCTACATCCTCCAGCCGAAGCAGCATTCAACTGGCGGCGCAGCACTTGGCACCCATCAGGCTCCCGGAAGCACCATGAAGGGGTGGTGGAAGAGCGCGGTATCCCGCCGCTTCCTGCTTGCCGGAGGATTGCTGGCCGGAGGAGCAACCCGGCTAATGGGTCCGCAGGCGAGCGCCCAGACCAATGGAGCGGAGCGGTTGCGAACCCCGCACGGCGCCCACGGCGCGCACGACGGCATGATCACTCCGGGTGAGGTCGACTACGTCCGCAACGGCTTCGACCCCCACCGAATCCTGACCGATTGGGACACCGGCAAGGCTTCACCGCTTGCTGGCGGCCGTACCCTGCGCGAGTTCGAGATAGTCGCCGAAGACAAGGAGATCGAGATCGCGCCCGGGCTCATGTTCCCGGCCTGGGTGTATAACGGCCGGGTGCCCGGACCCACGCTTCGGGTGACGGAGGGCGACCGGGTTCGGATCCGCTTCCAGAACTTCGGCTCTCACCCGCACTCCATCCATTTCCATGGAATCCACTCCGCCCGGATGGACGGGGTCCCCGGTGCCGGCAACGTGCTGCCGGGCGGGGAGTTCATCTACGAATTCGACGCCATCCCGTTCGGCTGCCACCTCTATCATTGCCATTCGGTTCCTCTGAAGCGGCACATCCACAAGGGCCTCTACGGCGCCTTCATCGTCGACCCCGATCCTGCCCGCCGCCCGGAGGAGCAAGCCGCAGCGCGATCCCGAGTGCTTGGTTCTCCCGAAAATGCGGGCTGGCAGGAATTCGTTCTGGTGATGAACGCCTTCGACACCAACTTCGACGACGAGAACGAGGTCTACGCCGTCAACAGCATAGCCCATGCCTACACGAAGCGGCCGATCGTCATCGCCCGGGAGCGCCCGGTCAGGCTCTACCTGATCAACGTCACCGAGTTCGACCCGATCAACTCGCTCCACCTCCACGCGAACTTCTTCGACTATTACGATCACGGGACCACGCTCACTCCAACCCTGCGTACGATCGACACGGTCATGCAGTGTCAGGGCCAGCGCGGGATCCTGGAATTCAGCTTCAAGGACCACGAGCCTGGGCTCTACATGTTCCACGCCCACCAGTCGGAGTTCGCGGAGCTCGGTTGGATGAGCCTGTTCGAGGTTCGGGGGTGAGCCGGCCGCTCCTGTGGGCGTTGCTGCCACTGCTCCTGATCGTCGCCGTGGCCGCCGCCTTCCTCGCAAGCGACCCGCTCGGACCCTTCACCGGCTCCGCTCCTCCAGTCGAACAACTAACCATCGAGCGCACCGTCCTCGACGAGGAGGGGATCGGCGTTCGAATACGCGCTGGCGGCTCAGAGCCTATGAGGATCGTCCAGGTGCAGGTGGACGGCGCCTATTGGGCGTTCAACCAGGATCCGCACGGGCCGATCGAGCGGATGGGGACCGCCTGGCTTCGAATCCCCTACCCCTGGGTGGCCGGCGAAGCGCACCACCTGACCCTCCTCACCAGTACAGGGGCCGCGTTCGAACATAGTATCGAAGTCGCCGTAGCGACTCCGGGAATGACCGCGGAGCGGGTCAACTTCTACGCCTTGATCGGCCTGTTCGTCGGAGTGGTGCCGGTCGCCCTGGGTATGATGTTCTACCCGGCGCTCCGGTCGGCAGGGCCGGCGGCGTTCGAGTTCGCCTTGGCCCTCACCATCGGCCTTCTCGCCTTTCTGCTCGTCGACACTCTCGCTGAGGGGCTGGAGTTCGCCGGGGAGGCCGCTGCCGAGTTCCACGGGGCGGTGCTGGTCTGGATTCCGGCGGCGTTCACCTTCGCTCTCCTGATGGTGCTTGGCCGAAGGAAGGGTGAGCCGCTGAGCGGCATCGCTCTGGCAACCTCGATCGCATTCGGGATCGGAGTTCACAATCTCGGTGAGGGGCTGGCGATCGGAGCCGCCTTCGCGACCGGAGCGGCGGCCCTCGGGTCGTTTCTCGTCATCGGCTTTACGCTTCACAATATCACGGAGGGTATCGGGATCACGGCTCCGATGCTTGCCGAGCGCCCCCGCCTAAAGGTCTTCTCGGGCCTCGTCGCGCTTGCCGGGCTCCCGGCGGTTCTCGGCATTTGGATCGGGAGCTTCGCCTTTTCCGCGCATTGGGCGGCTCTTGCGCTCGGAATCGGGGCCGGAGCGATCCTTCAGGTGATCATCGAGGTCGGCGCCTATCTTGCCCGCAAGGCGCGGGAGCAAGGCGGCTCCTGGGCCACGGGCACCACCCTCGGCGGCGCCGCATTGGGTGTGCTGGTGATGTACGCGACCGCCTTCCTGATCCAGGTCTGACGCCGGCGCCGGTGGCCTGATCAGCGGGCGCCGCCGTCCGCGGGCGAACGGCCGACAGGACGGGTGGGCCGGGCGGGGCTGCGCCTCTCGAGGGGCGCGAGCCAGCGCGCCGCCTCCGTTCCGACGCTCATCTGCGGGTTGGAGTTGGGCAGGCGAGTGCGCGCCTCCCATTGTGAAACCAGGCGTCTGGCCTCCGCGAAGGCCGCTCCAAGCGGCTGCGGCTTGCGCATTTCCCGGTTGACGAAGGCGTCGCCGAAGTAGGTCCAGTCGTTCCCCGGACTGCAGCCGAATGAGGGGCGGTCGGAAGCCGCCGCGGTGATCACGACACTCGTGCCCGACGCCAGCCGTGGAATGAAAACGCCGGAATAGCAGGCCGACAGGATCACCAGCCGATTGGTCATTCCCGATCCCTCCAGCATAGTTGCGAGCCGCTCCGGCCGAATCCTGCCGAAGCCGCGTTGCTGGTCCCGGTACTCAAGGCCACCTTCAGCCGATCCGTGCGAGGTCGTGTAGACGATCACCACGTCCTGTTGCCGATCCGCCAGTTGTCCCACCCTCTGCAGCGCCTGGGTCAGTGCATCGGGCGAGCCCGGAGCCGCAGGCTGGTCCTCGCCCTCCCCGTCGGCGAGCACGATGGTGCGTCCCTCGGCGTCGAACCGGCGGCTGAGCACCCGCCCCGCCTCCCGGGCTTCGCGCCCGAACACCGGGTCGGAATTGAGCGCCGCGACGACGACATAGGCGTCGACCACGTTTGGACGCTGCGGCTTCAGCGCGGCCAGCGCGCCCCTGAGGCTCTCCTGCTCGGCGAGCTCCACCTGGGGTGGCCGCTGAAGGGCAAACCACTCCCCATGCGGAGCGACCCGTGCGCTCGGCGGGAGGCGCTGGCTGACGACCGACCCCGGCAGAGCGAGCAGCAGCGCGACCGCCGCCAAGTGGCTCAGCCGGAACCTGCAGGGCAGCCCTTCAGCCTTGGCCAAGCGGCGGAACTTGAACATTTTTTTCGACATAAGCGGCGGCATGGCTACACTATTGGGGCGGACGAGGCCAACCGCAATTCACCTGGCTCCCTTTTCCTGTGGCGAGCGTCGAAAACATATGATCAAGGTCAGCAAATTCCTCGCTCGGATCCTCCGCCACGACCCGGGGTCCGCATATCTCCGCCTCGACCGCAACGGCTGGGCCGATGTCGATGACGTGCTGGTCGCGATCAGCGCTAGGTTCGGCGGCTTGACGGCTTCCGATCTCGCCGAGCTGGTCAGGAGCAACGACAAGAGCCGCTACGCCCTCAGCCCCGACGGAAGCAGGATCCGCGCGAACCAGGGCCACAGCATCGACGTCGACCTGGGCTTCGAACCGATGGAGCCTCCGGCGCTCCTCTACCACGGAACGAAGGCGGACCTCATCCCCCGGATCATGCGTGAAGGCCTCACCAAAGGCCGCCGCCACCATGTCCACCTCAGCGCCGATGTCGCCACCGCGCTGAAGGTCGGCGGCCGGAGGGGCGGTGAAGTGGCGGTGCTCGCCATCCGAAGCTCGGACATGACCGATTTCCTGTTCTACAGGAGCTCCAACGGCGTCTGGCTCATCGAGCACGTGCCTCCGACGTTCATCGGAACCATCGACCGCGCGGCTCGCTCCACATCGCATGCTTGAGGAGATTGTCCACCTTGGCCTCGTCGACGACGAGGAGATCGCGCTCGACGCGGCCGCTCTGGAGCTGGCGGCTCTCGATCACCCGCGCGTCAGCCTCACGCCCTACCTGAAGGCGCTGGACGACTTCACCGAGCGCGTGAGCCGGCAGCCGCAAGGTGCGGCGCCTGGCGCCCGAGCGGGCGCTCTGGCCGCAGTGCTGTTCGAGGAGGAGGGCTTCCGGGGCGACCGCGAAACCTACGACGATCCGGCCAACGCGGACCTCATCGAGGTGATGAACCGCCGCCGCGGCCTGCCCGTCAGCCTGTCGATCCTCTACGTGGCCGTTGCCCGGCGGCTCGGCTGGGCGGCGGACGCCCTCAACACCCCCGGGCACGTGCTCGTCCGGCTCGGGCCGGAGCACGCCCCACTGATCGTTGACCCTTTCAACGGCGGAGCGACCGTAGGCGCACAGCAACTCGCCTCCCTCCTCGGCGACGCCCCGGAGGTCGCCCTTCAACATCTCGCGCCGATGTCGAACCGGCTGGTGTTGGTTCGCCTTCTGATGAACCAGGCCACTCGGGCGGAGCGGGCGGGAAGGCCTCAGCGGGCACTTAGCCTCTACCAGCGCATCACCACCGTTGCGCCGGAGCACGGCCACGGCTGGTGGGAGCGCGCTCGGATAGAACTCGTCCTTCGTGAGGTGGAGCCGGCCCGGGCCAGCCTTGCCGCCATGCTCGAGGTCACGCGTGATCCTCAGATGCGCCTTCACGTCGGCGCCGCTCTAGACGCGCTCGGCGGGGTCAGCCGCTAGTCCGGTAGACGAAGCTTGTGCCGTCCGTCCTGAACGCCACGACCTCGAACGCATCCTTGGCTCCGTCGGGCATTTCCATTCCGGGCGATCCTCGCGGCATGCCTGCAACCGCAATGCCTTTGATGTCCTTAGGGCGCTCGCTCAGAAGCCGCTGGACATCTTCGAAGGGCACATGTCCCTCGATCGTGTACTCGTCGACGTCCGCCGTGTGGCAGGAGGCAAGCTCCTCAGGCACCCCGCGCTGCTTCTTGATGGCCGCCATGTCCGGGTGATCCACGAGCGACACCTGGTACCCCGCCTGCCGCGCAAGCGATGCCCAGGCTTCGCAGCAGCCGCAACTCGGGTCCCTGTATACCGTCATGGCAAGAGGTGGCTCCGATGCCCCGCCGGCCACGTCGCGCACCGGCTCTGCCGGCCGCCCCTCACTCTGCCGGGAACATCCCGCCAGCCCAGCAACCAGCAGGAACAGGCCGCCCTGGAGCAATGCGCGCCGGTGCAGGACGCCTTCTACCCACGGGCCTGCTGGCCGCTGCTGCACGCAAGGTGTTCTCATAACGGCCTTTCAGGAAGCGTTGCCAGCCCTGTCTCAGGCAGATGAGCCTCAGCCTTAGCCAAGCTTACTGGGCGTAGGAGCGGCCGGCATTGCTGCCCGTCAGGACTTTGGCGGTTCCCATGTCCTCTCCGAACGCATCGTAGATGGCGCGTGCGGCCGTGGCGATGACGGCGGGCCTGTTGTCCCCTCCGCGGGCGAAGAAGGCGACGGCAATTCGGCGCCCGCTCGGAAGCGTGATGAAGCCGACGTCGGTGGTGAAGCTATTGAGGGTCCCGGTCTTGTTCTCGATCAGTGCGTCGCGCGGCATCATGCCCCTGATCCGGTTTGCACCGGTCGCGCAGCGCCGCATCATGTCCATCAACATCCCGCGGCTTTGTGGAGACAGCGCCCGGTTCCCGTCCACCAGCCGAAGCAATTCGAGCATTCCCACCGGAGTGCTGGAATCGCGGACATCCCAAAGGTCGCGGCGGGCTGCGAGGAGCTGGGCGATGTTACGATCGACGCGCAACCCGTTCAGCCCATGGGAGCGCAGCCACGAGTCGATCGCACGGGGACCGCCGAGCATGTCTATCAGCAGGTCCGTGGCGCGGTTGTCGCTTCGAACCATCATCCGGTCCATGAGATTGAGGGCAGTCGAGCCGCCGCTCATGTCATACAGCGAGCGCCTGCCGGCATCCACCTCCGCCAGATAGGCGGCGGCCACGGCGATCTTCATGGTGCTTGCCATCGGAAAATGCTTGTCGCCGTTGAAGCTGACGACCTCGCCGGTCGTGTAGTCGTATGCGGCAAAGCCATAGTCGCCGGGATTTTCGCGGGCGGTTGCGGCGAGCCGCTGTTCGAGGTGCTGGAACTTCTGCGGGACCTGAGCCCAGGCCGGCTGGACCAGGAAAAGAGCCGCGAGCCAGACGACGAACCCGATCTTGCGCATACATACTCCCCCTAGCAGGCGCCCAACCGGACGCATCGAGCGATCGGTCGGCCTATATCATGTTCGGCAGGAGATCGTTAGCGCTTTTTAGTCGTAAAGCCATGAAATGGCTCGACTTCGCTAGAGCTTGGAGGGGGAGGGGCCGGATGCGCTGTGAGCTGGCTCAGGGAAGTGGCTACCGATGCGATCCGGGGCCGCGGGTAAAGAAAGCCGGCTTGTCCAGATGGTTGTAGGCCTGGCGGGTGCTTCCTTCCTGAAGCGGCAGCGCCGTACCGCAGAAAGCGCATTCCGAGGAGAACCTGCCGATCAGCCACTGAGAGCGGCCACAGCCCGGACAAACGTTCGTCGAGCCTTCCCGGTACACAGGGCGGCAGGAACGGGCCCCTGGCACCTTGAGCATGTCGTTCTCGAAAGGGCGTGGCACTCACTAGTCTCCAAAAACAAAGCGAACAGGCACCGGAGCGCGAATTATCGTGGGCGTCGCCGCGGTACCTGGGGCGACACCCCCTGCACGGGCTCGGGGTGGGCATTGGAGAACCGCGCAGAAGGCTTATTTTACCAACAGCTTAGTGCCGGGTCCGTTCCCTCTCCTCGAACCCGAAGGCTACCCTCCGGCACCAAACCGGCCTCGGAACGTCTCTATTTGCATGAAGCGCCTGTTCTCCCGGCTGTTTGATGCCGTACGTGCCAGCTACTGGTTCCTGCCAAGCGTGATGGCGGTGCTTGCCATCGTGCTCGGCGCGGTGATGGTGTGGCTGGATGCCGGCCCGGGCACGGGCTTACTGAGCGAGCTTGGCTGGTATCAAAAGGCCAAGCCCGACGGCGCCCACCAGGTGCTCTCCACCATCGCCGGCTCCATGATCACCGTGGCGGGCGTGGTGTTCTCGATCACCATTGTCGCCATCGCCTACGCTGCAAGCCAGTACGGCCCCCGGATCCTCACCAACTTCATGAGCGATCGCGGCAACCAGGTGACACTGGGTACGTTCATCGCGACCTTCGTCTACTGCCTGGTCGTTCTTCGAACGATACGCGGCGGCGATGGCGATGCGCAGTTCGTGCCGCAAATGGCGGTCATGGTCGGCCTGCTGCTTGCGCTCTGCTCTATCGCGGTCTTCATTTATTTCATCCATCACGTTCCCAACAGCATCCACATCAACAATGTGGTGGCACAGATCGGAAGGCAGCTCATCGACGGCGTCCAGGAGCGATTCCCAGCCTTCATCGGGGACCGTCCCGAAGATCACGACGGAGCGGTGGAGCCTTCCCTCAAGGCGCTGGCGCAGCTGCGCGGAGAGGCGGGCGAGACGGCGAGCGTCTGTTCGCAGGCGACCGGGTACATCCAGGGGATCGACGACGAAGCGTTGCTTCAAGCCGCGACCGAGCATGACCTGGTCGTGCGCCTTCGGCACCAACCCGGCGATTACATCCATTCCGGCCGCATCATAATCGAGGCCTGGCCGCCGGAGCGGCTGACGGACGAGGCCGCAGAGGACCTGCGCGACAGCTACAGCATCGGATCGGGCCGCACCCCCTATGGCGACCTCACCTTCCTGGTGGACGAGCTGGTGGAGATCGGGGCGCGCGCTTTGTCCTCCGGCGTCAACGACCCCTATACCGCAATGACCTGCCTCGACTGGCTGGGTGCCGGCGCTTCGGAAATGGCATCGCGGCGCTTTCCCTCGCCGCAGCGGGTGGACGAAGAGGGGGTTGTCCGCGTCCTCGCCAGGCCGCAGACCTTCGCTGGCTTCATCCGGCGCGGGTTCGGCGGAATGCGTCAATATGTCGCCCGGGACATGAACGCCGCCGTGCACGCCTTGCTCACGATGGGCGCGGTGGCGGAGAGCTGCCGGTCCGTAGAGGCGATCGAGGCGCTGGAAAGCGAGATCGCCAAGCTTAAATCCTTATACCGGCTCGAACTGCAGGCAGCCGCGCTCGACCGCGTGGAGGAAGAAGCAGAAGATGTTGAACAGATGTTATCCCAAAGGCGTAAACTGTTGAAAGATAAGGAACCATAAACTGGCGGACACGTAGATAACATAAGATATAGAGGAGAATATACGTGAAGCTGTTGAAGGTCGCCGCCGCCTTGATGTTAGTTGCATCGCCCATAGCACTATCAGCCAAGGACATGGTTTCACTAACCATGCCCAAGGAGGCACCGAGCGACATCTTCTCCGGATCAAGAAGCAGGGACGCCCTTGTCGCTCAGGTATTGCTCGACCACAGCCGGCACTCGCCCGGGGTCATCGACGGAATTATGGGCGGCAACACCGCGCGCGCCATCAAGTCATTTCAGCGCGCCAACGGAATGCCGGTCACCGGCAAGATCAGCTCCGAACTGCTTCGCAAGCTGGTCGCCGACTATTCCGGCGACATCGTCCACCGCTATACGATCACGAGCGAAGACGTTGACGGTCCATTCGTGAACGTCCCGAGCAGCATGGAAGAGAAAGCCAAGCTGGACAAGCTGGCCTATGAAAGTCCGGCGGAAGCGCTGGCCGAGAAATTCCACATGGATCAGAGCTTCCTCAAGGCGCTGAACCCCGGCGTCGACTTCGGCAAGGCGGGCACCAAGATCACCGTCGTCAAGGCGGGTGACGAGCAGATCGGAGCGGACGTTGCCCGGATCGAGGTGGATAAGAAAGCGTCGGCAGTCCGAGCCTATGCTTCGGACGGCAAGCTGCTTGCGACCTATCCTGCCACGGTGGGAAGCAGCACCTTCCCCTCCCCCAGCGGCAAAATGCAGGTCAAGGCCGTCGCTCCCGCGCCAAAATACTATTTCAGTCCGGAGGGTCGCAAATGGGGGCCCGACAAGAAGCTCACCATCGCTGCGGGTCCCAACAATCCGGTCGGATCGACCTGGATAGACCTCAGCAAGGAGGGCTATGGAATCCACGGGTCGCCGGATCCGAAGCTGATCGGCAAGACCGCCAGCCACGGCTGTGTGCGCCTTGCGAACTGGGATGCTGCCGAGCTTGGGAAGGCAGTCAGCCAGGGCACTACGGTCGAATTCGTCTAGACTTGGGGGAGCTTGCTATCTGCACCGGAAGTGAGTCCATTCCGCCGCCGAGGGCTACCAGGCTGTGATCGGTCTCGAGTCCTTCGGCCCGATTGTTCGCGGCCTGATACTCACCAGCGCCGCCGTGCTCTGGACGGTGCTTCTGGTTCGGATCGTCGGACTGCGTGCCTTCTCCAAGATGACCGCGTTCGACTTCGTCGCCACCATCGCGACTGGCTCGCTGATCGCCCAGGCTGGCACTCGGGCAGACTGGAGCGAGTTCTTCCAGGCCATGGCGGCGATAGCCGGGGTGTTCCTGATTCAGTGGCTGCTCGCCACGGCTCGGCAACACTCCAAATCCCTAGGCGCTGTCATGTCCAACTCTCCGGTCCTGCTGATGGAAAACGGCGAGTTCCTGGACGAGGCGCTGGCGGAAAGCCGAGTCACGAGATCGAGCGTCATCGAGAAGCTGCGAGCGGCGAATGTCTCCGACATCGCAAAGGTCCATGCCGTGGTTCTTGAAACCACCGGGGACATATCCGTCATCCACGGCGGAGGTTTCGATCAGAGCCTGCTCACCGGAGTCCGCCGTATCTAGCCAGCGCGAAACCCCGCTGGAGCCTTACAGCCTAGGCGCCTATCATCCACCGCTCAAACACCAGGAGGGGTCGCGTGGATACGAAGGCAGATCACTGGAAGGCGCTGCGCGAGCTGGACGCCTGGTTGGAGAAGCCGATGCTGGTGCTCAGCTTCCTGTGGCTCGTGCTGGTCATTCTGGAGCTGACGCGCGGGAGCAGCGCTCTCCTGGAATGGTTCGGAACGGCGATATGGATCGCTTTCATCGCCGAGTTCGCGCTACGGTTCAGCCTGGCTCCTGAAAAGCGGCAGTTCCTACGGGAAAACTGGCTTACCGTGATCGCGTTGATCGTGCCGGCGCTTCGGCTATTCAGGGCTTTCGCGGTCTTCAGGGCTGCGCGAGCGCTACGAGGACTAAGGCTGGTCCGGGTCGTAGGAACCGCCAACCGCGGGATGAACGCTCTTCGCAGTACGCTAAAGCGGCGGCAGTTCGGCTACGTGCTTGCGCTCACGCTCGTCATACTCCTGCTGGGAGCGGCCGGCATGATGAGCTTCGAACCGGCGGAGCAGAGCCCCGGCGGCTTCACCTCCTACGGCCACGCCCTTTGGTGGACCGGAATGCTGATCGCCAGCATCGGCACCGATTTCTGGCCGATCACCACGGAAGGCCGAGTCCTTTCCGCGCTTCTGAGCCTCTACGGTCTCGCGGTCTTCGGATACATCACGGCGGCGTTCGCTAGCTTCTTCGTCGGGCGCGATGCCGAAGCCGCTGACGGCGAGATCGCCGGAGCGCCGGACCTGGCGCGGCTGAGCGGAGAGATAGCTGCACTTAGGGATGCCTTGGAGGCCCGGCAAGTCGTGGGCCCCACGAGTCAGGGCTGACCCAAAGGCTCTTACAGAGACGAGCTACTGTCGGACCAGAGCGGCGGGCAGGGGTGGCTGTGGCAAGCCGGTCGTCTGGGTCGCGTTTCGCCTGCGAAAGCCGACGGGCCTGTTCTGCTCCGTCACCGGCCCGGTCTCCGTCCGCTCTCTGAAGGTGCGTTTCAGAGTCTTTCCGGTGATCCCCACCGGAAAATCCCGCCAATCGACAATCTCCACGCGCTCCAGCTGCTCCTCGGGGCCGAGCAACTCGTTCAGCTCTGCCTCGAGATTGCGCTCATCGATGTCGAATCCCGGCCGCACCGCCACTGCTGCCGCCGGGCGCTGGCTGCCGTCAGCTTGGCGGGCGCCGTACACGCAGATGTCGAATACGGCCGGATGATAGTGAAGCCGCTCCTCGATCGGGAGCGAATAGACTTGCCCCGCGCGGGTGTGGATCACGTCGACTTCCCGATCGAGCTGTACGAGGTTGCCGTCGCGCTCCTGACGGGCGATGTCGCCGGTGAAGAACCAATCGTCCCTGATCGCTTCGTAGGTCAAGGCGTGGTTGTTCCAATAGCCGTTGAAGACGGTCCTGCCCTTGACCTCCAGACGCCCCGCCTCCCCTCGCCTCACCGGACCGCCGTGGCGGGTTATCCGCACCTGGGGGCCGAACGGAGCCGATCCGACCCGGCCGATACGGCGGCCGAACCTGCGGGTAAGCGGAGTGATGTAGCGGATGACGGAGGGAGTGCCGACCTCGCTCGACCCCTGGGCGTCAAGATAGACCGATCCGCGCAGTGGGAGGCCGAGGCTCTTGAACGCCCCTCCGAGAGCAACGAACGGCCGCTGGATCGCCTCGTGAGCGGCATCCGCAGTGCTCGCCCAGAAGCGCATCCTGGAAAGGTCGTGAGCGGCAAGGTCCACTTCCTTCATCTGAGTGTAGGTGATCGGAAAGCCGAAGAAGCCGGTGTAGCCGCCCTCGGCGAGTTCCGCGATCACCCGCTCCGGATCGAAATCCTCCATTCCGTAGCTGCTGGACCAGTGCACCGGCAGGCCGAGCAGCAGCATGGAGTTGAAGCTCAGGATCACCGCCTGGTGATTGTTCGGAACGGCGACGTAGCCGCGGTCCCGGCGCGAAAGGTGCACATAACAAAGCCAACCACGAACCGCGTGGGATTGGGCGCCGTTCCTCAGGATGACCGCCTTGGGAAAGCCGGTCGTTCCGGAGGAATGGGTCAGATAGACCGGATCGCTACCGCCCCTGCGGGCGACGCTGCTGTCGATAGGAGCTGTTGCGAGCAGCGGCTCGATCCAGCGCAGTTCGGCCGCGGCGGAAATCAGCTCGACGTCCTCAGGCGACGCCGCTGCCGCCGGCTCAGCGAGTATGACGGTCTTCACCGGCCCGAGCGTGCCGCCTTGGCGAAGGACTCGGACGAGAGTGGCGCTGTCTGAGAACAGGACCGCAGCGCCGACGTTGGAAAGGTACGGTTCGACCTTGTCGGCGGCGAAGCGGCCGTTCAGCGGACAGGCGATGGCACCGGCCCTGACTGCACCTGCCGTCAGCAGATGGATGTCGAAGTGGTTCGCCTTGAGAATGGCGACCCGCTCACCCTCCCCCACTCCGATTTCGTGCCGGAGCATTGAAGCAATCGCCGCGGCAGTGTCGCGGATTCGCAAGGCCGACCAGCTGTGGTCGTCGGGATAGCGCGCTCCCAGGCTCTCCACGCGCCACGGCACCGGTGTATCGCAGGTAAAGAGCGGAGCGTCGCCGTGCAGCTTCGCGGCGCGGTCGGGGATCTTCTCCAGGCTGATATGGGAAAAGGCCAGCGGAAGCCGCTGATGAAGGCCAAGCCGCCAGATCACGAACAGCAAATATGCGGCAAGGATGGCGAGGGCGATGGCGAGGACGCTCATGCCGCCTGCTCCAGCCGCCCGTTCGCCGGGCGGATGAATCCCTGCTCGACGGCGTAGTCGAGAAGGCGCTTGAAATAAGCCTGGTCCACGAGCGGACAGCCGGCGCCGGTAAGGCGACGCAGATTATCCTGACTGAACACCGGGTTGCACTGGAGATAGCGGCCGTAGAGCTGCGCCACCGCCACCTGGTACCGCTGCTCCGGGCGCGGAATATCGGCGAGGCGGAAATCACGCGGCTCCACCAGCGCCACCGATGCAAGCCCCGGATACGCGCCGATGGCGGCGGTGAACTGCCCGACCGGTACCGGCCGCCCCGATACCAGGTGGAAGTTTTTTCCCCGCGCCTCGTCCATCCTTTCCGAGATCGCCACGATGGCTGCGGACACGTAGTCCACGGGCACGAGATCGAGGGTGGCATGCGGAGCAACCGCCAGCGAGCGGATGCTGCCTTCGGCGACCAGCCGGATGAACCGGTAGACGTCGCAGAAGTTCTGGATCGAGCCGGTGCGCGAATCGCCCATGACGATGCTGGGCCGAGCGACGGCGATCGCCATCCCCTCCCTGCGCGCCTGCTCTACCAGGCGCTCGCCCGAGGCTTTGCTGGCCTCGTAGCCGTTGGCGAAGCCATCCGAGCGGATCGGCATGTCCTCCGCGACCGGCCCCTCCGAATCGCCGCAGACATAGGCCGTGCTGACATGCACGAGCGGTATTCCGTGCGGCCTTCCGCTTCGCGCCAGCGCGAGGACGTTCGCCGTCCCGGCCACGTTCACCCTCGCGTGAAGCTCGGGCGGCGCCGCGAACTGGGTGACGGCCGCGCAATGGACGATCAGGTCGAGGCTGGAGGCGAGCCGTTCATAGGCCGACGCACCCAGGCCGAGGTCCGGCAGGCTGACGTCCCCTGCAACGATCGCGACCTTGCCCGCCGGCGGGGGCGAACCGCGCCACCCGCTGGTCTTGATCGGGGTTCGATCGTTCCGCACGAGCTGGAGGTTGGAGCGGACCAGCCCCGTCACGCTATGTCCCGCCGCCGCCAGAAGCGCAGTTACTTCGCTTCCGATCAAGCCGGCCGCACCCGTCACAAGAACATGCATCCTAGATCTCCCTCACCGATGGCCGGATCGATTTGCGTCGACTGCCGCGAGCTCTCGCTCCGCGTTTCGGACCGCCGCTTCGATCTTGTCCCCGGCTGCCGCCGGAGCGCTTGGGGTATCCTGGAACAGGTCGGCGGCGAGGCACTGCTGAGCCCCGATCATCAGGACGACAGCGCTGATCGTCGTTTTGCCTGCTCTCGTCATTCCACCCTCCCGTCTCAGCGTCCTCAAGGCGCCTCGGAAGCTGGATAAGGGAGGGCATGCGGCCGCACATCACCCGAACGGGTGAGGTTCCAAGCGGCGATGGAAGCGTGCACGCCGCCGGTGCCTGCGGCAGGAACCGGATCGAAGCCGCGCGGTCAGCTCAAGGGCGAGTAGAAGGGCAAGGCCTCACTCGCAGCGCATCGTCGGCCGGTACACCTGCATGGCGTTTGTTCCCGAATTTCCGCCCAGCGTGATCCCGCCGCCCGGCAGGAATATGCGCCCGCCAATCACCGCGCTGCCCTTGAGCCCGTGGACCGCGATCGGGAGGTCGCGAAGCTTGGTCCAGCGGTCGGAGCGCGGATCGTAACCGTAGGTGTTGGGGGTCAGGCCAAGCACGTGGGTCCGCTCGCCCTCCCCGCCGAACACGAACATGCAACCCGCGTGGACCGCCCCGGTGACGCCCCCCCGCGGCGCCGGAAGCGGCGCACCCTTGCTCCAGCGGCGGGTCTTGGGATCGTAGATCTCGACCACGTCGACCCGCTCGGCCATTGCGCCGGGACCGGTTCGGCCTCCCGCGACGATGACCTTCCCATTGAGCGCCACCATGGCCAGGTGGTTGCGCTGGGTCGGCAGATCGGGAAGCTTCTCCCACTTGTCGGTTGCCGGGTCGTACACCTCGAAGGCCGAGCCCCCGGGCGGGCGGCCACCTGCCACGTAGATCTTGCCGTCGATCACCGCCTTTCCGCCGCCGCTCCGGGCAGTCGGCATCGGAGAGCGTTTGGCCCAGCCGCCCACCGCCGGATCGTGGACCCAGGTGTCGGCAACGAACTTCTCCGGCTTACCGGTGCTCGCCCCGTCGACCTCCCCCCCGATCAGGTAGAGCTTGCCTCCAACCGCCGCAGCATGGGTGTGGTGGATCGGCTGCGGCAGGGTCGGGCCCAGCGACCAGCGGCTCGTCGCCGGATCGTAGATCTGGACGAGGTTGGAAGGCAGTCGCCCCGGCGGATAGCCGCCCAGAACCCAGATCTTCCCGTTGAATTCCGCAACCGTATGCTCGGAGCGTGGCAGCGGCATGGCAGCACCCATGCTCCACCCGTCGAATTCCTGCATTGCACCGACCGGAGGTCCTTGGCTCACCCGATCGTTCCAGGTCTCACGCAGCTCACCTGCGTCGACAGGCGTCGACCGGTCGGGCGGCGGCGGTCCGCCTCCTGGGCCTTGCCCCGTTGCCGAACCCGCGGGCCGCGCCAACGCCCTGCCCGTCAGCTCGACATTGCGCCCATCGCGCCTGACGAGAACCGATACGGGATCTCCCACCTTCAGGCTCTGGACGTATTCGCCGATGGCTTCGGGCCCGTTGACGGGCCTCCCCCCAACCTGAAGAAGAATGTCCCCCGGCCGGATTCCGATCGCGGCTCCGGTTCCCCCGGGGACGATGCTGGCAATTCTTTGGCCTTCGGGACCACCCTCTATTCCGACCCCCAATCCTACAGGGGGCTGTGCGTTCGCGGGTGTGGGCTGTGCCTGCTGTGCGATTGCGGTCGTCGTCGCCGCGAGCAGCAGCGCCGCCGCCAACCAGTTACGTCTCATGCTTCCGTCTCCCGTCCCTGCCGTCGCCGTCAATCAGTTTAGTTGCGCGATACCCCCCGATCACGAGGGTTGTTTCGACCAACAGCCGGTTTTCTTCTGCCGGCGCCTTGACCCTGATCAGAGGTCAAGGCGGATGAGAGTACGCCCCTCCAAGAAACGGCCAAATCGTCGGTGCAAGAAACAGCGGCACATGCGGCTTCGCCGCCTGCCTCTTCACGCTCGACGAACAACACGTGGGGGGCTGTGACCCGATCGAAGATCAGCTCTTAATACGGAAGCGCCGCAGCTCGCGCGCCGGCAGGTCCCACTTGGGGGCGAGCGCTGCGGCCTGCCGGTAATCTTTGTACGCGGCGACTGGCTTGCCCAGCCCCTCATGAGCCACCGCTCGAGCGAAATAAGCTTCGGCTGGCTTCCTGGTCTTCTTCGCGATGGCGAGATTGATCATTTCTAACGCTTCTCTGTCGCGATCGGACGCGCGCAGCAGCAGGAGGCCCTTGTTGAAAAACGCCTCGGCTTCGTTAGGATCCAATTCTATGGCGGTGTCATAGTCCCTCAGCGCCTTGGAATAGTCCTCCCTCAGTGCGTGAAGGATCCCTCTGTTCACGTGTGTCGCTACGAGATCGGCGAAGGAGAGCGCACCGCTAAGCGCCTGATCGCATCTGCTCAACTCGGCCAGAGCGGTACGATGATCGCGTGCGGCCTTATAGCACGATTGGGCAGCGCTGCTGCCGAGGGTGGTGATCGCCTGGGCCGCCGCTCCGGTGGCAGAAACAAGACCTGCGGCCGCGGCTGCAACAAGAAGATAGCGCATGGTGGCAAACCTCCCT